>JBIIOC010000101.1:0-7439 GCA_044337135.1 Phycisphaerales bacterium | reverse complement strand
AGCACGCTCTGGGAGTACCCCAGCCAGCACTTCGACATGAAGGATGCGGACGGCTTCACCGTCACCGTGCAGGGGGACAAGGACTACGTGGGCGCCACGCCGTCCTGGGTGATCTGGCAGTTGCTCAGTCGGTACACCCGCGAGGGCGACACCGTGCTCGATCCCATGTGCGGTTCGGGCACCACCATCGACGTGTGTTCGCTCATGAAGCGCAAGGGCGTCGGCTTCGACCTTGCGCCCACCCGTGAGGAGATCCGGCAGGCCGACGCGCGCAGCCTTCCGCTGCCCGATGCGAGCGTGGACTTCGCCTTCGTGGATCCGCCGTATTCCACCCACGTCAACTACTCGGACGATCCGCGCTGCATCGGCAGGCTCGACGCCTCGGGCGACGACGACGGCGCCGCGTACTACGAGGCGATGGAGCGCGTGCTCGGGCAGATGCACCGCGTGATGAAGGACCGGCGCTACTGCGCGGTCTACGTGAGCGACTCGTGGCGCAAGCGGCGCGGCGCCAAGGGTGGTGGGGGCGGAACATTCATGCCGATCGGATTCGAGCTGTTCGCGCGCATGCGCCGGCTCTTCACGATGGTCGACGTGATCAGCGTCGTCCGCCACAACAGCAAGCTCGAGCGCGGCGACTTCGCGCGCGCGGCGATCGAGGGCAACTTCTTCCTGCGTGGCTTCAACTACCTGATGATCGGGAAGAAGGTCACTTCCTCGGCGCCGCTGGGCGAGGGCTGACCTGCTCGTAGGCGAAGGGGCGCTCGCGCGTCCATGAGGCCACCGCCTCCCACGCCGCGGGATCGTCGCCGTGAAGGCTCGCCAGGCTGCGAAGCATGCGCGCGTTGATCTCGTCGCGGATCCGCAGCGCCACGCCGAGCGCGGGGGCCTGCCGCTCGATCTCCGTGAAGGTGCCGCGCCCGATGCGGTTGGCGTCGCTCATCCACTGGCGGCGAGCATCCACCAGGTCGGGAATCGCTGCATCGAGCGCCATCGCGCGGGCCTCCACCAGCGCATCGGCGGCGGCCCGCAGGTCGCCCTGCGGCGGCAGGCTCTCCACCAGACGGTCGATCACCGGTTCGCAGGGCCGACGCTCCACGAACAGTTCGGGGAAGGCGCGTTCCCAGTAGGCGCGCCGGAGCTCGCGCGCCTCGGCCGGCGTGAGCGCCTCGGCGATCTGCTGCATGAGCGAGCGCTGCAGTTCCATGCGCGTCTGCGCGACCACCGCCACGCCGGTGGCAGCCGAGCGCACGGCGCGCTCCAGTTCGGGGCCCATCTGCCGCTCGGGCATGCCGCGCAGCGTGGCGCGCTTCAGGTCCAGCACCACCGAGCGCAACGCCCCCACGCAGGCGGCGCGGAGCGCCTCGCTGGACTCGATCAGGGCCACCGCGTTGTCCACCAGGATCATGTCCGCGATCGCTCGTGCACCGGCGGACAGGTCCATCTCCTCCAGCACGGTCGGCAGGTCGATCGTCGCCTCGCGATCCAGACGGAACAGCGTGTGCACCGGAAGATCCCTCCAGGCGAGTCCCGAGAACTCGGTCGCGCGCTCGACCCGAAGTCGCTCCATCCGAGGATCGGTGCGCTGAAGTCCCGCCACGGCGGCCGCGCTCTCGAACACGTCGTCCTCGATGCGCTGCAGGTTGGCGCGGATCGCGTCGTATTCGCTGATGGCCGCCCGCACCCGTCGCTGCGTCTCGTTCAGCGTGACCTGCGGGTCGCCCAGCGAGTCGGTGATCGGCTTGGTCAAGGGCTCCAGCCGCGTGAGCGAGGTCTGCATCTCGGCGGTCCATCGCTCGCCAGCGTCCTGCACGAGCAGGCGGATCGGTTCGCTGCGATCCAGATCGCCCTCCGCAAGGCCGGGCAGGCGGATCGCCGCCCACGCGGCGAAGTCGGGGGGCAGCATCTGGAGCAGGCTGTTGGTGCCGTTGCGGACAGGCAGGCGATGCACGGGCGCCGATGGCTCGGGGTCGGGCAACTGCGCCTGCAGGCGCGATGCGACCGCCGGATCGAGGATCAGGTCCATCTCGCGGCGAAGTTCCGCGACGCTCTCGCCCTGCACGCGCTTCATCGAGGGCTGCATGGACTCCGGCAGCAGGGAGAGCACCTTCGCGTTGAGCGCCTTGAGGATCTGCCGTCGCTGTGCGCGGATCTCGGCGAGCGAAGGATCGGTCGCGTCGCGCTGGGCCAGCGTGGCGAAGCGCTCCCGCAGCAGGCGATCGGCGGTCTCATGCGCCTCGATGGCGGTGCGAGCCTCGCCGCGGGTCCTGTCGTCGATCGGCTTCAGCTCGACCGCGATGGGCGCGAGCAGTTCCATGCCGAATCGAGGCCGACCCTGGTCGGCGGCGTCCACCAGCGCGTCACGAAGCCGCTCGCGCGGACCCTCCGGAAGCGTGTCCTTCAGTCGGTCGACCGACGCAAGGCCCAGTTGCAGAATGCTGTCCACCAGGCCACGCTCGCGTCGGCGCTGCGTCTCGTCGAAGGCCTTCAGGTCGGGCTTGTCGGTGGCGCTGCGCTGTCGCTCCAGTTCGCGCTGGCGCTGCAGCGGAGCCTGCAGTCGCGCCTGCGCGAGCTGCCGCGCGAGGGGCTCGAGCTTCTGCGCGTAGTCGAGCATCTCGCGGCGGATCGCCTCGCGCGCGGCGTCGTCGAACTGCAGCCCGGGAATCATCAGTCGCAGGTCCAGGATCGCCGGCCCACCGGCCTCGGCGATGGCACGTGAACGCTGGATGGATCGATCGATGCGCAGGGCATCGAGCCGGTCGCCCCAGTCCTTGCCGAGGCACTGGCTCCAGTCCGAAAGCAGTCCATCGTCAAGCGTCTCGAGCCTGCGCATGAGTTGCGCGTGACGGCGAGCCAGCTGCTCGTAGAGATCCGCCATGCCGTTGGCCTCGCGGTCCCCAAGCTGCAGCGGGCCGCGCGCCTCGCGAATGCGGTCGCTGAGTTCGCGAGCCTCATTCCGCGCGAGTTCGCGCCATTGCTGCAGGTAGCGGTCGTGCGACGCATCCACGCATCCCCAGGCCGATGGATCGTCGCGAAGGCCCAGCGAGACCAGCGCCGCGGTCGAAAGGGGCGCCGGTGTCGTGTCGAACCTGACCTCGGGGCCGCCGCAACCGGCGACCAGGGCGAGCGCCCACGCCGCGGACCATCGCGCCAGGCGTCGCAAGTCGAGGCGGAGCATGGGCATGGCGGCATTCTGACCAAAAACCCTCGTGCGGTCTTCAGTCATGTCCGGAACAGGTCGAAGAGCCCGTCGGCGCGACGCAAACCCATGAAAGGGGCTTGTTTCGCGCAAATTCGCCGGCGGACTTGCATTTGCCCCGGCGAATCGGATGGTGTGGTCGTTGGACGACGGGCCCTGGAGGGTGGGCTCGTCAGGGAAGGCCGCGGGCGCGGGAACGCCCGGAAGGCCAGGGATGGTCGGACGCGAGGAGGGTCGCGCCCGACCGACAACGACCAGATCAGTGCAGGCGGGGTGGTTCGGCGGTGCAGGTGCACCGACGAGGCGGTGTATGCGCTCTTTCTGGAGACGAAGCGATGGAACCGATCAGCGAAGGCATCATTCAGGTCGATGGCGGCGCGCATCAGCGCAACCGCCGCGCGTGGGGCGTGTTCACGCTCTCGGTCGCGGGTGCGGGCGCGTTCTTCGCCTTCCTGAACGGCTCCTTCATCGGGTCTGCCCACAGCGCCGCGACGAGTTCCAGCACGGACGTGCAGTGGCGAACCTCGCTGGCGGGTGAAGTCCGACAGGCCGTGTCGGTGCCGGGCGACTTCTCCAGCATCCAGCGTGCCATCGATGCGGCGCCGGACGGCGCGACGATCCTGGTCTCGCCTGGCGTGTATCGGGAGCGAATCGATCTTCAGGGACGCACGCTTCACCTGTGGGGGGTGGGGGGTGCGGGGTCCACAAGTCTGGTCGGTGATGGCGTCACCGGACCGGTCGCGAGCGTTCGCGGCGGCTCCGTGCAGTTCGACGGCATCACTTTCCAGGGAGGCCGGGGCGAATCGGGCCGTGGGGCGTCCGTTCTGGACGGTGCGGCCCGATTCACCTCGTGCCGGTTCATCGACAATCGTGGCGGTGCAAGCGCGACGGACGCGCGCGTCCGCTTCGAGGACTGCACCTTCGAGTCCAATCGGGCCGAGACGGCCGGTGGCGCGGTGGACAGCCGGCGCAGTCAGGTGCAGATGGATGGATGCACGCTGCGCGAGAATGCCGCGGGCACCTTCGGAGGCGGCGTGAGCGCCACGCTCGGCTCGGTCGAGTTGTTCGACACGCGTCTCGAATCCAACCGCCTTGTCTCGGGTGCGTGGGGTGGCGGCCTGTACGCCGAGGGCGCCGAGGTTCACGTGCATGGTGGCGAGTTCCGCCGCAACGCGTCGGCCGAGAGCGGAGGGGCGATGTACCTGCTCGGCGGCTCCGCGCGCATCGAGGACGCGATCTTCGACGGCAACCTTTCCCCGAAGTTCTGGAGCCTGCATGGTGAGGGCGCGGACGTGCGCATCCAGGGAGGCTCCGGCGACGGCTCCGAGACGCAGGCCTTCAGCGACGGCGTGGTGCGCATCGGCAGCGCCATGCTCGAGCGAGCCGACTGCGACCAGGACGGCGTGCCCGATGCCGAATCGATCGCGCGTGGCTGGAGCACCGACGCCAACGGCAACGGCCTGCCGGACGGCTGCGAGGCTGATTGCAACGCAAACAGGATTCCCGACTGGGTCGAGATCGCGCGCGGCTATGGCCGCGACGAGGATCGCGACGGCCAGCTCGATTCGTGCCAGGTCGCCGAGCGCGAGACGCTCGCGCTGGCCCAGGAGCCAGACATCGATCTGGCGGCGCCCGAGGCGCCCTGAGCTCCGGATCTCACAGGTCATCCACCGCTGGTCCGACCCGAGTCTCGCTGCTCGGGTCGGGCTTTTTTGAGGCGCAGTATCTTCAGCCGCATGTCCCTCGAGCCCTCGGAGCAGATCGCACGGTCCGGCTGGCTTCGAACGGCCGCGCGCGTGTCGCTGCCGGAGGTGCATGCGAGCGTTCCCGTGGCACGTGCCGGCGGCTTCTGGAGAACCATGCTCGCCTTCGCCGGCCCGGGGCTGCTCGTCTCGGTCGGCTACATGGACCCCGGCAACTGGGCGACCGATCTGGCCGGCGGCGCGCGCTTCGGCTACGCGCTGCTCAGCGTCATTCTGCTGAGCAACCTGATGGCGATCCTGCTCCAGCACCTGTCCGTGAAGCTGGGGGTGGTGGCCGAGCGCGATCTGGCGCAGGCGTGCCGGGACAGCTCGGGGCGGGCCTGGGGCCTGACGCAGTGGGGCCTGTGCGAACTCGCGATCGCCGCGTGCGACATGGCCGAGGTGATCGGCTCGGCGATCGCGCTGAACCTGCTCTTCGGCATTCCGCTGGTCGTGGGCGTGCTCATCACGGTGTTCGACGTGATGGTGGTGCTGCTGCTGCAGAGCCGGGGCTTCCGGATCCTGGAATGCATCGTGGGCGGCCTGGTGGCGACGATCGGCGCGTGCTTCGCCTACGAGCTGGCGGTGTCGAATCCGTCGTGGTCGGGCGTGATGGGTGGCCTGCTGCCCACGCCTGCGGTGGTCACGGATCCATCGATGCTCTACATCGCGATCGGGATCCTGGGCGCCACGGTGATGCCGCACAACCTGTACCTGCACTCCAGCGTGGTGCAGACGCGCGCCTACGAACGCGACGAGGAGGGCAAGGCACGGGCGGTGCGCTTCGCGACGATCGATTCGACGGTCTCGCTGCTGTTCGCGTTCCTGATCAACGCGGCGATCCTGGTGCTTGCCGCAGCCGTGTTCCATGGCACCGAGCACGCCGAGGTGGCCGACATCGGCGACGCCTACAAGCTGCTCTCGCCCATGCTGGGCATTCCGGTCGCGAGCACGCTGTTCGCGGTCGCGCTGCTGGCGAGCGGGCAGGCCAGCACGCTCACGGGCACGCTGGCGGGCCAGATCGTGATGGAGGGATTCCTGAACCTGCGGTTGAGACCGTGGATGCGGCGACTGGTCACGCGGCTCGTGGCGGTGGTGCCCGCGGTGATCGTGGCCTCGATCGCTGGCGAGCAGGGGGTGGGGAAACTGCTCATCCTGAGCCAGGTGATCCTGTCGATGCAGCTTGGGTTCGCGGTGGTGCCGCTGGTGCGCTTCACCGGTGACCGCCGGAAGATGGGTCGATTCGTGAACGGGCCCGCGCTGTCCGCGATCGCGTGGGCGATCGCGGTGGTCATCATCGGGTTGAACGCGTACCTGCTGGCGCAGACCGCGCGCGAATGGCTGGTCGGCTGAGGCTCAGTTCGCCTCGAGCTTGCGCAGCCACGCTTCCTCGTGGGCGGCCAGGTCGGACTCGAGCCGCGCGCGCTCCTGCACGAGCTTGTCCAGCCTGGAGCGGTCCCGCGCGAGCGACGGACTGACGAGCTGCTCGTCGATCTCGGTGCGCCGCGCGGTCATCTTCGCGATGGCGGTCTCCAGCTCCTCGGCGCTCCTGTTGTCGAGCGGCGAGCGCTTGGCCCTGGGCGTTGCGGGCTTGGAAGCGTGGGTGGCCTCGGTGACCTTCGTGGCCGGCTTGGCAGGCGCCGCAGGGGCGGGCCGCTTCGCGGATTCCCTCGCCCCGGCCTTCGCCTCGGCCGCACGGCGCTCCTCCCACTCGTCATAGGTGCCGTCGAACAGCGTGGCGCCACCGAGCCCGTCGACCACGATGAGCTTCTCGCACGTGCTCGCAAGAAGCGCGCGGTCGTGGCTCACGAGCAGCAGGGCGCCATCGAATCCGCCGTCATCGGGATCCATCGCGAGCGCCTCCTCCAGTCGCTCGGCGCTCGGAATGTCGAGGTGGTTGGTGGGCTCGTCCAGCACGAGCAGGTTGTGGCCTCCGGCCACCAGTCCCGCGATCACCGCGCGCGCCCGCTCGCCACCCGAGAGTTCGCCGAGCACCTTCTCCTGCTCGCTTCCGCTGAACAGGAAGGCGCCCGCCATGTTGCGCGCCTCCTGTTCGGTGAGCTTGGCGCCTCCCGGGCGCGCCGGCACCGTGCGCTGCAGGTGCTGCCAGATCGTGAGCGAGCGGTCCAGATGCTCATGCGTCTGGCGGAACCAGCCCGCGTGGATCTTGGGGCTGCGCTTGATGGTGCCCGCGTCGGGCTCGAGTTCGCCCAGCAGCGTGCGGATGAGCGTGGTCTTGCCCGCGCCGTTGGGGCCGATCACGCCGATGCGGTCGCCCGGAGCGATGAAGAGGTCGAAGGTCCTGAAGAGTTGCCGGTCGCCGAGCTTCTTGCCGATCTGCTCGGCCACCAGCACCGAGTCGCCCACGCGTGGGCCGCTCGGCAGGCGGATCTGCATGGAATCGAGCTCGATCGGGCGCTCGACCAGCTCGTCGCGCTTGAAGCGCTCGAGGCGCGTGGCGCGGCCGCGGGCCTGCTTGGCGCGCTGGCCCGCCTTGT
>JBIIOC010000025.1:0-25566 GCA_044337135.1 Phycisphaerales bacterium | reverse complement strand
CCCTTCGTTTCCGAATTGAAGTCGGCCGATGCCGGCAGCTCCGGATACGACGGGGTGGTTCGACCATCACCCTCACCCATGAACACCGGTCCCACGATGCGCGTGGCCGCATCGTCCGCGGAATCCAGCGCCGCGTTGTCCGAGCCAAGCTGGCCAAGCGCGGCCTGCGCCAGCACGGGGGCGACATCGGCATAGTTCGCGTAGGCGCCGAATTCCACTTCGCCACTGGCAAGCACCTTCACGGGCGCGGTCGAGCCCGCAGGCACATCGATCTGGTAGCCGACGACCGACTTGCCGGGACCCACTCCAAGATCGCCCGAAAGATCCAGACCGACTGCACCGATCGGCTGCGAGTCGACATCGCCGACGAAGCCGATGGACACGGGCAGACGCCCCTGCGTGAAGGTCTCCGCAGGGATCTCGCGAGCCTGACCAAATGCCAGCGAAGCCGGCACGTCGGGGCTGCCATCGAGAATCGGGGTGATCCGGATCGAGCCCTGCGTGCCGCCGAAGACGACCAATTCAGGCATGGCGTCATCGGCGAACGCGTCGTCGTCGCGTTCCTGCATGGACAGGAAGACCTGGACGCGCAGCGCCTTGTCGCCATCGCCACGCAGCATGCGACCCAGGTCGAAACTGCTCAGCGCATCGAGAGCCGACATGCCCGCGGGGCGGTCGATGTCCGGTGTCAGTGCCAGCGGTGCACGCTCCCCCGAGTCGATCGGTGCGCTCTCCTGACCTGTCGCATCAACCTCGGTCACGCGAACATGGATCGGCGCGCGCTGGCGACCATCGTCGAGTCGCAGCGTGCGATCGCCGATCGTCAGCGAGCGCATCTTGACGTTCTCGTGCACGGCACTGGCCGCGGACGGGGTGGCTCCAGAATCAACCTTGAACTGGCCAGCGGTGAACGGGACGGTCTTGGCCAGCGCCACCGAGGCGATCAGCCAGGGCATGGATGCGCCGAAAACCGAACGACCGTTCGCGCCAATGGCGCGACCCTTTTCCCTCGACATGTGCATGGCAGGTCCTTTCCTATCTCCCTGATGTCCAAGTTGGAGCCGAAGCGGCTCCCCACCCCAAAACGGGTGGACCACCGTACTGTGAGATTCGAGTCGCGCCTGGCCAGCGGTTCCAGACCAGAGGCCGGAAGGATCACGAAATATCAGCAATTCTCGGACGTTGTGATCTTGCCAACCCGCCGCTGGCGGAAAAAGGCCCTCAGAAGGCCGACGGCCTCGGGCTCCAGCAGCCCGCCCGCGCAGGGAAGCCGATGGTTCAGGCGCTGATCCCTTGGAATGTCGTAGAGCGTTCCAACGGCACCCGCCTTCGGGTCGAAGGCGCCGAACACCAGTCCGCCCAGGCGCGCGTTCACCAGGGCGCCGGCACACATGGGGCAGGGCTCCAGCGTGACGGCCATCCGACAGTCATGCAGACGCCACCGCCCAAGGCGCTGGCCGGCTCTGCGCAGCGCGACCAGTTCCGCGTGACCGGCGGGGTCGCGCGTCGCCTCCCGGTCGTTGGCCGCCTCCGCGACGACTTCGCCATCTCGATAGATCACCGCGCCCACCGGCACTTCGCCCGCGGCGGCCGCCGTGCGCGCCAGGTCCAGCGCGCGTCGCATCATCGCAAGGTCGCGCGCATCCATCCACGGATGCCGCAGGCGCATGCGATCCAGCCATGCACGCTCGCGACGCAGCACGCCGCGAAGGAATCCGCTCATGCGCCTCCCCGTGCGGCGCGCACGAGGCGCGACAGCACCTCCCCGCGCGCCACAACCGCCGGAGGCGCCGCGCGCAGCAGCAGGATTCCAAGTTCGTACAGCCCGTAGATCGGCACGGCCAGCAACGCGAGCGAGAAGGGATCTCCGCTGGGCGTCACGATCGCCGAGACGAGCACCGACAGGAAGATCGCGTAGCGACGGAACTGCCCGAGGGCCTGCGGCGTGAGGACGCCGAGCCAGCCGAGCAGCAGCACGATCAACGGGGTCTGGAACGCGATCGCGGTGCCAAGCGCGAAATCAAGCGTGAAGTCCAGGTATTCGCTCAGCCGGAACTGCTGCGCGAGCCTGCTGCCCTGCACCAGCGGCACGCTGAGCACCTGCACCATTCCCTCGCCATCGGGCACGGCCACGGCGAGACGATGGTCGGGCGTGAGCCACGCCTGGCCTGGCGCGGGATGCGCGGGGGCCTCGGTCAGCACCGGCAGCGTCGGCACGCCGGGACCCGAGGCGACCTGCGCCGTCGGCGCTGCCTCGAGTCGCTGCGGAGGCTCGCTTCCGAAGCCCACCAGCACCTCCAGCATCATCGGCATCAGCAGGAAGTGCAGCAGCGCAAGACCCGAGACCGTGAGCGCCGCGGACATCGGCAGCAGCAGTCGCACGAAGCGACGTTCGTGCGCGTACAGGCCGGGCTCCACGAACTTCCAGACCTGCAGCAGGATCCACGGCGCCCCGAGCACCAGCGCCGTCACCAGCGAGATCTTCAGGTCCGTCCCCAGGGTCTCGATCGGGCTGAGCACCTGCAGCTGCGTGGGAAGGTTGTGCGCTTCCAGGGCCTGCACGGCCGGTCGGCACAGGAATGTTCGGATCGGCTCCGCCCACGCGAAGGCCATCACGGCGACCGGAAGCGGCAGCGCGATCGCCCACAGCATGCGGCGGCGCAGCTCGTCCAGGTGATCGCCCAGCGTCATCACGCCGCCTTCGTCGCGACCGCCCTGGTGGCCTTCGTCCATGGGATCGATGCTAGCCCGTGGCGCCCGCGATCAGGCCGAGGGCAGTCCGAAGAACAGGCAGGCGTTCGCGTCCAGCCTCGACAGGAACGCGTTCTCGTCCGCGCCGCGGATCGCGGCCAGATGCCGCGCGACCAGCATCACGTGCGCGGGCCGGTTGGGCTTCGCGGTGCGCATCGGCTCGGGCGAAAGGAAGGGCGCATCGGTCTCCACCATGATGCGGTCCTCGGGCACGCGTCGCGCCGCCTCCTGCACCTCGGGCGCGTTGCGGTAGGTCACGATGCCGGTGAAGCTGATCCACGCGCCGAAGTCCAGCACGCGCTGCGCCTCGTCGGGCGTGCCGCTGAAGCAGTGGAAGACGAATCGGTCCCGCGGAAGGCCGCTCGCCTCGAGGATCGGCAGCAGGTCGTCGAATGCCTTTCGGCAATGGATGATGATCGGCTTTCGCAGGCCCTCCGCGCTCCATCGGCCGATGCGGTCAAGCTGGCCCTCGAGCGCAGACAGCTGCGTGGCGCGCACCGGCGTGGGGTAGTGGTTGTCCAGGCCGAGCTCGCCCCACGCCACGCAGCGCGGATGCTGCGCACACGCGCGCAGCGCTCCCCAGTCGATCGGTTCGTCGCTGTGCAGCGGATGCACGCCCGCGCTGCACCAGACCCCGTCGTGGCGTCCGGCGATCTCGAGTCCGCGCACGCTGTCGGCGCTGGTGGTGCCCACGGTGATGCAGCCGCGCACGCCGGCTTCGCGCATGCGCGCGATCTCGGCGTCGATCGCGCCGTCGTACTGCGAGAAGGTCAGGTGGCAATGGGTGTCGATCATCGGCGGACCTCGCCGCATTGAAGCAGACCCAGCCGCAGAAGGGGAGGCCCCACGATCTCGTGCAGCGCGACCACGGACAGCAGCACCGCATGCAGCAGGTCGGCCCAGGGCTGTCCCGCGAAGGTGTTGCGGGCCTCCGCCGCGAGCGCGATGCTCACGCCGGCCTGCGGAACCATGCTCGTCCAGAGCCAGGTCCGCACGGGAGGCCGCACGCCTGCCCAGGCGCATCCGGCCCGCATGCCCATCCAGAGACCCGCGAGCCGCAGGGCCGAGATGCCGAGCGCGAGCGGCCAGAGCGCCGCCAGCCCCGAGAGTCCGATGCGCGCGCCGGCCACGGCGAAGAACAGCGCATAGGTCGCCGGAAGCAGGTCGTCGATCGAGTTGAACAGGCGTCGCGTGCGGTTGGGGGCGGCGTTGGCAAGCGCGAAACCCGCCGTGATGCCCGCCAGCAGCGGCGCGATCGACAGCATGCGTCCGGCCAGCGCGATCGAGAACCCGACGACCACGACCAGCAGGTCGAGTCGTCCGCGTGTCCGGAGCGTGACGCCTCCCAGCACCACCGCGACCACGATGCCCACGAGCAAGGAGCCCGCCAGATGCCACACCACGCCCAGCGCGGCACCACCGCCGCCGGTCCCCGAGGTGGACCACGCCGCGAGCAGCGCGCTCACGATGATCACCAGCGACAGATCCTTCACGACGGTGATCGAGAGCGCCAGGTGCGCGAACGGTCCGGATGCGCGCGTCTCGCGAAGCATCGCCGTGACGATCGCGGGACTGTTGGCCACCGCCATGGCGGCGAGCACGGCCACCAGGTACCAACGCTCGCCGACACTCCGTTCGCTCAGCAGGGGAATCATGCTCGCGAACGTCGCGATGCCCGCGCCGACGATGAGCAGCACGCCCGACATCTCGGCCGCGACCAGGCGTGCCAGCATTCCACCCGATCGCCGCAGGAACCCGATGCGGATCTCGCCGCCAGCGACAAGGCCGATCAGGCTGACGGCAAGCGCGTCGACGAACTGCAGGTAGTCGAGTTCCGCCTGTGGCACGAGCGCCGGGAGCGGCAGCCGCAAGGCGGCATGGAGCTGCGGTCCCGTGAGAAGTCCGAACAGGAGGGCGCCGCTCACGCGCGGCAGCCCGATCATCGCCGCAAGTTCTCCAAGCACGAACGAGCCGACGAGCAGCAGTCCAAGCGAGAGGGCGGCGGTGCCCACGCCAGGCACGGGGATGCGTGGCAGATCGCCAAGCGTCCCCGGGAGCATGGATCCCGCGTCTCCGGCGTCGCCCCAGGCTCGCAGCAAGCCAACGGCCACGATGAGCAGCGTCAGGCTTCCGATGAGCGCGAGCGCACGCCTCATGCCTGGGCTCTCCAGAGAAGCGGAAGAACGCCGCTTCCAAGTCCGCACAGGACGAGCGCCAGCAGACATCCGCGCTCCGCGCCCGTGTCATGCGCCAGCAGCGTCGCCACCGCAAGCGCCACGGCGATCGGTGCCTGTCGCACCGGCGCCGGACGAAGCCGCTGGGCACCTGGCTCGTCCCACGCGCTGCCAAGCGCGATGCGCGCCACCACGGGCTTGGCAACGATTCGCACCAGCAGCAGGCCGCCCGCGATCATCCACGGCCACCAGCCCGGCGTGCGCCCAAGGATGATCCCGCTCAGCAGGAAGAAGACCGCCGCCACGGCGGGCTCGCTTTCGTAGACCAGTCGCTCCATGCGGCGCATCGAGCCTCCCCGGAGATTGGTGATGGCCATGCCCAGGAGAAAGGCGCCCGGCAGCGTGCTGGTGCCGGTCAGGGCCGCGGCGCCCGCCACGAGCGCGAGCGTGCCGATCAGCGCCAGCGTCAGGCGGCCCTGGTTGCCGGTCTCCGTGCCCAGGGTCGAGCGCAGGGCCAGCGTCGCCGCTGCCGCGATCGCGAGCGTGGTGATCAACGAAGTCGAGCCGCCTGGCTTCATCGTGAACATGTCTGACGCGACGATCGCGATGGCGCTCGCCAGTCCCGCACCGCCCTGGATCAGCGCCGCCACGCGCGATGCGCGCGCATCGAGACCGTGCAGCGATCGCAGCTCGCCGGACCAGCCGATCGAGGCCGCGCCAACCATCGCCAGCAGGGGCCACATCGAGCGCAGGTCGGTCTGGGGGGCCGCCGTGCGGAGCGCCCACCACGCCACCGTCGCGGCGCCCGCGAAGCTCACGATCGCGTCCAGGATGATCCATCGAAGCAGCGACGGCGGCACGGCAGCCAGCAGGCTGCCTTTCATCTGCATCCCCACCAGCAGCCCGATCCATGCCAGACACATCTGTCCAAGCGGCTCCAGTTCGGCGACCGATTCGCGACGGAGAAGCCCGACTCCCAACGGCCCCAGCGCCACGCCGCAGGCCAGCGCGATCCAGCCGCCGCCAAGCAGCGCGCTGGCGAGCGGCCAGCGTGCAAGACGAGCCGCGGGTCGCGTGAGCGAGGCGAACGCGAGCAGCAGCGCCGTGCCGCCAACCGCGAGCGCCGCGATGGCCTCGGGCACACCGCCAAGCGAGGTGGCCGCGGCCAGGGTGGTCACGGTTCCAGGCCCAGTACCTGCCGCGCCGGAAGCGTGACGCCGATCGGTCGGCGCTCGCGAGGCAGCTGGTCCAGATAGCGCATCAGCGCGGCGATGCGCTCGGGGCTCGCGATCGACAGGATCACGCGGCTGCCGGTCGCTTGCGGTAGCAGTGCCGCGAGGCCCGCGAAGATCGGCATCTCCGAGCGGATGATCGCGCCGATACCGCGGCTCTCGAGCACCGTCGCACCGGTGATGCCGGCATCGAGCAGGGCAGTCACCACGGGATCGAAACTCTCCTCGGTGCGCGCGATCAGGAGCAGCAGTTGCAGGTCGCTCGAGCCGGATTCACTCATGGCTGGCGTCCTCCTGCAGGAGTGTCGCGAGCAGGGCGGCGCCGTCCGGAGCCGACCGAAGGCGCCGCCGGGCGGACTCATCCACGGAAATCCTGCTGAGTCGCGCGAGCAGGCGCACGTGTTCCCAGGGCCGGGCCGCATCGCCAGCGATCGCGAAGACCAGATCGCTCGCTGGCTGGTTGGAGTCGAGCTTCACGCCGGAGGGCAGGCTGATCAGTCCAACGCAGGTTCGGCGAACGCCGGCGATCACGGCGTGTGGAAATCCGACGCCTTCAGGTGTCGCAACTCCGCCTCGCCGAAGTCTTTCCGAGAAGGCCTGCTCCAGCGTGGGGGCCGCCAAGCCGGTTGGCTCAGCCATAACTTCCGATAACATACGAATCAGCACTGTCGCCTCTGTTGGCGTGTCGATTCGTCTTACCAGCGCCGGGATCACGACCTGCTCAAGCATGGAAGTGTGAAGGTATCGAAGAGGGGGTGGGGCCGTAGATATCCGGAGCTGACGATCCAGATATCCTCCCGGAATGGTTCCTGTGGCACGACCCCCGAAATTTCCCTACCATCATGGTTCGACTTTGTGAAAAATGGCACAAAGTCGCCTCGCCTCCTTCCTGAGGACCCCCCAGGCCGTGAGCCGCTTCCTCTTCCCACGCTGGACCAACGCCCTCCTTCCTTTTGTCTTGGTGGTCGGCGCCGTTGCTCCGCTCTACGCCGTCATGTTCGTGGCCTATGGGTTCAGCCCCAAGACCCTCGAGGCTGGATACATGCCCCACCAGCCCGTGCCCTACAGCCACGCCACCCACGCGGGCAAGCTCGGCATGGACTGCCGCTACTGCCACAACACGGTCGAGCAGGCCGGCTTCGCTGCAGTGCCCGCCACGCAGACGTGCATGAACTGCCACACGCAGATCCACAAGGACAGCCCGAAGCTCGAGAAGGTTCGCGCCAGCTACGAGACCGGCATGCCCATCGAGTGGGTCAAGGTGCACAAGCTTGGTGACTACGCCTACTTCAACCACGCCGCGCACGTGAACCGTGGCGTCGGGTGCGTGGAGTGCCACGGTCGCGTCGACCAGATGGAAGAGGTGTATCGCGTGGCGCCGCTGAGCATGGGCTGGTGTCTCGAGTGCCACCGCGAGCCGGTCGACCGGCTGCGACCGGCCGCGCAGGTCACCAACCTGTCCTGGGACCAGAAGAAGGAACTGACGCGCGAACAGCGCGAGCAGCTCCAGAAGACCTTCAACATTCATCCAAGCGAGAACTGCTCCACATGTCATCGCTGAACGGAAACGACCGGACGATCCCGCTCCCAGTGGCGCAGGCCGAGACGGGCGGCTGTGGCTGCTCCGGCAGCGAGCCCAAGCGAACCGTCGATGCGCGCAAGGGCGTCTCGTGGTGGCGCTCGCTCGGCGAACGCGATCAGGACGCGCAGGCGCTGGCGTTCGCGCATCGCGAATTCCCGGCCGCCGCGGACACCCTCGAGGGTGATGACCGACGCACCTTCATCAAGATCATGGGCGCGGGCTTCGCGCTGGCGGGCCTTGGACTTGCCGGCTGCCGCCGCTGGCCCGAGAGCCAGATCGTTCCCAACGCGAGCCAGCCAGCGAACCGCACGCCCGGCGTGCCGGTGACCTATGCCACGGCGTGCGAGCTGCGCGGCGTGGGCTATGGCCTGATCGCCACCAGTTTCGACGGTCGTCCGATCAAGCTCGACGGCAATCCCGATCACCCGTTCTGGGGTGGTGGAAGCACCTCCTGGATGCAGGCACGCGTGCTCGAGCTCTATGACCCCGAGCGCAGCCGACAGGTGTTCAGGTCGGGCAAGGTCTCGAACATGGCCGAGTTCGATGCGTTCCTCGCGGAGCGCGCGAAGGCGCTCGGCGCGAAGCAGGGCGAGGGTCTGGCGATCCTCATGCCGGCCACCTCGAGCCCCTCGATGCGCGACATGCTCTCGCGCGTGAAGCAGACATTCCCGAAGGCGACCGTGACGGCGTGGGAGGCACTCGCCGGAACTTCGTCGCTGCAGGGAACCGCCATCGCGTTCGGCTCGCCCATGCGCGTGACGCCGCAGGTCGACAAGGCCCGGATCATCGTCTCGCTCGACTGGGACATGCTCGGCACCGAGCCGCTGGCGCTGCGCCACACCCGCGATTGGGCGGCGAACCGCCGTCTGTCGGCGCAGGATCCGGCCAAGCAGACGCAGAACCGGCTCTACGTGTTCGAGCCTCACCTCACCGTGACCGGCATGTCCGCCGACAATCGCGTGGCCGTGCGTCGTGGCGACGTGCCCGTGCTTGCGGCGATGCTTGCCAAGGCACTCGGTGTTGGCGGTGACGCGTCGCTGACGGCCGCGATCGATCGACTGACTGCCGCGGCTGCCGCCAAGGGCATGCTCGGCGAGCACGACCAGGAGATCTTCGGCCAGATGGTCAAGGATCTTCAGGCGTCAAAGGGCGCGGCATTCGTGCGCTGCGGCACCGGCCAGTCGGCCGAGGTGCACGCCCTTGTCGCCGCGATCAACCACGCGCTGGGCGCCAACGGCACCACGCTGGCGATGTCCGCCGCGGACGAGTCGAGCCTCGGCATCGAGGAGCTCGCCAAGGCGATGGCGGCCGGCAAGGTCGACACGCTGATCGTGCTCGGCTCGAACCCGTGCTACGACGCGCCGGCCGACCTTGATTTCGCGAAGGCGATGGCCAAGGTCCCCAACGTCGCGCGCCTGGCGTATCACCGTGACGAGACCAGCATGGAGGCCGCGTGCACCTTCCATGTGCCGCAGGCGCACTTCCTGGAGTGCTGGGGCGACGTCTCGTCGCCGGATGGCACGAAGTCGATCCAGCAGCCGCTGATCCAGCCGCTCATCGATCCGGCGCAGGGTGGCCCGAGCGCGATCGAGGTGCTGGCCCGCCTGCTCGGCGGCAGCGAGCCCAGGGACGGCTACACGATCGTGCGCCGCGCCTTCATGGCCTCGAGCGGTCTCTCCGGCTCGGCCTTCGAGGCCGCCTGGCGTGGCTGGCTCGACAAGGGCGTCGCATCGGTTGGCACGCCGCAGAATCCCTCGGCTTCGCTGCGTGCGGGCGAGGTCGCGAAGGCGGTGTCGGCGTTGGCCGACGCGCAGCCTGCGACGCGCGACGCGGGAATCGAGCTCTGCTTCATTCCCGACAGCCGCGTGCTCGATGGTCGCTTCGCGAACATCGGCTGGATGCAGGAACTGCCCGACCCCGTCACCAAGATCACCTGGGACAACGCGCTGCTCGTCTCGCCGGCCACGGCGACCCGCTTGGGCGTGAAGCAGGGCAGCATGGTGAAGGTCAGCGCGGGCGATCGCGGCATGCAGGCCGCGGTCTTCCCGGTGCCCGGCATGGCCGACGACAGCGCCGCGATCGCGCTCGGTGGCGGGCGCGGCGAGAGCGCCGGAAGCCTCGCGAAGGATGCGGGCTTCAACGCCTATCCGATGCGCACCACCGCCAGCATGGCGATGGTCCGCGGGGCAAGCGTGCAGCCCACCGGAGAGACCTACGAGTTCGCCCACACGCAGGATCACGGCAGCATCGATGCCGCGCTGATCCCCAGCGTGCCGCACCAGGGCGTTCAGGATCGACTGCCGTCGCTCGTGCGCGGCACCTCGCTCGAGAACTACAAGCACCATCCGGATTTCGCCGCGCACGCCGCGCACGTGCCGCACCGCCTGAGCCTGTGGCAGGAGGGCAACCTCGACGGGGCGCAGTTCCGCTGGGCGATGAGCGTGGACCTGACCACCTGCACCGGCTGCCAGTCGTGCGTCACCGCGTGCCAGGCCGAGAACAACATCCCGATCGTGGGCAAGGACCAGGTCAAGCGCGGTCGCGAGATGTTCTGGATCCGCGTGGACCGCTACTTCCGCGGTGCAGACCCGAAGAAGCCCGACGGCTTCTCGGTGCAGCCGGTCACCTGCATGCAGTGCGAGAACGCGCCCTGCGAGCAGGTCTGCCCGGTCGCCGCGACGGTGCACGACGCCGACGGCCTGAACAACATGGTCTACAACCGCTGCATCGGCACGCGCTACTGCAGCAACAACTGCCCCTACAAGGTGCGTCGCTTCAACTTCTTCGACTACCAGCGCCGTGACCCGATCCGCGACCAGAAGGGCCCGCTGCAGGTGCAGCCGGACTACTTCGTGGAGACCGGACCCGACGAGTGGCTGCGCATGCAGTTCAATCCCGAGGTCACCGTGCGCATGCGCGGCGTGATGGAGAAGTGCACCTTCTGCGTGCAGCGCATCGCGCAGGCGAAGATCAAGTACAAGAACGAGTGGGTGAAGGCCGGCGGCACCGCCAGCGGCAAGCCGAACTTCTCCATTCCCGACGGCGCCATCCAGACCGCGTGCCAGCAGGCCTGCCCTGCCGGAGCGATCGTGTTCGGCGACCTGAACGACCCGAACAGCCAGGTGGCCAAGCTGCACGGCAGCAAGGTTTCCTACGGCATGCTCGAGGAACTCAACGTGAAGCCGCGACTGAAGTACCTCGCGCGCGTCAGCAACCCGGGCGTCGATCACGGCGCCCATGATCACGGGCATGACCACGGCCACGGCAGCGATGCCGGCCACGGCGGCCATGCTTCGGCCACCCCGAGGAACGGAGCGCAGGCATGAGCGCGATCCCAGGCAACACCCGCACGGGCCGGCTGCCCGGCTTCGAGGAAACCGACAACACCGGTGACGTGCCGGGAAAGCGCGCGCCGCTTGTCCTGCACATGGACAAGTTCCACCAGGTGACCCGTCAGGTCTGCCAGGTGGCGGAGAGCAACCGTCCCCCATTCGTCTGGTACGCCGCGTTCGTGGTGAGCCTGGCGCTGGTGGGCCTGCTCGGCGTCTGCGTGAACTACCTGATCTTCACGGGTGTCGGCGTGTGGGGACTCAACAACCCCGTCATGTGGGCCTTCGACATCACGAACTTCGTGTTCTGGGTCGGCATCGGCCACGCGGGCACGCTGATCAGCGCGATCCTGTTCCTGTTCCGCCAGAAGTGGCGCACGGGCATCAACCGCTTCGCCGAGGCCATGACGATCTTCGCGGTCATCTGCGCCGGCCTCTTCCCCGGCATCCACGTGGGCCGCGTGTGGCTGGCCTACTGGCTCTTCCCGATCCCGAACCAGATGGAGATGTGGCCGCAGTTCCGCAGCCCGCTGCTCTGGGACGTGTTCGCGGTGAGCACCTATTTCACGGTGTCGCTGCTCTTCTGGTACGTGGGACTGATCCCCGATCTGGCCACGCTGCGTGACCGGGCCAAGGGGACCATCCAGCAGTTCGCCTACGGACTCTTCTCGCTGGGCTGGCGGGGCAGCAACCGCCACTGGCACCGCTACGAGCGCGCCTACCTGCTGCTCGCCGCGCTCAGCACGCCGCTCGTGCTCAGCGTGCACAGCGTGGTGAGCTTCGACTTCGCCGTGAGCCAGCTGCCCGGCTGGCACACCACGATCTTCCCGCCGTACTTCGTGGCGGGCGCCATCTTCAGCGGCTTCGCCATGGTGGTCACGCTCGCCGTGCCCGCCCGGCAGATGTTCGGCCTGAAGGACATGATCACGCTGCGCCACCTGGACAACATGAACAAGATCATCCTGGTGACGGGATGCATGGTGGGCTACGCGTACTCGATGGAGTTCTTCATCGCCTGGTACTCGGGCGCCCTCTACGAGAAGTTCGCGTTCGTGAACCGCGCGTTCGGCCAGTACTGGTGGGCCTACTGGATCATGGTCAGCTGCAACGTGATCACGCCGCAGCTCTTCTGGTTCAAGAGGATCCGCACCAGCATTCCGCTCATGTTCGCGCTGAGCCTGGTGGTGAACATCGGCATGTGGTTCGAGCGCTTCGTGATCATCGTCACGAGTCTCGCGAACGACTTCCTGCCGACGAGCTGGGACTTCTTCACGCCGACCTGGGTCGACATGGGCACCATGCTGGGCGCCTTCGGCCTGTTCGGCACGCTGTTCCTGCTGTTCTGCCGCTACCTGCCCATGATCGCGGTGGCCGAGGTGAAGGCCACCATGCCGCAGGCCGACCCGCACTGGGAAGGCTGGCATCACCACGGCGCGGGCCACGCGCACGCCGCGCACGCCAGCCCCGAGGCGCCGCACGCTCCTGAAGCACCCTGATTGAAGAACCGGAATCCCAAGAGATGACGACCTTCGCTCCATCCAGTTCGCCGGCCAGCGCGCAGTCCGCGCCGAGCCCGAAGATCCACGGCGTTCTCGCCGAGTTCCATGATCCTGCATCGCTGCTGCACGCCGCCGAGAAGGTGCGCGAGGCGGGCTATCGCTGGTGGGACTGTCACACGCCATTCCCGGTGCACGGGCTCGACAAGGCCATGGGCATCCAGCGCACGATCCTGCCGCTGCTGGTCTTTGGCGCTGGCCTGACCGGCACCACGGTGGGCTTCATCCTGCAGGCGTTCACGAACGCCAGCAGCCTGTCGGTGTGGGCGCTCGTGTGGGTGACGGGCTACCCGTTCCTCATCAGCGGCAAGCCCCTCATCAGCCTGCCGGCGTTCATCCCGGTCATGTTCGAGCTCACGATCCTTCTGGCGGCGACCAGCTGCGTGGGCCTGATGCTCCTGCTGAACGGCCTGCCGTGGCTCTCCCATCCGTTGCTGGCGAACAAGCGCTTCCTGCGCGCCACGGACGACAGGTTCTTCATCGTGATCCAGTCGCGCGACCCGCGCTTCTTCCGCAGTCGCACGGAAGCGTTCCTGAAGGGCCTGGGCGCGAAGGCCGTCGAGGCGGTGGAGGCCTGACATGCCGCGAATCTTCATCTACGTCGGTCTGATCGCGCTGCTCTGCCTGCTGGTTCCTCCGGCGGTGATCGCGCGCGTTCGCGCCACGCCGAACCCGAACCTGCCCGTGCACATCATCCAGGACATGGACTTCCAGTCCAAGTTCAAGACGCAGGCCGTGAATCCGCTCTTCGCCGATCGTCGCACCATGCGCCCGCCGGTGCAGAACGCCGTGGCGCGCGGCGAGACCTACGTCGACGGCTTCCTCTACGAGGGCGTCGCCAACGGCGCCTGGGCCGCGGCGCTGCCTCCGCAGGTTCCTCTCACGCTGGCCACGCTGAAGCGCGGCCAGGAGCGTTACAACATCTACTGCTCGGTGTGCCATGGCGAGACCGGCAACGGTGATGGCCTGGTGAACCAGAAGGCGATGGAACTGGTCGCCAACACGAACGGGCCGGTCAACGGCACGGTGTGGGTGGCCGCGAAGAACCTGGTGCATGACGAGACGGTCACGGTGCAGCCGGTCGGCCAGCTCTTCAGCACGATCACGCACGGCATCCGCAACATGGCCGGCTACGGCAGCCAGATCCCGGTCGAGGATCGCTGGGCGATCGCGGCGTACGTGAAGACCCTGCAGCGAAGTCAGAACGCGCGTCCCTCGGACGTGCCGGCCGGCACCACGCTGGCGGAGGCGAAGTGACATGGCGCATGCCCTGAACGCCAACTCGATTCCCGCGTCCGCCATCTCGGGCGAGCGCCTTGCGCCGCGCTCGCGAGCCCTCACCATCGCAGGCATCGTGCTGCTGGTGGTCGGTTTCGCGATGGTTCGAGCCAACCCCGGATTCGCGGCCAAGGCCTGGCTGCAGGCATGGCTCTTCGCGGTGTCGCTCTCGCTCGGCGCGCTGTTCTTCGTGATCATCCAGCACCTCACCCGCGCGGGCTGGAGCGTTGTGGTGCGCCGCGTGGCCGAGGGAATCGCCGCCAACCTGATGTGGCTGTGGCTGGGCTTCCTGCCGATCGCGTGGCTCTGGTTCGACGGCCACCTGGACACCCTGTTCCCGTGGGCCAACCTTGACCACCTGCGCGAGATCGCGCCGGAGGAGGCCGCGCTCGTCGCCAAGAAGGCCGCCTACCTGAACCCGGGATTCTTCATGATCCGCGCCGCGGCCTACCTGCTGGTGTGGGCGCTGCTGGCACGCTTCTTCGTGTCGAATTCGGTCGCGCAGGACAGCGATCACAGCGTGGCGCGCTCCGAGAAGATGGGCAAGTGGGCGGGCCCCGCGGCGATCCTGTTCGGCCTCACCACCACCTTCGCCGCCTTCGACTGGATCATGAGCCTCAACCCGGCATGGTTCAGCACCATGTTCGGCGTCTACTTCTTCGCGGCGTGCTGCGCCGGCGGCTTCTCCGCGATCGCGCTGATCTGCCTGCGCGCCCAGGGGCACGGCCTGCTGAAGGACCTCGTGACGCCCGAGCACTACCAGGACCTGGGCAAGCTGCTCTTCGGCTTCGGCGTGGTGTTCTGGGCATACATCGCCTTCAGCCAGTACATGCTGATCTGGTACGGCAACGTGCCCGAGGAGACCACCTGGTTCCTGGCTCGCCAGATCGGGCAGTGGCGCATCGTCAGCGCGGCGCTTCTGTTCGGCCACTTCGTGATCCCGTTCCTCTTCCTGATCAGCCGCTGGACCAAGCGTTGGCGTGGCACGCTGACCTTCGGCGTGACGTGGATGCTGGTCTTCCACTGGGTCGACCTGGGCTACCTGATCCAGCCGGTGATCCCGCACGACATCGGGAAGTACGACACCTACGACGCACTGCTGTCGGCCTACGCCAACGAGGCGGCGCCAGTGCTGCACCCCGGCCTGCTCGCGCTGTCCGTGGGCATGCTGTTCCTGCTCGTGGGCCGCACGCTTGCACGCCTGTCGCGCACGGGCCTGCTGTGCAAGGGCGATCCGCGCCTGGCCGAGAGCCTGCGCTTCGAGAACTTCTGATCGGAGAACGACATGAGCGCCAACACCTCCGCCATTCCAACGCAGCTGGATGATCCCGAGCCCGGGAGCACCTGGTTCTTCTCGCTCGCCGGCATCGTGATCCTGGTCGCGCTCGTCGTGGCCGCCAGCGTGATGTACTTCCACGCCGAGACGCGCGAGACCGACGCCAAGGTGATCGATCCCGCCTATGCCAATCTCGAGGCCGTGCGCGCCAAGTGGCGGGAGCAGCTCGGCAGCTACCAGCGATACCCGTGGACCGAGGCCGACGGCAAGGTGAACCAGAAGATCCGCATCCCCGTCGATCGGGCGATGGAGATCGTCGCGAAGGAAGGCCTGCCGGCCGGCGCAGCATCCGCCACCGCGCCCGCACCGGCAACTGCAACGGGAGCGCCCGCCAAGTGAGCCTTCGTGCGCGTCCATCCTGCCGGCGGCATCTCGCGGCGCTCGCCGCGTTGGTGCTGTCCTGTGGCGCGATGGCGCAACGGTCGCTCGATGGCGTCGGGTTCGCGCCGAGCGCCGAGACGACGGCCGCCCCGAAGGAACTCGAGGGGCTCGAGGTCACCGATTGCCGCGGCCGCTCGCTGCCGATGCAGGCGACGCTGCGTGACGAGACGGGCGCGAGCGTCACCCTTGGCCAGCTGTTCGCCGACGGCCGTCCGCGCCTTCTGCAACTGGGTTACATGCGATGCCCGATGCTGTGCAGTCTTGCGCTCAACGGTCTCGTGCGAGGGCTTCAGGGGCTCGACTGGACCGTCGGAGACCAGTTCGACGTCGTGTTCATCAGCATCAATCCCGCCGAGAATGCCGAGCTCGCCGCGGCCAAGCGCAAGGGCTATGCGGCCGAGTACGCACGCGCCGGCGGCGAGAAGGGCTGGCGCTTCCTGACCGGGGACGAGGCGACCGTGCGATCGATCGCCGAGGCCGTCGGCTTTCCGTACCGGCTCATGCCCGACGGCGAGTATGCGCATCCGGCTGCGGTCTTCGCGATGACCGGCACGGGCGTGCTGAGCCAGTACCTGCCTGGGGTCGCGCCAACGGCCGCCGACCTTCGTCTGGCGCTCACGGGCGCGGGGGAGGGTCGGCTTGGTTCGACTTTCGACCGGTTCGTCTTCTGGTGCCACCAGTTCGACCCCGCCAAGGGCGGTTACGTGCTGTGGGCCTTCCGGATCATGCAGTTGGGTGGGCTTGTCACCGTGATCGGCCTTGGAACCACCCTTTTCGTCCTTTACCGCCGCGAACTTCGCGCGCGCCGGCTTGCGCCGCCGGCCGCGACATCCGCGGATCACGGGGTGGCCCGGACGGCCTGACCCCCCAAGAATCAGCCCTGAGACCTGAACCATGATCGCCGCCCTCCACACCCTCGCCGCCGCGCTCGCCGCCGACACCGCCCCACAGGGCACCGCATGGCTGCCGCCTGCCGCCAGCAACATCGCGGACAGCGTGGACCCGATGTTCTACGCGATCAACTGGATCTGCTACTTCTTCTTCGCGGTGGTCGTGGTGGCGATGCTGTACTTCGTGGTGAAGTACCGGGTCCGGAAGGGACAGGCGTTCCGCAGCGACGGACCCCTGCACAACCTGCCTCTCGAGACCAGCTGGGCCGTGATCCCGCTGCTCATCGTGATCGTGATCTTCTACATCGGCTTCCGCGACTTCCTGAACATCAGCACGCCACCGAAGAACGCCTACGTGGTGCAGGTCACCGCGCAGAAGTGGGCGTGGAGCTTCAAGTATCCCAACGGCGCGACCAGCGACGACCTCTACGTGCCGGCCGGCCGTCCAGTGCAGCTGACCATGCGCGCCAGCGACGTGCTTCACAGCTGCTACATCCCCGACTTCCGGGTGAAGAAGGACCTGGTGCCGGGGCGCTACAGCTACCTGTGGTTCCAGGCCGACGACGTGTCGGGCCAGAACCCTCACAATCTCTTCTGCACCGAGTACTGCGGCACCGGCCACAGCAACATGAACCGCAAGGTGCATGTGCTGGCGCAGGAGGACTTCGACGCGTGGCTGGTCGAGCAGAGCCAGTGGCTCGACAAGATTCCAGAGGAAGAGCTTTACTTCCGCGCGGGCCCCAAGATCTACGCGCGGTGCCAGCAGTGCCACTCGCTCGACGGCACCAAGGGCATCGGCCCGAGCTGGAAGGGCATCTGGTCGCGCACCCACGGCGGCGAGGGAAGCGACGGCAAGTTCGGTGACGGCACCTCCTACGCCAGCCTGATCGGCCCCGGCAAGAAGTACGCCACCCCCGAGGACTACCTGCGCAACAGCATCCTGAACCCCGGCAGCGAGCTGGTCGGCGGCTACGGAAACGCGATGCCGAGCTTCAAGGGCCAGCTCAACGACAAGGCCATCGACGCCGTGATCGGCATGATGCAGCATCTGGAAGACTTCGATCCCAAGACCGGCAAGTACCTCAAGGAGGCGCCCGCCGCCCCCAAGGTCAGCATGAAGTGAGCGAAGAGAGGAACACGCCATGACCACCATCGACGCATCCCGCCCGATCGACCTGGCCAGCCGGCCGGACAACTACCTGACGCACACGCGTGGCTTCCTGAGCTGGGCGCTCACGCTCGACCACAAGCGCATCGGCGTGATGTACATGGTCGCGGTGCTGATCAGCTTCTTCGTGGGTGGCGTGTTCGCGCTGCTCGTGCGAACCGAGCTGCTCACCCCGGGCCAGACGATCCCTGGCGTGACCGCGGACGTCTACAACCAGTTCTTCACGCTGCACGGCGCGATCATGGTGTTCCTCGTGATCATCCCGAGCATCCCGGCGGCCCTTGGCAACTTCGTGCTGCCGATCATGCTTGGTGCGAAGGATGTCGCCTTTCCGCGCCTGAACCTCGGCAGCTTCTACCTGTGGCTGGTCGGCGCCGCCTTCACGCTGGTGAGCCTGGCGATGGGCGGCTTCGACACGGGCTGGACCTTCTACACCCCCTACAGCACCACCACCACGAGCGGCGGCGTGATCCCCGTTCTCTTCGGCGTGTTCATCCTCGGCTTCAGCAGCATCTTCACCGGCATGAATTTCGTGGTGACGGTGCACAAGCTGCGCCCGCCGGGCATGACGTGGTTCCGGATGCCGCTGTTCCTGTGGGCGCTCTACGCCACCGCGATCATCCAGGTGCTGGCCACGCCGGTGCTGGCCATCACGCTCATGCTCGTCGTGGTGGAGCGCACGGTGAACATCGGCATCTTCGACCCGGCGATGGGCGGCGACCCGGTGCTGTTCCAGCACTTCTTCTGGTTCTACAGCCACCCCGCGGTGTACATCATGATCCTGCCGGCGATGGGCATCATCAGCGAGCTCATCAGCGTGCACGCGCACCGGCACATCTTCGGCTACAAGTTCATCGCGCTCAGCTCGATAGCCATCGCCATCTTCAGCTTCCTGGTGTGGGGCCACCACATGTTCACGAGCGGCCAGAGCCCTCTCATGAACACGCTGTTCAGCCTGATCAGCTTCAGCGTGGCGATCCCGAGCGCCGTGAAGGTGTTCAACTGGCTGACCACGCTCTACAAGGGCAACATCTCGCTCACCACCCCCATGTGGTACGCGCTCAGCTTCCTGGTGCTGTTCACCATCGGCGGCCTGACGGGCATCCACCTGGCCACCCTGAACACCGACGTGCACCTGCACGACACCTACTTCGTGGTGGCCCACTTCCACTACGTGATGATGGGTTCCGCGCTGATCGGCATGATCGGTGGCCTGCACCACTGGTGGCCCAAGATGACCGGCAAGATGTACAGCGAGAGGCTGGGCACCGCGGCCTGCATCATCATCTTCATCGGGTTCAACGTGACCTTCTTCACCCAGTTCTATCTGGGCGCCAAGGGCATGCCGCGCCGGTACTACGACTACCTGCCCGAGTTCCAGACCTATCACGTGATCAGCACGATCGGCTCGTACATCATGGCGAGCGGCTTCTTCCTGACGGCCTACTGCCTGCTCAGCAGCCTGTTCAGTGGCCGCAAGGCAGCGGCGAATCCCTGGGGCGGCGGCAGCCTGGAGTGGCAGTGCGCCAGCCCGCCACCGCACGACAACTTCGCCACGCAGCCGAGCGTGGGCGACTGCTACGACTTCCGTTCGCTGCGCTGGGACGAGACCACCCAGGGCTACGTGATCGATCCGGCGCTGGCGGCCGAGGCCGCGCGCAATCCGCTGCATTGAACGCACCGATGAACGCACTGATGAACGCACTGATGAACGCACTGAGGAACCACCCGTGAGCACCCTTCACACCAGCCACGCATCCGCGCATGACGCCCATGGGCATGATGCGCACGGGCACGGCGATCACGCCAAGTACCCGTTCCTGCAGCACCACTTCGAGACCCCCGCGCACCAGTTCGACAGCGCGAAGCTCGGCATGTGGCTCTTCCTGGCGACCGAAGTGCTGTTCTTCGGCGGGCTGTTCGTGGCCTACGCCGTGCTGCGCAGCCGCTTCCCCGAGGTCTTCAGCTACGCGAGCCACTACCTCGACACGGTCATGGGTGGCGTGAACACCTGCGTGCTGATCCTCAGCAGCCTCACGATGGCGCTTGCGGTGCGCTTTGCCCAGACGAACCGAAGGAACGCGATGGTCTGGTGCCTGGTGCTCACTTTCATGGGTGCGGTCGGGTTCATGGCGATCAAGTACTTCGAGTACAGCCACAAGATCCACGAGCATCTGGTGTGGGGCAAGACCTTCTACGTGCCTCCGCACGACCGCGCCGGTGCCGAGGAAGCGAAGGTCATCAGCACCGCGCCGGCCCCCGCGCCGGCCGCGCTGACGGTGGCGAACCCCGCCGCTCCGGCCGTGGCGCCGATCGCGACCACGCCGCCGGTGGAGGCGAGCGCCATCAAGGCCGCGTCCGCGGCACCCGGTGGCCTGGCGAGCGTTCGCGAGCAGGCGAAGGCGGAAGGGCTGCCGGTGGCCGAGAACGACCCCGCGTTCGCGCATCCCTCGATGCACCTGGCCGACCCCACGATGCCGGCCAACACGCACCTGTTCTTCGCCATCTACTACTGCATGACCGGCCTTCATGGCATCCACGTGCTCGCGGGCATGGTGATGCTGGCATGGCTGATCTGGCGCGGCGCTCGAGGCGACTTCAGCAGCGACTACTTCACGCCGGTCGATGTCGGCGGCCTGTACTGGCACATCGTCGACCTGGTGTGGATCTTCCTCTTCCCGCTCTTCTACCTGATCCACTGATCGGACCACGAGGCTCCCCATGGCACACGGCAACGCACACGATTCCAAGCACGAGGCGCATCCGCTCGTCGGCCACCTGGTCCCGATGTGGATCCTCTTCGCCGTCGGCGGGGCGCTTCTGGTGCTCACCGCCATCACGGTGGCGGTCCGCTACATCGACGTCGGCGAGTTCAACATGGTGATCGCGCTCGGCGTGGCCGTGATCAAGGCCACCCTCGTGGCGCTGTTCTTCATGCACCTGAAGTGGGATCGCCCGTTCAACCTGCTCACGTTCGTCGGCAGCATGGCCTTCGTGATCCTGATGATGGTGTTCTGCATGATGGACACCTCGCAGTACCGGCCCACGCAGTTCGTCGGCAACCCGCCCGAGGTCGAGGCCACGCTGCAGGCCAACGCCCCCGGCGCGCCGGTGGCCCGCTACACGCCGTACACCCCGTGAACCGGAGCGCGATGCCGTGGCGGTGAAGACCGCCACCGTCGTCGATCCCTTCGACGCCCCGCGTTCGCGACATGCGGCGGGCGTCTTCGGCATGTGGCTGTTCCTGATCACGCTGGGGGTCCTGTTCGTGGCCACGCTCCTGGGATATCTGGTGGTGCGGTTGAATCCGGATCCGGCGGAGCCTTTCATGCCGGCCGATGCACCGCCGCTTCCAAGGCTGCTGCTGCTCTCGACGGCGGCGCTGATGGCAAGCAGCGCGGCGATGCACGGCACCGTGCGGGCGATCAAGCGTGGCGCGCAGGATCGCGCGGCGAGACTCGCCGGCATCACGCTTGCGCTCGCGGCGGGGTTCCTTGCGATGCAGGCATGGGCGTGGGTCGACCTGTGGCAGGCCGAACTCCGCATCGATGACAGCCTCTACGCGTGGAGCTTCTATGTGCTCACTGGACTGCATGCGGCGCACGTGATGGGGGGGCTGGTGCCGCTCGTGGTGGTGTGGTGGCGTGCGCGCGCCGGCCGTTACAGCCCCGATCACCCCGAGGGGGCGGTGTACTGCGCGATGTACTGGCACTTCCTCGACGCCGTGTGGCTGGTTCTGTATGCCACGCTCTGGCTTGGATCGCTCAACGCTGCGGCGTGAACGACACTCGAGCGAAGTGCAGGCAGGGGGTCACCAGCAGGGGCGAGCCGTCGCGCGTTCGGAACAGAACCGACGCGGGCTTCGCCTGCGCATCCACCTCGACCGTGGCGTCCCCCAGCTCGAAAGGGGGCATGCCGTTGGCGGCATCCGCCAGCGGGATCTCCTTCCAGGCCTCGCCGCGACGCAGCATGATCACCGGCGTCTTTGCCGGCATGTCGCCGGGCTCGCGCCAGCGGGCGACCGGAAAGTCCAGCCGTGGACTCAGCAGGTAACGGCTGTAGCTGAACTGCTTGATGCGCCGATCATCCTCGGCGCCGGGCAAGATCACATCCGTCCCCGGATGCGTTGCCAGCCAGTGCTTCCAGGTGCAGAGCTGCACCTCCGGCAGCTGCTGCAGCGTGGTGCCGCGTCCGGCCTCGGGTCCCGCGATCGCGCGCATGCCCATCTGGCTCCACAGGCTCGGCGTGTCGCTTCGGTCGTAGAGCACCAGGTTCGAGTCGAGCAGCAGGCCGCTCACGCTGAAGAGGCGCTCCTGTCCACCCACGCGGCGGTCGAATGCCAGCGCCGCATCGCACAGCGGACTGAACGTGACCGCGATGGGAACGCCGCCGAGGGTGTCGTTGCAGACCTCGTGCACGTTCATTACGCGCACGGGATAGGCGCGCGCCTTGCCGCCGGCCACCACGCCGATCACGCGATCGTCGCTCACCACCAGCTTGGTCCGGTGCGTCTCGTTCCAGCCCTGCATCTCGAAACCGGCCATCGTGCGCGGGTGGTCGAGCGCCGGCAGGAAGTCCCGCGGATTTCCGCTGGCGACCAGCGCGCCGCCATCGAGTCGCTGGTTCGACAGATCGAACCCGTAGCTCTCCACGCTGCGCCCGTCGCCCTTCGGGCGATGGCCCGCGAGCACGCCCGAGAGAGCCCATGCCAGCAGCGCCACCGACGCCGCCACCGCCACGAGGATGACCCAGCCGCCTTCGCGCAGCCGCAGCCGACGCGGTCCCGTTTGCGGAACATCGGCGGGTCGAGTCATCGGGTTTCCTGCAGGATCGTCCGCCCGCCACGCACGCCGGCCACGCCGGACGTCGGTCCCCGGTCGGCCGAGATCGCCAGCAGGACGACGGGCAGGTACACCAGGCTCGCAAGGAAGAGGTTGCGCGCGGATGGCCGATCCAGCCGGCGCAGGTGCGCCACGGCGAACCACGTCATGCCGAGCCCTGCAAGCGCGCACACCGCCGCGCTCGCGATGCCCGCAAGCCCGAGCAGCGTGACCATCAAGCCGATCGGCACCAGCAGAAGCGACCCCAGCACGCTGGTCTGCGCCGCGATCAGCTCGCCGCCTGGCACCGATGGAAGCATGCGGAAACCGCCGCGCTCGTAGTCCTCGCGATGCAGCCACGCGAGGGCGAAGAAGTGGGGCAGTTGCCAGGTGAAGAGGAGCAGCGCAAGGACCCATGCGCCACGCTGCAGCCCCTCGCTCGCGGCGGCCCATCCGATCATCGGTGGAATGGCGCCCACCACCGCGCCGACGATCGTGTTCATCGTCGTCAGCCGCTTGAGCGGCGTATAGACCGCCGCGTACAGGACGATCGTCAGCGCCGAGAGTCCGCACGCGAGCAGGTTCGCGCGGACCGCGAGAATGAAGCATCCGGCATAGCCAAGCGCGAAGCCGATCACCACGGCCCATGCGACGCTCATGCGACCGGCCGCGACAGGCCTGTTGGCGGTCCGGTGCATGCGGGCATCGTGGCGGACCTCGATCGCCTGGTTGAGCGCCGCGGCCGACGCAGCCGAAAGGAAGGTTCCCGCCAGCGTCCAGGCCAGCCGGATCCAGTCGATCGAGGAGGGCGCTGCAATCAGGAAGCCCACCAGCGTCGTGGCAAGAACCATGAGGCTCAGCCGGGCCTTCACGAGCGTGGTCCAGTCGTTGGTTCGACCGGGAGCTGCACGGGCGGAGATGTCGGCGGGAGCGTTCATGCGACGAGCCAGCAGGAGAGGTCTACCATAGGAACCCATGATCGATCCCGTCGCCGTGCCTTCCACCTCGATGTCCCCGGGTGTCGCGCTGCTCGCCGGCATCACCTTCGTGGCCGGGGCGCTCGGCATCTTCGCGGTGCTCGCCGGTCGGGTGCGTCCGTACACGCTGGCGCTGGGCTTCGCCGGCGCAACGGCGCAGTGGGGACTGGCCTACATCGCGATGCTTGGCGTTGGATTGTGGATCGGCGAGGCGCTCTTCGCGCTCACGCTGCTGGCGCCCGTCGCGGTCGGATTCGTCGCCGTGCGTCATGCGCGCGGCCAGGCGGGCCCCGTGGCGGCCGGTCTGGTCTGCGGCGTGGTGAACCTGCTCATCGTCGGGAGCGTGGTGGGCGGCAAGGACGCCCGCGCGATGGTCGTGGAGTCGCTTGGCTGGAGCGCGGCCCTGCTGGTCGGCAGCGGACTGCTCGCGGGGATCGGGGGCGCGTTCGCGCGCCGGATGGACGACGCCCCCGGCCGCCTGCCGCCGCCACTCTCGCTTTTCGCGCTCGTCAACACCGCGACCATCCTCCTGCTGCTCGTCACGGGTGGTCTGGTCACCGGCCTCGAGGCGGGACTTGCGGTGCCCGACTGGCCGAACTCCTTCGGTCACAACATGCTGCTCTATCCCGTCAGCCAGATGAAGGGCGGCGTGTACTACGAGCACGCGCACAGGCTCTTCGGCATGCTGGTCGGCCTGACCACCTTCACGCTGGCGGCGCTCTGCTGGCGGCATGAATCGCGCGCGTGGGTGCGATGGCTCGCGTCGTTCGTGCTGCTGGCGGTGTGCGTGCAGGGGCTCATGGGCGGACTTCGCGTCACGGGCACGCCAACGCTCGAGCAGGATCCTTCGCTGCTGCAGCCCAGCATCGCGCTCGCGATCGCCCACGGCGTGTTCGGGCAGCTCGTCTTCGCCACGGTGGCGGTGCTGGCGGCTCTCATGAGCGCGCGCTGGACCGCACCGACCTCCACGGTGTCCATCGAGGCGGGCACCTCGGTTCGGACCCTCGCCGCGATCGCGCCGGTGGTGCTGCTGATGCAGCTCTTCCTTGGCGCGGCCTATCGGCACCTGCAGGTCTCGCCCACGGAGGCCGACGCCCGCATCGTGCATCCGGTGTGGGCCATGCATGGGCATCTTGGATTCGCGGTGGTGGCGCTGATCGTCGTGCTGCTTGCGGCAAGCCGACTTTCCGGCGTGGCCCGCACCCGCTCCGACCTGCTGCCGCTCGGCCGCTGTGGCGCCTCGATGGCCATCGTGGTCGCGGTGCAGGTGCTTCTGGGCTTCATCGCATGGGGAGCCGTGATGATGCGCAAGGGCCCCGCGATTCCCGGCTGGGAGGTGCTCTCGACCAGCGCGCATCAGGTCACGGGTGCGCTGCTTCTGATGGTCACGCTGCAGGGGGCCGTCTGGAGCCGTCGGCTCGTGGCCGCCGAGTCCACGCTCACCGCGACTGCCGCGAGGGCTTGATTGCCTCCTCCAGCGCCAGCACCGCATACGCGGTCACCAGGTCCGGCTCGCCCTCCATCCATCGGTCCTGATCGTTGATCCAGCTGCCGTCAGGCCGCTGCGACGCCACGAGCGCGTCCACGACTTCCTTGCGCCAATCGTGTCGCGTGCCCCCGGTGTCCTCGATCGTGTCGCGTCCCGAGGCGGCCAGCGCGCGCGCGAGCGCAAGCCGGTAGTAGAAGAGTCCCTGCTTTCCAAGGCCGGGATTCTCCTGCATGCTCCAGTGCGCGCGCGCCCAGTCGAACGCCGCGAGCACGCGTGGATCATCGCGACGCAGGCCCGCGAAGAGCATGCTCTTGTAGCCCGCGTAGGTCATGCTCCCGTAGCTCCGGAGCGCGCGCGTCCCCTCCGGCATCCTCTCTCCGAACCGTCCCTCGCCCGCGGCTTCGCTGGCGAAACTCTCGCCGCCATTGGCCACCGTGTACACGAAGCCGCCATCCGCACCGCCCGTGTTGGCCCAAGGGGCGGCACCCTCGGAGCGCACGTTCTGGCAGCGCGCCACGAAGGCGAGCGCGCGCTGCACAGCCGGATCCTCGGCCGCGGCGCCCGATTCGTGCAGCGCCTCCAGCATCATCTGCGTGTTGCTCA
>JBIIOC010000001.1:0-105624 GCA_044337135.1 Phycisphaerales bacterium | reverse complement strand
GCCAGGGAATCCTTCACCTTCCGTCTTGACGAGGGGGAACCCGTGGACGCGCTGCTCCGCTCGCGCGAACGGTTCGATGCGCTGCAGCCCTCCATGCAGGCCTTCATAGAGGGCAACGGCCCCCCGTCACGGCTGGAGCAGTTCCGCCGGATCGTGGAGTCCGCCAGGTCGCGGGCAGGCAGGCGCTAGGCGCGCAGTCGTGCGCGGATCCAGAGGATCCTCGCCGGCGAGGTGTACGGAAGGCTCAGGCACACCGGACGTCGCAGGATCCACTTCGCGAGGTTCCGGATCGAGTAGAGGATCCCGTCCATCCGGTCCGCGCGCACGTCGACGATCTCGAAGCCAGCCTCCTCGAGGAAGCGCCGGACCTGAGGCTCGCCACCGAACGTGAGGTGATCCGGCAGCGTGAGCGGTCCGGGGAACTGGGCACGATCCTTCAGGTCCGCGGCGTTGCCGGTCTTCAGGAACACCTCACCCCGGGGATTCAGAAGCGCCTTCACGTCCTTCAGGAATGCGTGGAAGTCTGGGATGTGCGAGAAGACGTCGATCAACGACACGACGTCGTAGCGTTCCTTCACGTCCTGCATGTACACGGCGCGCACGGGGAGTCCGCGCCGCTGGGCGTCCTGGGACTTCGGAAGCATCGGCTCGATGCCCTCGCACGCGCTTCCATGCGGCATGATCGAGGTCACGGCCTCGACGAGCTCCCCAAAGCCCGCGCCGACGTCCAGCCACCGGATCGGCTTGCCGCCCGGGCGAATCTCGGGGAACTGGCGCTGCACGACCGCACGGAACCGGTCCACCTTGGAGGCGATGCGGCATCCCACCACGTTCATGTTCAGCTTCTCGTCCTCGTGCACGCCAAGCTGCACGGCACGATCGATGTGCTCGGCCACCGGTCGCGGATTCACGTAAAGCAATCCACAGGCGCCGCAGCGCACGCAGTCAAAGCCGTTCTCGTGGCCCCAGGGCAGTGGCTTGTCCGCATGGCACAGGGGGCAATCGATCCGCTCGACCTTCTGCTTGCTCGCTGAGGCGCTCATGGCGCGCGAGGATAGCACCGCGCTTGCGACCGCCGACTCAATCGCGCGATCGGCGACCGCGAGCGAGCAGGCGTCGAACGATGCCCGTCATCTCGGCGAACACCTCAGGTTGAACCAGTCGCGTGGAGAGCAGCATGAGGATGCAGCAGCATGGCGCTCCGATCGCCAATGCCATGAGTTGCGCCACGGTGCCCATCGACGCCACGGCTCCGGCAGCCAGCCACGCCGCGTAGGCGATCGGAAGCCCGGTGAGCCACGGCGCCAGGAAGATCCGAACGGACGCGAACAGTGATCCGCCAGCCCTGCGGGTCGTCACCCAGACAGCCATCGGCAGGCTGATGGACCAGAGGCCGGCGATCGTGACCGCAACGGCGATCGATCCGCCCGAGAGCGCCGCCACCGGCAGCGCGACAAGGGCCGCGGCCAGATGCACGAGCTGCCATCCAAGGAACGTTCCAAATCGACCCTGCGCGCGGAGCATGGCCATCGTCGGGGCGCTCGCGAAGTAGAAGGCTTCGGCGACGCTCAGCGCCGCGAAGACGGGCGCCGCGGCGACGAGATCGCCTCGGACGAACACGCGGAAGAGCGTGTCGCTGAACGCGGCCTGCGTCAGGCAGATCGGCACTGCGACCGCACCGAGCATCCGCATGGCGCGGAGGTAACCATTGGTCTGTCGTGCGGGATCCTGACCCAGGTGACCGAGCACCGGCTGGAGCACGCCGGCGATCTGCGCCGCGATGACGGTGTTGGCCTGCGCGGCAAGCGTGACCGAGAATCCGAACAGGCCGGTTTCCGACTCGGAGCAGAGCTTTCCAAGCACGAGCAGGGGCATCGTGTCGATCAGGCTGTGCACGTACTGCGCGCCCCCCGTCGCGATGAAACGCCGCTGCACGAGTTGGCGGGCAACCTGTCCGTGATGCGGCGTGTCGAACGCGTTCGACGCCGTCACCGCGTGCGCTCCCGCGGAGATCCGGTAGCCGATCGCGCGCAGGCCGAACGACGCGATCAGCGGCGCGACCAGCGCCCAGGGCCCCGCTCCCGAGATCGCCAGCACGATGGTCGCGATCGCGGCCACGAGCTGCACGGAGCCATCCACGATCGCGATCGAACGATTTCGGAACGAGAGGCGAAGGGAGGTGAGCGGGACGACCTGCATCGACTCCGCCAGCGGGCGAAGGGCAGCCGTCATCAGCAGGGTGGTCAGCAGGAACGTCGGATAGTTCGAGTAGTAGCGAGCGATCAGTGGCGCAAGCAGCAGTGATCCGATCGTGATGCCCCAGCCCCAGCGGAAGCTGATCCGGACCGCGAGCGGCTGGAGCCAAGCCAGGCTTCGTCGGTGCGCAATGAGCAGGTCGCCCATGTTCAGGGGCGGCAGCACGCAGAGGAACTTCGTGACGGTCATCGCCAGCGTCGCGACCGCCACTTCCTGGCTTGAGAGATTCCGGGCGATCACCCAGGTGGCGACGAGCGTGATGAACTTGCTGACAACAGCCTGGCCGGTTGCCCATCCGGTGCCGGACACCGCGACGGTCGCCATGCCGCCGGTGGAGGTCTCTGGTGCGTTGGATGCGTTCATGACCTTCGCGGATTCGGCGGCGAGCGCGTCAGGCTCGCTGTGGAAGGGCGGGCTGCGCAGGGTCGGCTTCCTCGGTTTCCGACGCTGCAGGCACTTCGTACGCGGCGTCCAACGCGTCCGCCTCGGCCGTCCGCGCGCGGATGCGTGCGATCATGCAGCAATACAGGAAGAGCGGCCCCTGTCCCCACAGGTTGTTCTGCTTGTTGGCGATCAGGAAGAAGTAGAGCGCCAGCGCGATGAGCGCCGAGACCGACGCGCGCTCCACGGGCTGTTCCGCGAAGCGCCGGAACAGCCAGAGCCCATCCCGGAATGTCCTGAAGAAGATCAGCAGCATGAGCACGAACATCGGAAGCCCCTCCTCGGCGAGCACCTCGACGAGGATGTTGTGGGGATAGTGCTCCTTCGCGCCCGCCGTGGTGACGACCGCGAATGCGTTGAATCCCAGTCCCGTGATCCAGGCCACAGGGTTCCCGGCCCAGACCGCCAGGAGATCGAGGTCATTCATCAATCGGACCGCGAAACCTCCCGACAACTGCTCCGTGTCCCATCGACCAAGCACGTCCGCGTACAGGAAGGTCTGCGCGACCCAGAGCAGCAGCGGTACCACCAGCACGACGAGGACCAGGGTCGCGATGAACTGGAAGACGTTCTTGATGCGCTTGGAGAGCGGCAGCAGGATCAGGGCAAGGCCGACCGAGAAGATCAACTGCCCGCGCGAGCCGGACTGGAGCGCGAGAAGTCCGCCGATCAGGAAGGCCGTCGCGCGTGCGGCATTCATGAGCCACTGCTTGGGTCCCTCGCGGAGCAGTGTCGCCAGGAGAATGAGGCAGCCACCAAGTTCGCCGATGGCCAGCGGGTTCGAGCGCACGCTTCCCTCGATCTGCAGGCCGAGTCGACCGGAGTAGAAGGTGAGGTTGGGATTGACCACCAGCAGCGCGACCAGGACGGTGCCCAGATAGAGCATCATGCGCAGCATCGAGCCCAGCCGATCCACGTTCGGCACGAGCAGGGGTGCCAGCACGACGAACAGGATGATGTAGGGGATGCCGCCGCGGACGTACGGTGGACCATGCAGCGTCGACGGGCTCCACGCCAGCGACACGGCGGACCACATGTACAGGACGAGCGTGCCGATCAGCGGAAAGAGCAGCGTGTTGCGGAGCTCATCGGGGCGACGGAGCAGGATGGCCCCGATCGAGACCCCCGTGAGGGCTCCCACGAACACGTTCACGAACTGGACATTCGAGATGAAGAAGCCCGACGATGCCTGAAGGCCCTGTTCGAGCGCGAACATCAGCGCCACCAAGGTCGCGGCCCAGGTGGAACTCAGCAGCGCGCCACAGGCGAGCAGCATGAAGTACGCGATGGTGAGGATGGCGACCACTGGCGAGGTTGGGCTGGCCGGCGACGAGACCCGCCCCACGATCGAGTGTATCGGCGCTGCAAGGACCGACCATTCAAGGTGTTGGATGTTTTTGCACGGACCGGCCCAAGCCCGTTCCAAATCAGGTCGATGCTATGATCAATCGATAACCCGTACGCGACCGCGTGCGGGGTCGGCGATGGCCAGATGCCGCGCGAAACGCAGGAATTCACCACCATGTTCAAGGACAAGACCCTTCTCGTCACCGGCGGCACCGGCTCCTTCGGCAACGCCGTCATGCGGCGCTTCCTCTCGAGCGACATCGGGGAGATCCGCATCTTCAGCCGTGACGAGAAGAAGCAGGACGACTGCCGAAAGCGCTACACCAACCCCAAGCTGAAGTTCTACATCGGTGACGTGCGCGACTACGGCAGCGTGATGAACGCCATGCGCGGCGTGGACTTCGTGTTCACGGCCGCCGCCCTGAAGCAGGTGCCCTCGTGCGAGTTCTTCCCGCTCGAGGCGGTGAAGACCAACGTGCTCGGCACGGAAAACGTGCTGGAGGCCGCGGTGAACTGCGGCGTGAAGCGCGTGGTCTGCCTGAGCACCGACAAGGCCGTGTACCCCATCAACGCCATGGGCATCTCCAAGGCCATGATGGAAAAGGTCATGATCGCCAAGAGCCGCAGCATGGTGGGCACCGGCATGGTGGCCTGTGGCACGCGCTACGGCAACGTGATGGCCTCGCGCGGCTCGGTGATCCCGCTGTTCGTGAACCAGGTGCTCGCTGGCAACCCGATCACCATCACCGATCCCGACATGACGCGTTTCATGATGACGCTCGAGGACGCGGTGGATCTCGTGCTCTACGCCTTCGAGCACGGCAACAACGGCGAGATCTTCGTGCAGAAGGCGCCCGCGGCCACCATCGCCACGCTGGCGAAGGCGATCCTGGAGCTGCTCGGCAAGCCGAACCACCCCGTCAAGACGATCGGCACGCGTCATGGCGAGAAGGTCTACGAGACCCTCCTGAGCCGCGAGGAGATGCTGGCGAGCGAGGATCTCGGGGGCTACTTCCGCGTGCGACCGGACATGCGAGACCTGAACTACGGCAAGTTCTTCGAGGAGGGCGAGGCGAAGCTCTCGCGCAGCGATGACTACAACTCGCACAACACCACGCGACTGGATGTCGATGGAACGAAGAAACTGCTCATGAAGCTCGAGTTCATGCGAGACCTCGTCGCGGGCAAGACGCCCCAGCCGGTGGACTGAACCCGGATGCGTGCGCTCGTCACCGGCAGCGAGGGCTTCATTGGCCGGAATCTCTGCGTGCGACTTCGGGAGCGCGCTGGCACCGAGATCATCCCCGTGCATCGGGGCACGAGCGAGCAGGCGCTGCGCGAGGGTGTGGCGCGCTGCGACTTCGTCTTTCATCTCGCTGGCGTGAATCGCCCGCAGGATCCCGCCGATTTCATGGTCGGCAACCGCGACTTCACCGCGCGCCTTGCGGCGCTGGTCGCCGCGCGTGGAGGCGGCGTGCCCGTGATCGTTTCCTCCTCCACCCAGGCCGAGCGCGACAATCCGTACGGTCACAGCAAGCGTGCCGGCGAGGATGCGCTGTTGTCCGCGATTCCGGATGCGCCCGATTCCGTTCACCTGTTCCGGCTCCCGAACGTGTTCGGCAAGTGGAGCCGACCCAACTACAACTCGGCCGTCGCGACCTTCTGCCACAACATCGCGCGTGGACTTCCGATCAACATCCATGACCCGGCCGCGCCCGTGAGTCTGGTCTATGTGGATGACGTGATCGACGCCTTCATGGTGATCCTGGACGCGCACGCGCGTGGCCAACGGCTTCCTGGCGGGCCACAACGCACGGTGCAGCCCGTTCATTCCACGACGGTGGGCGAGATGGCAGGGCACATCCGCAGGTTCCACGACACCAGGCGCCAGCTCGGGATCGACCCGGTCGGCACGGGGTTCCTTCGAGCCCTCTACGCGACCTACCTGAGCTTCCTCCCGAAGGAGGACTTCGCCTATCCGATCACCCGGCATGTCGATCCGCGGGGCGCGTTCGCCGAAATGCTGCGAACGCGGGATTCGGGCCAGTTCTCGTTCTTCACGGCGCATCCCGGCATCACGCGAGGCGGGCACTATCACCACACCAAGAACGAGAAGTTCCTGGTGGTGAGCGGCAAGGCGCGCTTCGGCTTCCGTCACGTCGTCACCGGCGAGAGCTTCTCGCTCGAGACCTCGGGCGATGCGCCGCAGGTGGTGGACACCGTTCCCGGCTGGGCCCACGACATCACGAACATCGGCGAGACCGAACTCGTTGTACTGTTGTGGGCGAACGAGCTCTTCGATCGCGAGCGCCCGGACACGATCACCCACAAGGTCTGACATGACGAAACTCAAGGTCGCCACCGTCGTCGGAACCCGCCCCGAGATCATCCGGCTCTCGCGCGTGATGGCCAGGCTCGACCAGTACTGCGAGCACACGATCATCCACACGGGGCAGAACTACGACTACGAGCTGAATCAGATCTTCTTCGAGGACCTTGGCATCCGGAAGCCGGACCATTTCCTCGAGGCCGCCGGATCCACGGGCGCCGAGACCATCGGCAAGGTCATCATCGCGGTGGATCAGGCCCTTGCGAAGGTGAAGCCCGACGCGCTGCTGGTGCTTGGTGACACGAACAGCTGCCTGGCAGTGATTCCGGCCAAGCGCCGGAAGATCCCGGTGTTCCACATGGAGGCGGGCAACCGGTGCTTCGACCAGCGCGTGCCCGAGGAGATCAATCGTCGGATCGTGGATCACGCCGCGGACATCAACCTGACGTACAGCTCGATCGCCCGCGAGTACCTGCTGGCCGAGGGACTCCCGCCGGACATGGTCATCAAGACCGGCAGCCCGATGTTCGAGGTGCTGCAGCACTATCGCCCCAAGATCGACGCCTCGGATGTCCTGCGGCGCCTGGGACTGACGCGTGACGGGTACTTCATGGTCAGCGCGCACCGCGAGGAGAACGTCGACGGCGACGCGAGCTTCGCGCGACTGGTCCACACGCTGAACACCGTCGCCGAGACGTTCGGTCTTCCGGTGATCGTGTCCACCCATCCGCGAACCCAGAAGCGCGTCGATGCCACCGGCAGCAAGTTCCATGCCGGCGTGCGGCTGCTCAAGCCGCTTGGCCTCTCCGACTACGTGCACCTGCAGATGCACGCGCGCGCCGTGCTCTCGGACAGCGGCACCATCAACGAGGAGTCGTCGATCCTGAATTTCCCCGCCCTGAACATCCGCGAGGCGCACGAGCGTCCCGAAGGCATGGAGGAGGCGGCCGTCATGATGGTGGGACTCGACGCGGAGCGTGTGCTGCAGGGCCTTCGCATCCTCGCGGATCAGCAGCGTGGCGAGCACCGCCAGCTCCGGCTGGTCGAGGACTACTCCATGCCGAACGTGTCCGACAAGGTCGTCCGGATCATCCACAGCTACACCGATTACGTGAATCGCGTGGTCTGGCGGAAAGCCGCTCGCTGATCCGACGGGCATCGTCACATGCGCCTCGCCATCGTCGCCGACACCTATCCGCCGCTCCGCATCTCGGGTGCGGTGCAGATGCGCGACCTCGTGCGCGAGTTCGTCGAGCAGGGGCACGAGCCCACGGTGATCGTCCCGACTTCCTCGCAGCAGGAGCCGTGGCGCATCGAGCGTGACGGCAACATCACGGTTCTGCGGGTGCGCACGCCGCGCACCAAGGACATCGACTACATCCGGCGCACGATCAACGAGATGCGGCTGCCGCACGTGCTGCTTCGTGCGCTTCGGCACAGCGGGCTTGGCCGACAGGGCTGGGATGGCGTGGTCTGGTACTCGCCAACCATCTTCCTTGGGCCGATCGTGAAGGTGCTTCGTCGCGAGAGCCGATGCCGCAGCTACCTCATCCTTCGCGACATCTTCCCCGAGTGGGCAGTGGACATGGGCCTCATGCGTCGCGGCCTGGCCTACCGCTTCTTCAAGTGGATCGAGCGTGGCCAGTACGCGGTGGCCGACACGATCGGCGTGCAGACGCCGGCGAACATGCCCTATCTCGAGGGTTGGGCTCGACGCACGGGCCGGCGGCTCGAGGTGCTGCAGAACTGGCTGCGGCCGGCGACCAACGAGGGATGCAGGATCGACCTCTCGAAGACCCCCTTGGCGGGGCGGAAGGTCTTCGTCTACGCGGGCAACATGGGCGTGGCCCAGGGAATGGATGTCTTCGTGGACCTGGCGGAACGCCTGCGCGCCCGCAAGGATGTCGGATTCCTCTTCGTCGGTCGTGGCAGCGATGCGGCGCGATTCGCCTCGATGGCCGAGTCGAAGGGGCTCGACAACATCCTGTTCCATGACGAGATCGAGCCGAAGGAGATTCCGGGACTCCTCGCGCAGTGTCATGTCGGCATCGTGGCGCTGGACATCCGTCACAAGTCCCACAACATCCCGGGCAAGTTCCTGACCTACATGCAGGCCGGCATGCCGGTGCTGGCGCGCATCAACCCGGGCAACGATCTCGAGCGGCTGATCAACGAGGAGCGGGTGGGACGTGTCTGCACGGGCGGGGATGCGGGAACGCTGTGCCGGCTGGCGGAGGACCTGCTCGCGAATCCGGCCGAGATGGACGCCGTCCGGGAGCGCGGCCGTGCGCTTTCGGATCGCCTCTTCTCGTCCGGTGCGGCGGTGCGCCAGATCGTGCGTGCGCTGCAGCAGCAGGAGAGCGTCTCGGCGCGCCCGCTGCAGGTGCTGATGGTGAACCAGGGTTTCTGGCCGGACGTCGCGGCCACGGCCCAGCACGGGCATGATCTTGCGCGCTACCTCGTGCAGCGTGGGGATTCGGTCACCGCCCTCGCCTCTAGGAGCATCTATGGCGAGTCCGGGGTCACGCTTCCGCCCGAGGATCGCGTGGATGGAATCCGGGTCGTGCGGGTGGCGCACAGCGCCTTCGGCAAGCGTCGCATCGCGGGTCGCGTGTTCGACTTCGTCGCGTTCTATGCGGCGGCCGTGCTGAAGGCGCTCCGCCTTCCGAGGCCCGATGTGGTGGTCTGCTTCACCACGCCGCCCTTCATCGCGGTGGTTGGCCTGCTGCTCAAGTGGCTCCGTGGTTCCAGGTTCGCCTTCTGGGCCATGGATCTGTATCCCGAGGTGCCTGTCGCGGCCGGCTTGCTGCGGCGGGGATCCCTCCTGCACCGCTTCTTCGCGGCGATCGACACCTTCTGCATGCGCCATGCCGATGTGGTGGTCGTGCTGGGCCGCTGCATGCGCGAGCGCGTGCTCGAGCGAGGCATCGACCCGCGAAAGGTCGAGATGATCCACGTCTGGAGCGATCCGAACGAGGTGCGCGAGCTCGATCGCTCCAGCAATCCGCTTCGTGCCGAGTGGTCGATCGGCGAGCGCTTCGTCGTCGAGTATTCCGGCAACTTCGGCATCGGTCACGACAACGCGACGCTCTTCGAGGCCATGCGCACGCTGGCGTCCGAGGACGACCTTCGCTGGGTGGTGGTCGGTGGCGGCACCAAGAAGGCCGAGCTCGAGAACTTCGTGCGGACGCAGCGCATCCACAACGCCGTCCTGCAGCCGTACCAGCCACGTGGGCGACTCGGAGAGTTGCTTGCCCTCGGGGATGTCCACCTGGTGACCATGGCCAACGACTTCGCCGGTCTGATGGTCCCGAGCAAGTTCTATGGGGTGCTTGCCGCGGGCCGGCCCCTGATCTTCATCGGCCCCCGCACCAGTGAAGTGGCGCGCGTGGTGCTGGACGAGGGGTGCGGCATCGTCGTCGAGCCGGGTGACGGCCGTGGCCTTTCGGATGCCGTGCAGGCACTCCGTCAGGATCCGGAGCGCGCCAGGCAGATGGGCAATCGGGGACGCCGCGTGTTGGTTGAGCGCTATGACACGCAGCGCGCCTGCGAGGGGTGGTACAAGCTTCTCCACCGCATCGTCGAGGTGCACGCGTGAGCCGGGGCCCGGGGTCGGGCCGATCCTTCGTCGATCTTGGTGATGGGGAGGCAATCCGTGGCTCGTGACCTTCCGATCACGGTGGCGGTGCCGGTGCGGAACGAGGAAACGGGTCTTGCGGCCTGCCTTGAACGTCTTGGTCGCTTCGCTCGCGTCGTGGTGATCGATTCGGGATCCACGGACCGAACCTGCGAGATCGCGCGTGCCCATGGTGCGGACGTGGTCCAGTTCCAGTGGAACGGCCGCTTTCCGAAGAAGCGAAACTGGTTCCTGTGCGAGCATCCGCCCACCACGCCGTGGGTGCTCTTTCTCGACGCCGATGAACTGGTCGACGACGCGTTCTGCGACGAGCTCACGCGTGCGTTGCCCGGCACGCCGCACGCGGGCTTCTGGCTCACCTACGACAACTGGTTCATGGGACGTCGGCTCCGGCACGGCACGCCGAACCGCAAGCTCGCCCTGTTCCGCGTTGGCGCGGGCGAGTACGAGCGCATCGAGGAGGAGCGATGGAGCGAGCTGGACATGGAGATCCACGAGCATCCGGTGCTGGCGGGCTCGGTGGGCGAGATCCGCACCCGCATCGATCATCGTGATGACCGTGGCCTGAACCACTGGAAGCGCCGGCATGAGTCGTATGCGCAGTGGGAGGCGGCGCGCGCTGTCCGTCTGCGCGAGACGGGGATGGCGGGCCTCGCCGGTCGTCAGGCCGCGAAGTACCGCATGCTCGGAAGATGGTGGCTTCCTGCGGCGTACTTCCTGGACGGCTATCTACGCCGCTTGGGGTTCCTGGATGGTCTCGCGGGATTCTGGCACGCGTGGCTGAAGGCCGCGTACTTCCGCCGCATCGGTCAGCTGATGCGCACCATGCGGGCCGATCCGCGCGCCTGAAATCGAGAGAACCGCCCGACGCGGACCGCAGCCGTGGCCGAGGCGGGAGGGCCGTGGCGCGGAGGCCGAACTTGCGGCATTCTTCTGTTCGCCATGTCCACCCAGCTCGAATCCCTCCAGCACCTGAAGAACCGCGCCATCGATCTGCTGGTCGAGTTCGGCCCGAACGCCCTGAGCGCGATCGTCGTCCTGCTGATCGGCGTCTTCGTGTCTCGCGCGATCGTGCGCGCCGTCGAGCGTGGCACCGCACGGATCGAGATCGAACCGCCGCTGCGCCTGCTGCTGCTGCGCATCCTGCGGCTTGCCGTGATGGCCATCTTCGTGATCATGGCCCTGCAGAACCTGGGCGTCGAGCTTCTGCCGCTGATCGCGGGCCTCGGCGTGGCGGGTGCGGGCATCGCGCTTGCGCTGCAGGGCGTGCTGGGCAACGCGGTGGCGGGCCTGACGATCATCATCACGAGGCCCTTCCGCGTGGGCGAGTACATCGACATCCACAACGAGGAGGGACGTGTCGAGTCGATCACGCTGTTCAGCACCAAGTTGAGCCATCCCGACCGATCCGTCGTGATCATCCCCAACCGCAAGATCGTGGGAGAGATCCTTCACAACTACGGCACGCTGCGCCAGCTGAATCTCAGCGTGGGCGTGGCCTATGACACCGACATCGGCCACGCCTTGCGCGTGATCGACGAGGTTCTGGCGAACAATCCGCGGATCATGAAGGATCCAGCACCGGTCGTGCGGGTGACGACACTCGGCGACTCGTCCGTGACCATCGCGGTTCGGCCGTGGGCGCAGGTGATCGAGGCTGGCGTCGCGGGTTCCGAAGTCGTCCGGGCGATCCTTGAGCAGTTCCGGGCGGCTGGCATCAAGATTCCGTTCCCGCAGCGGGAGGTCCGGATGCTCGAGGCTTCGCAGCGCTGAGCGGTTGATCACGGGTGCCACGTCGTATGCTCCCGACGCATGCCGACCGTCCGCATCCATGACACTCTCTCGGGCCACGCGGTCGAGCTCCAGCCGTTGGCCGGCCCGAATGGGCCCGTCACCTTCTACAGCTGCGGCCCCACGGTCTACGACGACGCGCACATCGGCAACTTCCGAAGCTTCCTGAACGCCGACATGCTTCGTCGCACGATCGAGCTCACCGGGGTGCCGGTGCGGCACGTGATGAACATCACCGACGTGGGCCACATGACCGACGACGCGCAGGCCGACGGGGGTGGCGAGGACAAGATGGCCGTGGCGGGGCGCCGACTGCTCGAAGCGAAGAAGGCTGGAACCCTGCCCGCAGGCAGCGCCATCGACCCGAACGATCCGCTGGCGATCGCGGACTTCTACGCCGCGCGCTTCCTGGAGGACGCCCGTCATCTGGGCCTGAAGGTCGCGATCGAGGCGGAGCACGACCCGTCGCTCATGCCGCGACCGACCCGGTGGGTGCCGCAGATGATCGCGATGGTGCAGGGGCTCATCGATCGCGGCCACGCGTACGTCGCCCGCGACGGCGTGGTGTACTTCGACGTGCGCAGCTTTGCCGACTACGGCCGACTGAGCGGCAACACGCTCGATGCCCTCCGTGAGGGCGAGGGTGGGCGCGTGAGCGCCGAGAATCAGGCCGCCAAGCGCCACCCCGCCGACTTCATGCTGTGGAAGCCGGACTCCAAGCACCTGTTGAAATGGGATTCGCCGTGGGGCGCGGGCTATCCGGGCTGGCACCTGGAGTGCTCGGCCATGGCAGCCGGCCTGCTGGGCGATCAGATAGACCTGCACTCGGGTGGCGAGGACAACATCTTTCCGCATCACGAATGCGAGATCGCGCAGAGCCGCTGCTGCTTCGGCAAGCCCGCCTTCTCGCGGCTGTGGTTCCACACGCGCCATCTGGTGGTCGAAGGCCAGAAGATGTCCAAGAGCAAGGGCAACTTCTTCACGGCGCGGGACCTGTTCGCCAAGGGCGTCACCCCTGCGGCTCTGCGTCTGGAGCTGGTGCGCACGCATTACCGGGCCAATTCGAATTTCACGCTGCAGGGCCTGACCGACTGCCAGCGCATGATCGACCGTTGGAGCCGGCACGCCGAGACACTGGAGGCGTCGATCGCGACGCTCAAGGCCGCGGGGAGCGAAGCGACCGCTTCGCGTCACGCCGCCACCACGCCTGGTCCGCTGGAAAACTCGCTCGAACCCTTCATCGAGGCGCTCTGCGACGACCTGAACGTGGCTCGCGCGATCGCCACGCTGAACGAGGCGCTGGGTCAGGATCACTCCAGCGCCTGTCCGGCACGCGAACTGAAGGCGCTCCGAGCGATGGACTCCGTCCTCGGCGTGCTGGAACGCAACCGTCCCGTGGCCTCGAAGGCCGCCGAAGATCTGGAGGCGCAGGTCAACGAGCTTCTTGCACGCCGCGCCGCTGCACGCGCCGCCAAGGATTGGGCCGCCAGTGACACGGTGCGCGACGAATTGGCCGCGCTTGGTGTGCAGGTGAAGGACGGTCCGACGGGCACCACCTGGTCGCGCGTGGTGCGCTGAGCCCGGCGATCCGACGCGGTCAGGATCAACGGAAGCCCGATTCCGGACGTGGGCTCTTGCGCATGAGCGAACGTGCCCAAATGAAAAGGGCCCGGATATCCGTCGACATCCAGGGCCCTCATGCTTGGACACCCGGGGTTCCCGCCCAGGGCGCTTCCTTGGAGGATCGTGAAACTCAGGCCCTGCGGCGGCTCACGATGAGACCAGCCAAGCCGATCAGTGCCGCGGCTCCCGGAGTCGGGATCACGGCGGCGAAAGTGCCTGAGATCACGTTGTCATCGCCACTTCGGACCGTCAGTGTGCCGCGGCTTGCTGAAACCGTTCCCGAATCACCGCTGTACAGCAGGGCATTGCCCAGCGACTCCCAACTGCTGCCACTCCTGCGAGCGGAGTAACGAATGGAGATGTGGGTTGGTTCCGGGGCGACATCGCCCGAGCCGATGCCGATCCCCTCAGCCAAAGTGATCGTGAGCATGCGCTCGTTGGAGCCGCTTCGAATCCAGGCACCGTCGATGACTTCGGCGCTCGAGGTTTCCCAAGCAGATCCGTTGGTCCCTTGGACGTTCAGGGTCCAGTTCCCGAAATCCGAGTTCATGCTCGAGGCGTCAACGTCGCCATCGAACGAGAAGGTGATGGTCCACGCATTGCCGCTCACCTGGTATGCCCCGGTGCCGGCGATACCCGAGGCGGTCAGGGTGCCCGTCGGCAGGAAGCCCGCAAAGGCGCTGGAGACGGTGAGCGAAGCCACAAGGGCGGCGGGGATGGTCAGTTTCATGGATTTTCCCTCTCGGAAGCAGGATGGTTGGGTGTCAGGAAAGTGAGACCGGAGTTTGCGTGAAGAGAAGAGATGGCAGGGCCTGATCGACGCTGGCGTCTCGGAACGATTTGTCTGGATCTCGAAGGAAGCGAGAATGTCGGGCCGCAGGAAAGTGATCAGTGACCTGCGCGTGAACGACACCGCCCAGCCTGGTGCCGGCGTGGCGTTGGGGCGCCAAGCAGAAACCAGGAATTCAGACCCTTGGAACTTCGGGAGTTGTGGGTATCCCTTGTTCCCTCCCATGCCTCGGACCCTTTCGGATCCGACCTTTCAGATTCGCGCCTTCATCGAAAGCGCCTTTTCCGAATCTGCAAGTGGGGGGCAAGATAGCCAGAATCCGACGTGAAGAGAGTCAAATTGCTCAAAATCGGCGCTTCGATGGAACCGTCCAGCAAACCCTTTGCAGGGCCCGCCTTCGGATCGCCACCGTGCGACCTTTGACGCATGGCTTCCTGATGTCAAAAGGCCATCATTCAAGCCGTCTGGACGTACATTACTCAGTTATGAGTCCAGCCTCAAAAATTCCGGTTGTGGGGCTTGTTGGAGGTGTTGGAAGCGGCAAAAGTCGGGTCGCCGCGATCCTGACGGACGAAGGTTGCCTGGTTGCGGACTCCGACCAGCTTGTGCGCAAGGCGTATGAAGCGCCCGAGATTCGAACCCAACTTCAGACGTGGTGGGGGTCTGGAATCCTGGACGAGTCCGGCCAGATCGACCGGGCTGCGGTGGCGGCGGTGGTGTTTCGGGATCCGGTCGAGCGAAAGCGCCTGGAGGCTTTGCTCCATCCCAAGGTGGAGGCCGCGCGGAAGGCCCTGTTTGCCGCGGCACGCCCGAGTGTCCGGGCACTCGTGATCGACGCGCCGCTGCTGCTCGAGGCCGGGCTGGCCGGCGAGTGCACCCAGATCTGGTTCTTGGATGCGCCAGAGACGGTCCGCCGCGCCCGTGTCATGTCGGATCGGGGATGGTCCGCGGAGGAGCTCGACAGGCGCGAAGCCGCGCAATGGTCACTTGACCGCAAGCGCGCCGCGGCACATCATGTCATTCGCAACGACGGCGATCCGGCGTCGCTGCGCGAACAGGTCCTTCAGGCCCTCGGAAACCTTCCGAAGTCCGCGTAAGACGCTCGCAGGGCAGGGCTTTCAGGCCCGCCTTCCGGTTCCAGCCACATGTCCAGCCTGCCGGCCCCGCGCGGGGACCGTGCACCAGGACGTTCCCCAGGGTGGTCGGCATTCCGCCGCCACGTACGCAAGAGATCAAGAATCATGAGCAAGCGTCGTCGTCGTCGGAAGGGTGGTGGAGGTGGTGGTCAGGGTGGTCCGGGTGGCGGGCACCATCACCATGTCCAGGTGGTGAACCTGGTTCCTGGCAGCGTCCCGACCGACGAGCAGCTTGAACTCGACCTGAAGGCGCTCGAGGAGGCCGCCGGCGGCAAGTTGAAGCCGGCCAAGAAGGAGGATCTGGATCTCGCCGGCCTGCAGAAGATGAACGGCGACGAACTGATGAAGGTCGCCCGCAAGGAAGGCATCGAGGGCGAGACCGGACTGTCGAAGCAGCGCCTTGTCTTCGAGATCCTGAAGCACCGCGCGCAGAAGCACGGCCTGATGCAGGTGACCGGCACGCTCGACACCATGCCCGACGGCTGCGGCTTCCTGCGCAGCAGCGAATACAGCTATCTGGCGAGCCCGGATGACATCTACGTGAGCCCCGCGTTCATCAAGCGGCTTGGCCTGCGCAAGGGCCAGGTGGTGACCGGCCTCGCGCGGCCGCCGAAGGACACCGAGATCTTCTTCTCGCTGCTGCGCGTGGACGAGGTGAACGGCGAGAACCCGAAGAAGCTGCAGGACCTGCCGACCTTCGAGGCCCTCACGCCACTGCACCCGAACAAGCGCATCCACCTGGAGATGCTCGACACGCCCGCCAAGCTCGAGACGCGCATCATCGACATGGTGACGCCGCTCGGATTCGGCCAGCGCGCGCTGATCGTCGCGCCGCCGCGCACCGGCAAGACCGTCATCCTGCAGCAGATCACCAACGCGATCTGCAAGAACCATCCCGACGTGCACGTGATCGTGCTGCTCATCGACGAGCGGCCCGAGGAAGTGACCGACTTCCGCCGCAACACGCCCGAGCGCGTGGAGGTGGTGGCGAGCACCTTCGACGAGGAGGCAACGCGGCACATCCAGGTGTCCGAGATGGTCATGGAGAAGGCGCGCCGCATGGTCGAGTTCGGCCAGCACGTGGTGATCCTGCTCGACTCGATCACGCGCCTCGCCCGCGGCTACAACAACGGCATGGCTGGCAGCGGCAAGATCGGCTCGGGCGGCGTGGACAACGCCGCGCTGATCAAGCCCAAGAAGTTCTTCGGCAGCGCCCGCAACATCGAGCATGGCGGAAGCCTCACCATCCTGGGCACGGCGCTGGTCGACACCGGCAGCCGTGCCGACGAGGTGATCTTCGAGGAGTTCAAGGGCACCGGCAACGCCGAGCTTCACCTGGACCGCAAGCTCGTGGAGAAGCGCATCTATCCCGCCATCGACGTGGCCGCCAGCGGCACGCGCCGCGAGGAGCTGCTGCTCGATCCGAAGGAGCACGAGCTCATCGTGCGCCTGCGCAAGGTCGTGAGCGACATGAACGTCGTCGAGGCCATGGAGCTCATGAAGAGCCGCGTGAGCAAGACCAAGAGCAACGCCGAGTTCCTGATGACCATGAACATGGGCTGATCGAGGATCCCGCCCCGTGCGGGCCACGAACCCATGGATGGGCGCACGTCGCCCAGGAGACCCACCATGCACAGCCGTCGAGGCTTCACCATCGTCGAGTTGCTCGTGGTCATCGGGATCATCGGGATCCTGATGGCGCTGCTGCTGCCGGCCCTGACCACCGTGCGCGGCGCCGCGGACATGGCGAAGAGCCAGAACAACATGCGGCAGACCTTCATGCTGATGCGCGACTACGCGTCGGCCAACCGCGACACGATCGTTCCAAGCCTTTTCGATCGCACCGACGCGACGGCCAACCCGGCACCCGGCAAGGTGCGCACGGACTCGGCGGGCGCCGCGTTCCTTGGCCTGGGCCGAAAGAGCATGGGGACCTGGGCCGACATCCTCTGGACCCAGGCCGGATTCGGCCCGCTGACGTTCGACAACGCGGGCACCAACGTCACGGCGTTCCGGACCGAGTCGCCTGACACGCGCTTCTACAGCCAGCAGCCCGGCTTCGACCGCAACCCGTTCCGTGCGGCGGTGCCCGCGAACGCCACCTGGAAGGCTGGCGTGCAGGTCAGCGCGGATCCCAGGATCAACGCGAACGACTTCGGCTCGCTGTTCACCAGCGACATCGAGCCGGGCCTGTTCGCGGCGAACAACTTCTTCGACAGCCGGATCACCGCGGATCGCGCGAGGACGAACCATCCGTATGACGCACGACCCGAGCTCAGCAACGCGTCGGGCACGTACTTCAACTTCGGTCAGATCATCGCGCCGGACCTGAGCGTGTACCTGATCGACAGCCGCGCCGCGGAGACCATCGATCCGGTGGATGCCGGCACGCCCGCGCCCTTCACGGTGCCCGAGGCCGGTGAAAACACCGGTCAGGTGGCGTTCCGCTACAACGGCGAATCCTGCTGCATGCTGCTGCTCGACGGGCAGGTGCGCAGCGAGGCGAAGTTCATGAACCTGACCGAGCTGGAGGGCTTCGCGAACATCCGTGACGCAGCCAGCGGGGCACGGACCTACGAGTCCGATCCCGAGAAGATGTCCTTCACGGGCCGGGGGGTGCGCCTGCGGCACCTCGACCTGCGCTGAAAAGCCGTTTTTTTGACCCCGGAGAGGGTTCAGGTCGGGTCTGGGTCGGATGAATTGCCGGGTACGGCCCACCACCCTCTTGACCGAATCGGGGCTCCGGGTACCATTTGCGACTCACCGCCCGATTCAACGGGCGGTTTTTCTTCGGTCCGTCGCCACCGTAGCTCAGTGGTAGAGCACACCCTTGGTAAGGGTGAGGTCGAGGGTTCAATCCCCTTCGGTGGCTTCGGCGAGCGCCGGCGGTCGGCGCTCGCCAGCCGAGCCTCCCGTCGGGCACGTCGACGGGGATCGCGGCAAGCGTTCCGCGTCCGTCCCGGCGTCACTCTAGGAGCAACAGCACCATGGCAAAGGAAACCTTCGTTCGCACCAAGCCGCACGTCAACGTGGGCACCATCGGCCACGTCGATCACGGCAAGACCACTCTCACCGCCGCGATCACCGCGGTGCAGGCCGCTCGTGGCTTCGGCAAGGCCGTCGCCTACGACCAGGTCGCAAAGGCCAGCGAGAGCGAGGGTCGTCGTGACCCCACCAAGATCGTGACCATCGCGACCAGCCACGTGGAATACGAGACCGCGAAGCGCCACTACGCGCACGTGGACTGCCCGGGCCACGCCGACTACGTGAAGAACATGATCACCGGCGCTGCCCAGATGGACGGCGCGATCTTGGTCGTCAGCGCGGCTGACGGCCCCATGCCGCAGACCCGCGAGCACATCCTCCTGGCCCGCCAGGTCGGCGTGCCGAGCATCGTGGTGTTCCTGAACAAGTGCGACCTCGTCGACGACAAGGAACTTCTCGACCTGATCGAGATGGAGGTGCGCGAGCTCCTCACCAAGTACGGCTTCCCCGGCGACACCACCCCGATCGTGCGCGGCGCGGCCTTCCCCGCCCTGCAGGAGCCGGGCAACGCCGACAAGAACAAGTGCATCGCGGACCTCATGGACGCGATCGACGCTCACGTTCCGGAGCCCGTTCGCGAGACCGACAAGCCCTTCCTGATGAGCGTCGAGGACGTGTTCAGCATCAAGGGCCGCGGTACCGTGGCCACCGGCCGCATCGAGCGCGGCATGGTGAAGGTCGGTGACGAAGTGGAGATCGTCGGCCTGCGTCCGCAGAGCAGCAAGACGACCATCACCGGCGTCGAGATGTTCCAGAAGACCCTCGACCAGGGCCAGGCGGGCGACAACGTCGGCTGCCTCCTCCGTGGCGTCGAGAAGGCCGACATCGAGCGTGGCCAGGTGCTCTGCAAGCCGGGCACCATCAAGCCGCACACGCAGTTCGAGGCGCAGGTGTACGTGCTGACCAAGGACGAAGGCGGTCGTCACTCGTCCTTCTTCAGCGGCTACAAGCCCCAGTTCTACTTCCGCACGTCGGACATCACCGGCAAGATCGAGCTGATCGGCGCCGAGATGTGCATGCCGGGCGACAACGTGAACATCAAGGTCGACCTTGAGGGCAAGGGCGTGGCCATGGAGCAGGGCACCCGCTTCGCCGTCCGTGAGGGCGGCCGAACCGTGGGCTCGGGCGTCGTGACCAAGATCGTTTCGTGAATTCCGCGGCGGGCGTCCATCCCGCCGCTTGATCGAGAGGTTCCACCCGTTCCCGTCCCCGGCCCTGCCGGGGGCGGGCGGGCCGGAACCAGGGCCCCGGTGGCCCGGAGAATGTCATGGCGAAAAAGTCCCTGGATCGTGAATACGTCTGGCTGCAGTGCTCGGAGACGGGCGACCTGAATTACCGAACCGAGATCCGCGTCAAGGGCGGCATCTCGGAGAAGGTGAAGGAGGGTTTCCGCAAGTTCTCCCCGCGCCTGCGCAAGCACACGCTCCACAAGATCAAGCGCAAGTGACCCCACGGTCGCTTCGCACGCTACGCCGGTAGCTCAGCTGGTAGAGCAGCGGATTCCAAATCCGCAGGTCGTGGGTTCGATCCCCCCCCGGCGTGTTCGGGCCTCGTGGCCCGCAGCCGCTTCCGTCCGCACCCCTCGGAGTCCTGAATCGTGTCCACCGCCATCAAGAAGCTCGGCCAGGGCTACTGGACCCGCCTGATGACCGTGATCGGCTTCGGCCTTCTCGGCGTGCTTGGCGCGATCTGGCTGTGGCGACTGCTTGAGACCACCGATTTCGGCGTGACGCCGGTCTACGTGGCCAGCGGCGCCGCGGCGCTGTTCATGCTGCTCGTGGGCGGACTGCTGTGGTGGTTCACCGGCTCCAACGAGACTTCCGTCGACTTCCTGGTCGCCACCGAGGGCGAGATGAAGAAGGTGAACTGGTCCACGAAGCGCGAGATCGTGGGCAGCACGCTCGTGGTGATCGGAATCGCGCTGACCATCTCGGTCTTCTGCTGGATCTGGGATTTCGCGTTCTCCACGCTGTTCGTGTGGATGCGCGTGCTCGACATGAGGAACTGACACATGCTTTCGAACGAAACGAACGACACCCCCGAAGTCCCTGAGGGCGCCAAGCCGAAGAACCTCGCCGTTGGCACCGCCGCCTACCGCGGCGCCAGCACCGCCATCACCGGCGGCGTCGCGACCAGTCGCGCGCTCGAGACGCAGAGCAGCAGCAAGAACAAGGAGCAGGCCGCGCGCGCCGCGCAGGTCAGCAACCCCGCTGCCACGGTGATCGATCCGGCCGATCCCAATGCCGCGGAACTCCCGATGTACCGCGACGGCATGGACTGGTTCGTGCTGCGCGTGGCGAGCAACAAGGAGAACCCGGTGCGTGACACCTTGCTGCGCAAGGTGCAGATCGAGGCGATGCAGCATCTCGTTGGCCGCATCATGGTGCCGACCGAGAAGACGAAGACCATGAAGGCCGGCAAGCAGAAGGTCACCGAGACCAAGCTCTACCCCGGCTACGTGTTCGTCGAGATGAAGCTGGAGCCGGATGGTCGCATTCCCCAGGACGTGTTCTTCCTGATCAAGGAAACCACGGGCGTCGGCGACTTCGTGGGCACCGCAGGTCGTCCCACCCCGATGACCCCGCCCGAAGTCGAGAAGATGCTCTTCGACAGCCGCAAGCCCGAGGAGACTCCGACGGTTCGCATGGAGTTCGTCAAGGGCGACGCGGTCACCATCAAGGAAGGCCCGTTCCAGAACTACGAGGGCACCGTGGACGAAACCCTGCCCGACAAGGGCCTGGTCCGCGTGCTCGTTACCATCTTCGGTCGTCAGGCCCCAGTCGAACTGGAGTACTGGCAGATCGCCAAGGCGGAGAAGTGACGCCACCGACCCAAGGAGGCTTCACCATGTTGCGAACCCTGCTGCGCTCCTCGATCGTCCTGCTGCTGGCCGGCTGCGCCGCCACGGCGACCTATCCACCGACCTCCGGCAACGCGACGGTCACCGCGAACACCCCGCCGCTCCCGCAGGTGATCTCGAGCGCGCTGCGTTATGCGCAGCAGCGTGGCAATCCGAACGAGCAGCTGGTGTTCAACCTTCCTCCCAACACGCTGCAGAGCGCGTGGGATGAGGTGGCGCGTCGCCTTGGCGATGGCTGCCGCGCGATGACGGCCGAGGACAAGAACGCCTACACCGTGCGCCAAGTGCGCATCAACGGCGGCAAGGCCGAGGTGGACATCGTCTATCCCTCGCCCGAGGGCGTCTACCAGATCATGACGGTGCATCTGGAGGGCGGCTTTGGCACCGACTACCGGCCCATGTACGTGCAGCGCTGGCTGATCCCGTCCAAGCAGCAGGCCTTCAATCCACCTGCGCCCGGACCGTGGTCTGAAACGCCCTCTGGCTCGGTGCCCGGCGAGATGGAGGATCCGACCGCGGATTCCCGCGCGCAGGCTCCTGCCACGCCGGCGGCGAAGCACTGATCCGGGGCTTGGGCCCATGCGTGCCGTGCGGGCCCTTTCTGCTGCCGCCAGCGACATCAAGCTGCATCACAGCGTGTTCGCGCTGCCCTTCGCGCTGCTTGGCGCGTGCCTGGCGACGGTGACGCCCGACGGACTGCCGTGGTCGGTGATGGCCGGGCCGCTGGCGCTGATCGTGGGGTGCATGGTCACCGCGCGGACCGTGGCCATGCTGGCCAATCGGATCGTCGATGCGGCGATCGATGCGCGCAATCCGCGCACCGCGGGACGCGCCATTCCGTCGGGGCGCCTGTCGAGGCGTGCCGCGCTGGTCATGGTGTTCATGGGCGTGCTGGCCTTCGAGGCGTGCACGGCGGCCTTTGCGGTGATCTACGGCAACGCGTGGCCACTCCTGCTGCAGGTGCCGGTGCTGCTCTGGCTGGTGCTGTATCCGCTCGCGAAGCGATTCACGTGGCTCTGTCATGCGTGGCTCGGCGCAAGCCTGGCGATGAGCGTGCCTGCCGCCGCGTTGGCGATGCGACCGGAGGCGGCGGCGCTGCCGGTGGTGTGGTGGCTCGCGGCCATGGTGCTGCTGTGGGTGACGGGCTTCGACGTGATCTATGCGCTGCAGGATGTCGAGACCGACCGGCGCGAGGGACTTTTCAGCATGCCCGCGCGGCTCGGTGCAGGACCGTCGCTCGCGCTGAGCCTTGTCATGCACGTGGGCGCGGTGCTGTGCCTGGTGCAGGCCTGGCGCGTGGAGCCTCGGCTGGGCGCGGGCTTTCTGGTCGCGATCGGCCTTGTGGCGGGCCTGCTGGCGGTGGAGCACGCCACGGTGAGGCGATGGGGCACCACGCGCATGGCGCTCACGTTCTTCACGCTGAATGGCTGCGTGAGCATCGCGCTGGGGCTGGCGGGAATCCTGGGGCTGGCGGGCATCGGGCGATAGCCTGATGGCATGGCCCTGGCGCTGGAGATCCGCAGGCCGGCAGGATCGGCCCTTCGACTGCTGTTCCAGCGCGAGTTCGTGCGCGCCGGGAAGCGGCTTGTGCAGGCGGCGTCGGACACGCCGCGCGAGCGCGTCGAGGGGGTTCATGAGTTCCGTCGATCGGTGAAGCGGCTGCGCGCGGCGATGCGCGTGGCAAGGCAGGTGGTGACGGAGCGTGAGTGGCGCGGCATCGATGGGGCGCTGGGGGACGCGGCCCGCCGGCTGGGTTCGCTGCGCGATGCGCATGCGCGCACGATCGCCGCAGGCAGGATCGCGGCGCTGCTTCCGCGACCCATGCGCGCGCTGGCACTCGATGCGTGGCGTGCGACCGGAGGCGTGGTGACCGAATCGGCGGGCGATCCGTCGGTCGAGTCGGTCCAGGCCCTGGTGCGCGAGAGTCGTGCGGAACTCGAGGCGGCGCGCGAGCGGGTGATGGATCTGGATCTTGATCCGCTGACCTGGCCCCTGGTGGCCCGCGCGGTCGCAGAGGCCTGCGGTTCCGCACGCGATCGATTCCGCGTGGCATGGGAGGGTCGCGACGAGAACTGGCTCCACGATGTCCGCAAGCGTGCGCAGCGTGCCGCGAACATGCTGGCGCTCCTCTCCACGGCGGGCGAGCGCCGTGTCGCCACGACCGAAGCGCGGCTGCGCGCGGTCTCCGGACTGCTGGGCGATGCACGCGATGCGGGCCTGATGCTGCAGGACATGCCGGAACTACCGAGGGCCTCGCCTCTTCATGCGGCCAGTCGGCAGATGCGACGCGTGGCCACTCGGCACCGCGAACGATGCCTTCGTCGCGCGCGGGTGGCGGGCGCGACGGCCCTGCCCGAGGGTCGCCGCGACGTGCGCCGTCGGCTCGAGCGGGCGCTCGCGCGGTCAGCCTGAGTCGGAGCGTGCTACCTTCGCGGATTCGAATGGAGCACGCATGAGCAACCCCGCCAAGCCACACGCCGCAGTCCAGACCGCCATCACGCCAACGCGCGAGCAGCACTATGCCGAGTGGTACCAGCAGGTGGTGCGCGCGGCCGACCTGGCCGAGAACAGCCCGGTGCGCGGCTGCATGGTGATCAAGCCCTGGGGCTACCAGCTCTGGGAGAACATGCAGCGCGTGCTGGACCGCATGTTCAAGGACACCGGTCACAAGAACGCGTATTTCCCGCTCTTCATACCGCTCAGCTTCCTGGAGAAGGAGGCGGAGCACGTGGAGGGATTCGCGAAGGAGTGTGCGGTGGTCACGCATCATCGCCTGCAGGCCGGCACGAAGCCGGATGGCCGGCCGGGCCTGGTGCCGGCGGGCGAACTGGACGAGCCGCTCGTGGTGCGTCCGACCAGCGAGACGATCATCGGCGCGAGTTTCGCGAAGTGGGTGCAGAGCTACCGTGATCTTCCACTGCTCATCAACCAGTGGGCGAACGTGGTGCGCTGGGAGATGCGCACGCGCCTGTTCCTGCGCACCGCGGAGTTCCTGTGGCAGGAGGGTCACACCGCGCATGCCACCGAGGCCGAGGCGCGCGAGGAGACGATGAAGATGCTCGACGTGTACGCCGACTTCGCCGAGAACTGGATGGCGATGCCGGTGATCAAGGGTCGCAAGACCGACGGCGAGCGATTTCCGGGCGCGGTGGACACCTTCTCGATCGAGGCCATGATGCAGGACCGCAAGGCGCTGCAGGCCGGCACCAGCCACTTCCTGGGGCAGAACTTCGCGAAGGCCAGCGAGATCAAGTTCCTCGATCAGGGCGGCACCCTGCAGCACGCCTGGACCACCAGCTGGGGCGTGAGCACGCGCCTGGTTGGAGGCCTGATCATGACGCATGCCGATGACGACGGCCTGATGGTGCCGCCGCGCCTGGCACCCACGCATGTGGTGATCCTGCCGATCACGCCGAAGCCCGAGACGGCTGCGGCAGTCAACGAGGCGTGCGAGAAGCTTGCGAAGCGCCTGCGCGAGGTGTCGTACGCCGGACGGACGGTCGAGGTTGAGGTGGATCGCCGTGACCTGCGTGGTGGCGACAAGATGTGGCAGTGGGTGAAGAAGGGGGCACCCGTGCGCGTCGAGATCGGTCCGCGAGACCTGGAGCAGAACGCGGTGAGCGTGTGCCGCCGCGACCGCGGCACCAAGGAACGCACGGCGATGAGCGCCGACGCGCTGGTGGCGGGCGTGGTCGCGTTGCTCGAGGAGATCCAGCAGGGGATGCTCGACAAGGCGAAGGCTCACCGCGAGGCGAACATGCGCAAGATCGACGACCCGACCGAGTTCCGCGCGTTCTTCACCCCGAAGAAGCAGGAGAGCGAGAACAGCCCGCCCGAGATCCACGGCGGCTTCGCGCTGAGCCGTTTCGCGATGGACGCGAAGGACGAGGCCAGGCTGAAGGACGAGTTGGGCGTGACCGTTCGCTGCATCCCGATCGAGGGTCCGGATGACCCGGGTCCCTGCATCCTGAGCGGCAAGCCGGCCACCCGGCGCGTGGTCTTCGCGAAGGCGTACTGACCCAGACAATGAGGGTCGGAGGTCGTTATGCGACCTTGCGACAGCTCCCCGTCCTGAGACGGCGCATGAACTCGTGCCAAACGGGCTGTTTTTGGTGGTCTCCGCAACCTGAACCCGCCCCGGATCGGACTCTCCCTGCCGTCAGGCCGCGGACGTGTCGTGCGTTCGTCGAACACGAGGTTGAGGGAAGAGATGTTGTCTCGCTTTATCCATGTTGGAATTGGGACGGGCGCCTTGGTGACCGCCGCGTCGGCAGGCGTCGTGAATCCGCTGGTGCCCACTTGGCGTGGTCAGGCCAACACCATGTTCATGGGTTGGGAGACGTTCTCGTCCGCCTATGCCGGCGCCAACGCTGCCGACATGTCTGGCAGTTCGAATCTCGCGAGCCTGTTCAACTTCGGTCCAGGCGCGATTCTCACCGGCTCGCCCCTGCCCACCGGCATCTACAACCCCTCCGGCACGCTCGCCATCATGATCATGGGTGGCGTGACGTCGGCGCCCCGGAATCCAACCGAAGTGGTGATGAACGTCGCGAGCGCCGGGACCGGCATCGTGAACGGCACCGTCGCGCTGACGCTCTTCGACAACGCAGGCAACTCGCGTCGCGTGACGCCAACCGACATCTCGAACCGCTCGTCGGCCCCGGATGGATTCGGTGGCACTGCCGCGACGACCGCCTTCTCGTGGACCATCGATCCACTCGCATTCAACGCCACGCGATGGCAGATCGATTTCTCCAGTGCCGCACCGCACGCGATCCTTGACGCGGTGACGCTGGACCTCAAGCTCGTGCCCACCCCGGGAGCGCTGGCCGTGCTGGCTGCGTTCGCGGGAGGCACACCTCGTGGGAGGCGGCGAAGCGCGTAACAGCGCCAAGCCACTCGCTCACGCCCTTTTTTGAGCGGGCGGGTCCAGAGCCCCTGGGCCCGTCCGCTTCATTTTTGGGGATTCGCGCAGTCGCGCGAGGGGAGGCTCGCCCGCTCAGCCACGCGCGGCGCGACGCGCTTCGCGCTCGGCGGCAAGATGCTCATCCCAGGTCGGCTGGATCTCGTGCGGCACGCCCAGCAGATCCAGCATGCGCGCCACCATGAAGTCGACGAGATCGTCGATGCCGTTCGGATTCAGGTAGAAGCCCGGGGACAGCGGAAGGATGATCGCGCCCGCAAGCGTGGCCGCTCGCATGGCCTCGATCTCGACCAGGCTGAGTGGCGTCTCGCGGTGCGCCAGGATGAGCCGTCGCCGTTCCTTCAGCGTGACCATGGCTGCGCGCTGCAGCTGGTTGTCGGTGAGACCGTAGGCCACCTTGCTCATCGTGTTGCCGCTGCATGGCACGATCACCATGCCGTCATGGCGGAAGCTACCGCTGGCGATCGGGCCGCCGAGATCGTTCTCGTTGTGGATGGTCAGCAGCGCGCCGCGGCCACCCGTGAGCTCGTCGGGATCAAGCCGCTTGATGCCGCATTCGTCGGCCATCAGGCGCCGGCCGAGCGCACTGGCGACGAGATGGATCTCGCACTCCGCCTGAGCGAGCCGCTCCAGCAGTCGCTTGGCGTAGGGTGCGCCACTGGCGCCCGTGATGCCGACGATGATGCGCTTGGGATCCATGCGGGCCTCGGGGGATCACGATATTCGCGCCCCCGCGTGCGGTGGATGAGGAAGCCGCGGGAATCGGCAAAACCGTCGTTTGCAGGCCTCAGGCGGGGCTGCCCGGGGCCTCGATGCGCGGATAGAGGGCCACCTTCGACATCCTGGTGCCCGCCTTCAGGCCACCCCACGACACGCGCCGCTCCCACGGCTCGCCGGCCATGGTCGCGCCCAGCGCAACCTGAAGGTCCGCCATGCGCTGGGGCAGGAAGGGCTCGAGCAGCAAGGACGCGATGCGCACCGTCTCGGCGCACTGCGCCAGGATGCTGGCAACCTCGTCACGCTTCGCCGGATCCTTCGCCAGCTTGAAGGGCTCGGTGCGGTTGATGAAGCCGTCCACCTCGCGGAGCAGTCCGATCGCAGCCGCCGCGGCGGGCCCGAGCTCGAAGCGGTCCATGTGACCTTCCCACTGCTTCACCACGCTGGCGCACATGGCGGGCCACGTGTCGCCGCCGCGCGCATCGGCGGGCATGGCGCCGTCGAAGGTCTTGCCGATCATCGCCGTCACGCGGCTGGAGCAGTTGCCGACGGTGTTCACGAGGTCGGCCACGTAGGTCTCGTGGAAGGCGAGCGCGCGGAAGTCCGCATCGGTCGCCTCAAGCGGCCCGCGCGTGAGCATGAACCAGCGCAGCGCATCGAGCCCGTACTTGCCCACGTAGCCCTCGAGCGCCGCGAGATCGATGAAGTTGCCGAGGCTCTTCGACATCTTCTGCCCCTCGCTGATCCAGAAGCTGTGCGCGTACACGCACTTCGGCAGCGGCAGGTCGAGCGCCATCAGCATGGCCGGCCAGATCACCGCATGGAACCAGAGGATCTCCTTGCCGATCACGTGGTAGTCGGCGGGCCAGTACTTCGCGCGCTCCTTCACGCTGCCATCGCCCAGACCCAGCGCGGTCACGTAGTTGAAGAGTGCGTCGATCCACACGTAGATCACGTGGCCCGGATCCCCCGGCATGGGAATGCCCCACGAGAAGTTCGTGCGCGTCATCGGGACGTCCTGCAGTCCCTCTCGCAGTCGCCCGAGCACCTCGTTGCGGCGCGCGGCGGGGCGCACGAACTCCGGATTCGCGGCGAACATCGCCTCGAGCTTCGACGCGAACGCGCTCAGCCTGAAGTACCAGTTCTCCTCCTTGGCGCGCACGAGCGGACGCCCGCTCACCGGGCTCCTGTAGTCGCACTCCTTGGCGCGCGTCTCGGTGAGGTAGTTCTCCTCGCCCTCGTCGTACCAGCCCTCGAAGGCGCCCTTGTAGAGAACGCCCGCGGACTTCAGCCGCTCGACGAAGGCCTGCACCTGCCGTTCATGCCGCGGCTGGGTGGTGCGGATGAAGTCGTCGTTGGTCTGCTGGAAGAGCCTCAGCACCGCCTCGAACGCCTCGGCATTCCTGTCCGCCCATGCCTGCGGGCTCACGCCGTTGGCGACCGCGCTCTTCTCGACCTTCACGCCATGCTCGTCGGTGCCCGTCAGGAAGAACGTGTCATGGCCGCGCATCCGCATGGCCCGCGCCCAGGTGTCGCAGAGGGTGGTCGTGAAGACGTGGCCGATGTGCGGCCGGTCGTTCACGTAGTAGATGGGCGTCGTGATGCTTGCCGTGGCGGTCATGGAGGCGCGAGTCTAGGAGAAGGCGCGCGCCGTCATGGAACCCCCATCGCGTCTCGGAACCGTTCCGCGTCGGCCTCATCCTCGAAGCAGGCCGCATGCAGCACGGGGCCGTCGCTCCAGACGATCACGACCGCGGGATCCGACGGGCTGCGCCCCGGCAGTTCACCCTCGATCGGAAGTCCTGGAGCCAGCGGCCGCGGTTGGCCCAGCGAATCGAAGCTGAGGTACTGGCCATCGTCGCGTGCCATGAACAGGTGGATCCAGCGGCCCTCCGATGCCCCGGTGCCCTGATAGGTCGCGCACGCGATCGCGCCGACCTGCGCCTGTGCCATCGGGATGTCCACGACCTGCCGGAGTTCAAATCCATCCGGCCCCGGATCGGGAATCTGTGCCCCGCGTCGCAGGGTCCGTTGCACGATGCCACGAGCCTCTTCCAGGTGAAGGGCCGGCTCCTCCTGCTTCTGCAGGCAGGCGAGGATGGCGCTGCCGCGCATGTCTCCCACCAGGCTCACGAAGTCGGCCAGGGGCGTTCCTCCACCCATGCTCAGGCGTCCGGCGATCGAGCGCCCGAAGATGCCGAACGCGACCGCGCCCGCCACCATGACGAGTGCCAGCACGAGCGCCGCTGGCGACTGGCGTGGATGGAAGGTCCTGTCCGGACCCTCGAGTGCGCGTCTGGAATCCATGAAGGACTGGATCCTACGGGTGGCGGCTAGCATGTTGGCGATGCGGCCTCGATCGATTCGCATGGCGGTGCTTCTCCCGTGCCTCGCGGGCGTCGCGATCCCTTCCGCGGCGTTTTCGCAGGGCGCCCTGGATGCCGGCCTGCAGGTCGGCAGCAAGGCCAATGCAGCCGCCAAGCAGGAGGACTTCCGATCCCGCAACCTGGTCGTGACGGGCGACGTTGCCGCCGGGCGCGGCTTTCGAGGCAGCGTGGGCTACACCGCGGAGGGGGACTTCCGGGGCGCGACCGGCGGTGACACCAACATGGACTTCCGGCGCAACAGCGCGCTGAGCAATCCCGCGCTCGCGACCGGATCCGTGGGGGCCGGCGCCAGCTTTTCCATCGGTCGCGATTCGGTCTCGTCGCTCGAGTACCGCCGCGACTTCGTGGGACCCGGCGGAACGGGTGCGGGCGCGAGCGTCTCGTCGCAGGAATCGAGCCGTCAGCGGCTGGATCGTCTCAGCACGCGGCTCTCCAGCAGCGAGCTGCGTGGCATGGAGGGCGAGAGCACCCCGATGGCCCGCTATCAGGGGCGCGAAGAGGCCGATCAGGGCGTGCTTTCCGTGAGCGAAGTGCGCGGCATCAAGAAGGAACGTGACCGCGACAACATCACGGGCGAGCGCCTGAGCCTGTACGAGGCCGCGCGCCTGCGCGAGGATCTGCGAAGCGGCATGCTGCGCATGGACGCCGTGCGCGCGCGCTCGTCGAACCCCTTCGTGACGCAGGCTCCAACCGACGCCGTGACGACATCGTCGGTCCGGGACATGCCGAAGCCTTCGCGCGGCGATGCCTCATCCCGTCCGGCGGACACTTCGGCCACGCAATACGACCGGATCGTGCGGGAAATCGAGGAGAACTGGCGCAAGCGTGCCGAGCGTCCGGAACAGTCCGAGGCCGACGCCGCTGCGCAAGCCCAGGTCGAGATGGGTGTCGCCTATGAGCGGCTGAGGAAGGATCTTGGCGCCGAGACGCCGTCGGAGCCGGAGCCGGGTCCGCAGATCAAGGACGGTGTTCAGGTCAAGGTTGGCGCGGATGCCAAGTCAGGTCAGGTCGACCTGTCCGGTGCCAAGTTCTCGCTGGACGACTACGCGCTGCTGCTGAAGCACGGGCAGCGCGTGGACTCCTTTGGAGACGGAGGCAATGACCGCATCAACGAGCTGCTTGCCCAGGGACAGCGGGCGATGCACGAGGGCAACAGTTTCGTCGCCGAGAAGCGATTCGAGGTGGCACTGCTCATGAAGCCGAACGACCCGCGGGTGCTTGCGGGACTGCTTCACTGCCAGATCTCGGCCAATCTTGCGGGCTCCGCCGCCATCACCCTTCGGTCGCTGCTGGCCCGGCATCCCGAAATGATGGATGTCCAGTACGGCGAGCAGGCGCTGCCGCCGCGGGATCGGATCGACCGCGCCATCGCGACCGTCAGGGAGCGGCTTGCGAGCGGGCAGCGACCCGTCGATGACGGCCTGCTGCTGGCCTATCTGGGCCACCTTGTCGCCGATGCGGACGCGATGCGGACCGGCCTTGCGGCCGTGAAGGGCACGCCGGAGAACGACACGCTTCGGCAACTGCTCGAGCGGCTGTGGCTGGCACCCGACGCGAAGCCGGCGACCGAGGCCACCGAACCCCGCACGGCGCCCTAGCGAAGCGAAGCGGCCGTCTTCAGGCCCAGGTTGCGGAAGATCTCGCGCGTGGCCGCGCTGCGGTTCAGGGTGTAGAAGTGGATGCCCCGCACGCCGTGGTCAAGCAGTTCCAGGCACTGCTGCGTGGCCCAGTGGATTCCGACGCGCTCGACGCTCTCGGCGTCGCTTCCGCAGCGCTGGAGCGCGCGCATGAGCTTGGCCGGGATGTGCGTGCAGGCCGCCAGTTCGGCCATGCGTTCGAGATTCGCCGTGCTGAGCACCGGCATGACGCCCGCAAGGATCGGCACGCGGATGCCAGCCAGATCGCAACGCTCCGACCAGTCAAGGAAAGCGCGGTTGTCGAAGAACAGCTGGGTGCAGATCCAGTCGGCGCCCGCTTCGACCTTGGCCTTCAGGTGATCCATCAGGCGAAGTGTGTTGGGGGTTTCCGGATGGCCTTCGGGAAAGCCCGCCACGCCGATGCCGAAGCCGCGCGGATCCGGATGTCGGCCACTCGCGTTGAAGTCGCGGATGAAACGGACCAGATCGGCCGCATGGGGGAAGTCGCCGGTCCTGGGGGCGCCGCCCTTGGGCGGATCCCCACGCAGGGCCAGGATGTTCGAGACGCCCGCAGCCGCGTATCGCTCGAGGATCTCCTGCACCTCGGCCCTGGAGTGACCCACGCAGGTCAGGTGGGGAACCGGATCCAGCGAGGTCTGTGCCCGCAGTCGCAGCACCATCTCGTTCGTCCGCTGGCGGGTGGAGCCTCCGGCTCCATAGGTGACACTCACGAAACTGGGAGCAAGTTGCTCGAGTTCCCGGATGGAATCGAAGAGGGTGTCCCATCCCGTCTCCTTCACGGGCGGGAAGAACTCGAAGCTGGCGGTCTTGGCGCCACCGGACAGGATGTCCGCGATGTGCATCGTTACAGTCTACGGATCGCGCCACGAACACCCCAACCCAACCGGATTCCCAAACCGACGGCACGGCGGTTGAGCCTGTACATGCGGGCCCTTCAGGCCCGGGGCGAGACCGAGCGGGCCCACATCAACAGCCGTGAACTTGGTGAGGCTTCCGGGGTCGCCGATGCGCAGGTTCGAAAGGACCTCGCGAGCATCGGCGCCAACGGCCAGCCGGGTGTCGGATATGCCGTTCCCGAACTGCTGAAGGACCTGCGCCGTTGCATGGGTCTGCATCGGACCTGGAAGGTCGTGCTCGTCGGGGCGGGCAACATCGGGCGCGCGCTTCTGGCCTACCCGCGATTTGCGCAGGAGGGATTCGATCTGGTCGCGGTTCTCGACCGGGCACCGGCGGTCGTGGGGCGCAAGCTCGCAGGCCACACCGTGCAGCCGATGTCCGCTGTTTCGGACGTTGTGCGCCGCTCGGGGGCGGAGTTCGGCATCGTGGCTGTTCCCCCATCCGAGGCCCAGGCGGTCGCGGAAATGCTTGTCCAGGCCGGGGTTCGGGGAGTCCTGAACTTCGCGCCCCGGCCCCTGCGGCTGCCACCGTCCGTCGCCGTCGTGGCGGTGGACTTCACCGAGACGCTGGAACGACTTGCCTTTGAAACAACCATGAAGCCGGGTCCAGGAACCCGCTCTCGGGACGGCTGAAACACGATGGAACTGGCCTGGGCACTCGTATCATGGGCCCCCATGACACGGTCTGGTCTGGAGAAAGCAAGCGCTCGCGCGCGACACCACAAGTTGTGGTGTGTGGCCGTGATCTCGGCACCGCTGGTTGCGGCGGGTTGCCAGAAGGTTCTGTTTCCGGCCAGCGAGCCTCGAACGCAGTACCAGCGAGCGGACACGCTTCGCGACCGTTTCACGCCGCTTCAGGAGCCCGACGTGTTCGGCAATCCGAGGCCAGCGCTTCGCGCGCGGCTCGCTCCGACCAACTGAGCAAATTGCGTTTTCCCCGAAGATCCGACCGGCAGCGATCCGATAGTCACGCAACCTGCACACCCATGAGCCGCGCCCTGCCAATCCTTCGACCTGCGCTTCATGCCGCGCGAATCTCGCGGCGGACGCGCCTGGTCTGGGGAGCCTTTGGCGCGGCCATGGCGCTCGCCTGTGGCGTGCTTGTCCTTGGTGATGCCGAAGGCCCCCGGGCGGTTCCCGCAATGGGCGTTGCGTCCATGGACGCATCGAACGAAGGAATCCTGCCGCGCGAGGCGGCCCTCGATCGAGCGCGCTGGAATTCGATCGTGATCCACCATTCCGCCACGCCGGCCGGCGATGCGGGCAGCATTGCACGCATGCATGCCGCGGCGGGGCTGGATGGTCTGGGCTATCACTTCATCGTCGGCAACGGGCAGGGCCTGCCAGATGGCTATGTGGAGGCCGGTTCCCGCTGGCACCGCCAGCAGCCCGGTGCTCACGTGCAGGCGTCCGCTGCGCAAGCATCCAACCTTGCCCGGGCCTCCTCAAGGGTGGCTTCGGCTGATGAACTCAATCGCCATGCGATCGCGATCTGCCTGATCGGCAACGGCGATCGCCGGCCGTTCACGGACCGGCAGATGCATGAATTGGGGGCCTTGGTGCGCCGAATCCAGTCCGCGCTGGACATTCCTGCGGACCGGGTCTTCCTTCACAGCGATGTGGCGGGAACCACGAGCCCCGGTCGGTTCTTCCCGGTCTCCTCTTTCGAGGATTCGATCGTCCGAGATCGCAATCCCTGAGCGGGAATCGCGTTGCGGGGCTGTCGGGTCGTCGATAAACTGACCGATCGCCTTCATCCAAGGAACGCGTCCCGAAGCAGGTTTCACGGGGTTTCGCGCGATGAACGCAGGCGAGCAGGAGCGGTTCCTGCAAGGTCCGACTCGAGTCGGATGGTCTGAAAGCGGTCCCATGCTCTCCACTCTTCCCCAGGAACTCTTCGGTCACCGAGTGGTCGCGAAGCTCGGATCGGGTGCGGCAAGCGAGCTGTACGCCGTCCAGGACGCGAAGACCAAGCAGGTCTGGGCGCTCAAGCATGTCGTCCGGAAGAACGACAAGGATGCGCGCTTCATCGAGCAGGTGGAGCAGGAGCACGCGATCGGCAGCAAGTTGAGCCACCCGAACGTGCGGGGCATCGGAAAGCTGTTCCGGCAGCGCAAGCTCTTCACGACGGTCGAGGTGGGGCTCCTGCTCGAACTCGTCGACGCGGATCCGATGGATGTCCGTCGCCCGCAGACGCTGACGCAGGCCGTGGACCAGTTCCGGCAGATCGCGCGCGGACTGCAGCACATGCACGAGAAGGGCTTCGTGCATGCGGACATGAAGCCGATCAACGCGATGGTCGACGAGACCGGGCACGTCAAGATCATCGATCTTGGACAGGCCTGCGCGATCAACACCAAGAAGTCACGCATCCAGGGCACGCCGGGCTACATCGCGCCCGAGCAGGCGCGTCGCGACGAGATCACGGCGGCCACCGATGTGTACAACCTGGGCGCGACGATGCACTGGGTGCTCATGGGCTCGGTGATCCCGACCGCGGTTCCACCGGCGGGCGACGGCACCGTGACGACCGTGGACATCGAGCGCATCAAGCCGCCCGAGCATCCATCGCGGCGCAACGCGGCGATTCCGCAGTCGCTCGGTGATCTGATCCTCGATTGCGTGCGGCTGCCCGTCGAGGATCGTCCGAGCATGTCACAGGTGATCCAGTGCCTTGAATCTCTGGGAACCGTCGGCGGCTCCGGCTGGGAGTTGCCAGAGAACGGCCCTCGGGAAGGCACGTGACGGCTTCGCAGGTGTCCGAAAGGTGGGATCGCCGGTTCCTGCAACTGGCGGACCAGATCGCCACGTGGAGCAAGGATCCGAGCCGGGGGGTTGGAGCCGTGATCGTGTCGCCGGCCCGGCAGATCGTCGCGACGGGCTTCAATGGATTGCCTCGCGGGTTCGCCGACCTGCCCGAGCGCCTGCAGCGGCCGGTCAAGTACGACCTGGTCGTGCACGCCGAGCTGAACGCCATCATCCAGTGCGGGCGAAATGGCGTCAGCGCGACCGCATGCACCATGTACACGAGCTTCGCGCCGTGCGTGCAGTGCTCCTTGGCTGTCGCCCAGTCGGGCATCACGCGCGTGGTGACCTGGGAACCTGATCTCGGCGGATCCGACGCGCACTGGAACGAGAGCATCGAGAAGTCGCGGCTGGTGCTTGGCGAAGTGGGCGTGTCTCTTGAGCACTACCGTCGCTAGAGGTTCCGGACGGCTCGGGCCCGCGCTCAAGCGACGAATCGTGCGCGAGGCGATCGATTTCGTGTGCGAGCGGGAGTCCCTCGACGCCGAGCAGCGTCGTGCCCTGGAGGCTGTCCCCATCCGCTGGCGCCGTCGTCGGGGTGCGAGCCGCTTCTACCTGCGGGGGGTCCATGGATTCACCGGACCGCACATCCTGGTGAGCGTCGCCCGGGGATCGGCGGTTCGCTGGCACACCTATCGCCGGGTGCGTGCGGCGCTCGTCACGCCTGCGGAAGGGATCGTGGTTCCCGCGGCGCTGCACGCCATGATCGCGCTGGTGCACGAACTCACGCACGCGGTGCAGCATGGCATGTGCGGCACGCCCAAGCGCCGCTACAGCGAGGTCGAGACCACCGCGAGCGAGATCGAGTTCGTGCGGCGCCTGGCTCCCGACATTCACGCGCAACTCGTTCCCATCCGTCGGCGGCCACCGAAGTCGCGCGTTCGGGCCGCGCCGGCGCGCCGCCCTTCCGCATGGACCGGACTTTCAGCGTGGCTTCGCGCGCTGCTGCGCGGTTGACGATCACATCCGCTCGGGAGCCGCGATGCCGAGCAGGTCGAGGCCGCCGGCAAGCACGCGCTGCGTCAGCGCCGAAAGTCGAAGACGTGAAAGCCGCGTGGCTGCATCGGGAGCCTTGAGCACCGGACAGGCCTGGTAGAAGCCCGCGTAGGCGTTGGCGAGCTCGTGCAGGGCGGCGCAGAGACGCTGCGGGGCCTGGTGCTCCGCCGCGGACAGCACCACGCCCGGGAACCGCAGCAGGCAGAGCGCGAGGTGGCGCTCGGCCGGTTCCGCGGGAGCAAAGGTGGCGGCGGCGATCGCGGCGGCGGCGTCGCCCGATCGAGCGATCAGGCTCGCGATGCGAGCATGCGCGTACTGGATGTAGGGTCCGGTGTCGCCCTCGAACGCGATCATGCGATCGAGGTCGAACACGTAGTCCTTCACCGGATCGCCGGAAAGATCGGCGTACTTCACGGCACCGATGCCCACCGCGGCGCCGATCGCGCGCAGTTCCGCCTCGGGCAGGCCGTGGGTGGGCGCGTCGGCCTCCGCGGCGCGACGGAAAACCTGCTGCACGCCACGCTCGATCGCCTCGTCGAGCAGCGCCTTCAGCGTGAAGTTCTCGCCGCTGCGTGTCTTGAGGGGTCGCTTGTCCTTGCCGAGCACGGTGCCGAACTGCATGTGCGACAGTTCGGCCCTCGTCCCGTCGGGCAGCACATCCCACCCGATCAGGCGGATCGCGTCGAAGACATCCTTGAAGTGATCGCGCTGGCGGGCGTCGACCACGTAGATCACGCGGCCACCGTCGAGTTCCTGAACGCGGAAGCGGACGGCCGCCAGGTCGGTCGTCGCGTAGAGGAATCCGCTATCGGCCTTTCGGATCAGCATGGGCCGCTCGCGATCGGCGTAGTGCACCACGATCGCGCCCTGGTCCTCGCGCGCGAGCCCCTTCGAGATGAAGGCTTCCACGACGGGCCCAAGGCGGTCGCGGTAGAAGCTCTCGCCTCGCGAGTGCTCGGGGCCAAGCTTCACGCCCAGCACGCGGGCGGTGGCGAACACCTCGGCCATGGTGACGTCGATCAGGCGCTGCCAGTCGGCCACGGTGGCCGGGTCGCCGGACTGCAGCTTCAGCAGCGTGGCCTTCGCGTCGCGCTCCGCGGCCAGGGCAGGGGCATTCAGCGCGTCGAACTCCGCCAGACGGTGCGGGCCCGCTCCGGTGGCGATGGCGGCGGCCTGTCCGGCCTCGTCGCTCTTCGCTTCCGCCTGCGCCGCGCGGTAGGCGGTGTTCAGGTCCTCGAGCGTCAGGCGCGCGAAGTCACGCTTCTGGCGACGCAGGCTCGCCAGCGTCATGGCGATGGGAAGGCCCCAGTCGCCAAGATGGTTCTCTCGCCACACCTTGCGACCGAGACGCTCGTGCAGCCGCGCCATCACGTCGCCGATGATCGTGGCGCGCAGGTGGCCCACATGCATCTGCTTCGCCACGTTCACGCCGCAGAGATCGATCACCACGGCGTGGGCGAGCGGGGCCGGCTCGATGCCGAGCGCCGGCGCGTCCATGCCAGCGAGCAGGTCGCCGAGTGCCTTCTGCGAGAGCCACACGTTGATGAAGCCGGGGCCGGCGATCTCGGTGCGCTCGGCGAGCGCGCCGAGCGGCGTGGCCGCCAGGATGCGCTGCGCCAGTTCGCGCGGGTTAGCCTTGGCCGCCTTCGCGAGGGCAAGCGCCGCGTTGCACTGGAAGTCGCCATGCTTCGCATCGGCGCTCGCCTTCACCTGCGGGTCGATCGTCGACGCGTCGGTGCCGGTCGCCGCGGCGATGCCTGCGCGAAATGCCTGTTCCAGCAGGGCAACGGGGTCGCAGTTGGCCATGGGGCGAGTCTAGCGGTGGCCGCGGCGCGGCTTGAGCAGCACGTGACCCTTGCGGTGCAGCATGTTCATGAGCCGCATCGATCCTTCGCGCCAGCCATCGTGTTCGCCAAGGCCGGTCGCCGCGATCTCGATCATGCGCACGAGCGACTCGAAGTCGGCCATCGACACGAACTCGCTGCCGACGCGCGCCTTCCGCTTTGCCGCCACCACGCCGTCGATGTCCACCATGTTGTGGTAGTTGCCCAGCGGCAGGCAGAGGCAGGTGCTCTCGAAGCCGTGGGTGGCGAAGGCGGTGGCCTCGCATGCGCCGCCCGGCATGAGCTTTCGCTGGAACCGGAAGGTCGGGTTCTTCGCGCGCGCCTTCATGTAGAGGTCGCCGAGCGCGTTCGTGAGCGCCGGGCTGAACACGCTGAGGCGGTCGCCCACGCGCAGGATCGCGCCGGCGCCGATCGGGCTGTCGTGCGGGAAGCTTCGGGAGTTCTCGAGGCAGATCAGGCGGGCGTTGCGCGGCACGAAGCCGTTGCGCGCGGCGTGGATCGCGCCGACGAAGCCGACCTCCTCGGCGCGGGTGAAGAGCAGTCCGACATGCGCGGCCTTGCGGTTGGCGAGCAGGCGGTCGAAGGCGGCGAGCGCCGCGGCGACGGCGGCCAGGTCGTCGCAGGCATGGGTGTGAAGCAGGCCCTTCGTGACGCGCGGCTTCGGCAGGTGCCAGCGCGCGATGTCGCCCGCCGCGATCGAGGGCGCGGTCTTCGCCAGCCGCGCCGTGACGCGCTTGTACGGCCTGGCCTTCGTGTCGAGCGACGTGATGCGCGCGACGTGCTCGCGATCGCCCGCGTCGATGATCGACACCTTCGCGCCGACGAAATACGGGTCATGCACGCCGCCACGGAACTCGAGCTCGAGCGTGCGGGCGTCGACGGTCCGGCGCACCACGAAGGCGGGGTGGTCGAGGTGCGCTGTCACGAGCAGGGGGCTTGCCCCCTTGGGCGCGTCCTTCCGGGTGATGAGCAGGTTGCCGCCGTCGTCGCGGCGCAGCTGCACCCGTGCGGAGCGCACGAAGCACCATCCCTCGATGAAGGCGATCACGCGCTGCTCGAGCCCGGCGGCCGTCGGAATGCCGGTGACGGTGAGGGCGAGCGTCCGTTCGTGGGGTTGCAGGGTCATCGGGCGGGCAGGGTATCGCGGTGGGGCGGCATCTACACTTGCGCGATGCCGCTTGCGCCCATTTCCGAGATCCTCGACGACCTCCGAGCCGGCAAGGCGATCGTGCTGGTCGACGACGAGCAGCGCGAGAACGAGGGCGACTTCGTGGTCGCAGCCGAATTCGTCACCCCCGAGATGGTGAACTTCCTCACGCGCGTGGGCGGCGGCTACCTGTGCGTGGCGCTCGATGGCGAGACCTGCGACCGGCTCGCGCTGGAGCCTGCCGTGGCCCGCAACACCAGCCTGCGCGGCACCGCCTTCACGGTGAGCGTCGAGGCGCATCCGCGTTTCGGCGTGGGCACCGGCGTGAGCGCCAAGGACCGCTCGACCACCATCCGGCTGCTCGCCGAGGCGAAGGCGACATCCGGCGACTTCACGCGCCCCGGCCACGTGAACCCGCTTCGCGCGCGCGACGGCGGCGTGCTGGTGCGAACTGGCCAGACCGAGGGAAGCGTGGATCTCTGCCGCCTGGCGGGGCTGCGTCCGGCCGCGGCGATCATCGAGATCGTGAAGCCCGACGGCGAGATGGCGCGCATGCCCGACCTGGAGACGATGTGCCGCGAGCACGGCCTGCGCATGTGCAGCGTGGAGCAGGTGATCGAGTGGCGCCTGCGCGGCGAGGGCATGGTGCAGCGGCTCGAGCCGCGGGATGGCGAGGTGATCCGCACGCCCGAGGGCGAGTTCCGCCTGTTCGCATGGCGCACGGCGGTCGACGCGCTGCCGCACCTGGCGCTCACGATGGGCGACGTCGGTCGGCTTGACGCCTCGGGCGCGGTGCGCGCCGAGCCCCGGCCCACGCTGGTCCGCATGCATCGACGCGACATCTTCAGTGACGTCTTCGGGATGTCGCGCGGGGACACGCATGGGCAGCAGGACGTCCGCGCGGCCTTGCAGGCCATCGCTCGAGAGGGTCGTGGAGCGCTGGTCTACCTGCGCAGCGAGGGCAGCGGCTTCGATCTTCCGGGCAGGTTGCAGCGCATCCAGCGCCCGGCGGGAGAGGACGTGAACGCGCCCGACCTCACCCGGCCCGACGGCATCGGCGCGAAGGCGCATCCGATGGACATGCGCGAGTTCGGCGTCGGTGGCCAGATCCTTCACGACCTTGGCCTCACCCGTCTGCGGCTGCTCACGAACCATCCCAAGACCGCGATGCCGGGCCTGCATGGATTCGGGCTCGAGATCGTCGAGCAGGTTCCGCTGCGATGAGCCGCGCGCCGGTTCTCGCCCTTGCGTGCATGCTTGCAGGATGCGCCGTCGCGCAGCAGCCAGCCGCTCCATCAGCGCCGCTCGCCGCATCGAGCGACGGTGCGGCGCCATTCGCGTCCGCCGACGCGCTGCTTGACGCGCTCGAGCGTTCGACGGACGACCTGCGCGACGTGCGCGCCGAGGTGATCTACGACCGTCTCGATGCCGTCACGGAGGATCGCGAGCGACGCACGGGCCGGCTCGTGCTGGCGCAGTCGCCGAATGGCGCGCGCCGCTTCGGCATCACGTTCGACCGCTTCATCGATCCAGCGGGACATGCCTCGCCGCAGGTGCAGCGCTTCGCGTTCGGTGACGGCTGGCTGGTCGAGTTCGATGATGCCCGCAAGCAGTGCATCGCGCGGCAGCTTGCTCCCGAAAGCAGCCAGCTGGATCCCCTGAAGCTTGGCGAGGGCCCGCTGCCGCTTCCCGTCGGCCAGCGCGCCGACGAGGTGCGCCGAAGGTTCACGGTCATGCTTGCACCGCCGCCTGAGGCGCCACTCCTGAAGAATCTCTCCGGCGTGCAGGGGATCGTGCTGGTGCCGAGGAAAGGCAGCGGCGTGGACGAGGACTTCGAGGAAGTGCGCGTGTGGTACGACACGCGGACATTCGTGCCCGTCGGCGTGGTGGCGCGACTGAAGGGCGGCGACACCAAGACCGTCCTCCTGCGGCAGGTCGTTCGCAACGGAGGGCTCGACGCGGCATCGAGCGCCATGCTCGATCGCGCCGTTCCCGAGGGTTGGCAGCAGGATCGCCGTCCTTGGCGGAAGGCACAGCCGTGAGACCGTGCGTCTGGGTGGTCGCGGCCGTGATGACGGCGGCCACCGCATGGGCGCAGTACGTCCCCGATCGGGTCACGGGGCCGGCGTCACTGGACTCCGCGCTCGAGTCCGCGGCTCGGTCCCCCGAGGCGCGACAGGCCATGCGAATCCGCCACGGTCGCTGGCTTGCCGACGACCTGGTCACGCCGGCGCAGCGCGCGCGTGCGGCACTCGACCTGGGCGCGCTGCGGGATCCTGCACTCGACGATCTCTCGGTGCCCGTCGCGCTTCGAGCGGAAGCGCTCGTGCGGCGCGGTCGCGCAGACGAGGCGCTGTCACTCCTGGCAGGCTGCGAGGAGCCCGCCTGCGCGCTGGTGCGCGCGGACGCGCTCGCGCTGCTCGGTCGCGTGAAGGAGGCGGTCGAGCAGGTCGCGCCGCTGGAGCGCGCGGCGAAGGAAGCCACGATGGATCCCGAGGCGTGGCTGCTCGGCGCGCAGGCCATCCAGCGTCGCGGATCGCTGGAGCCCGTCCCAGCCGATCGATGGAAGCTCGCGCTCGACTGGCTCGGTCGGGCGCGTGAGCATGACCGGCTCGATCCTCGCGTGCCGCTGCTCGAGGGACGCTTGCTGATGGCGCGCCACAATCGCGAGGAGGGGGTGCCGGCGCTCCAGCAGGCGCTCGCCCTTCATCCGCGACAGGCCGACGCGTGGTTTGCGCTCGGCCGTGCCGCGCTTGAGGGATTCGATTTCGACTCCGCGGCGCGTGCGGTGGAGGCGCTGTATCGGCTGGCTCCCGACAGCGCGGCTGGCGACCTGCTCGCGGCGGAGCGGTTCCTGCTGCTGGAGGATTCGGAGCGGGCACAGTCCACGTTGGACGAACTGCTGGAACGCGAGCCCGACATGCCCGAGGCGCTCGCCCTGAACGCGGCGGTCGCCGCCAGACGCTGGGATCGCGAGGCGGTGGCGTCGCGGCTGGCGGAGATGGACCGCCGCTTCCCGGGCCAGGCCATCGGTGCGGCGACCGTCGGCCGCCTGCTCGCGCTGCATCGGCAGTACGCATGGGCCGAGCGGATGCTGCGCACCGCGATCGAGCGTCGGCCCGCCTGGAGCGAGCCGCGCGGCGAACTGGGCCAGCTCCTGCTGCAGACCGGCCGCGAGGCCGACGCACGCAAGGCGCTCGCCGAGGCCGCGGACCTGGATCCGTTCGACAAGCGCAGCGCGTTCGGCCGCTGGCTGCTCGACGAGATGGCGGGCTACCGCGTGATCGATTCGCCGCACTTCCGCATCCGCGTGAAGCCCGGCATCGACGAGGTGGTCGCCGAGGGCATGCCCGAGGCGCTCGAGCGCATGCATGCCGAGGTGTGCGCGCGGTTCGGGCACGAGCCTTCCGAGAAGACGACGATCGAACTGCTGCCGGACCACGAATTCTTCGCGGTCCGGATCACGGGCATGCCGGGCATCCACACCATGGCCGCCTCCACGGGTCCGGTCATCGCGATGGAGGTTCCGCGTCGCGGGAATCCGCGCAAGCATCTCGGCACCTTCGACTGGCTCGAGGTCCTTCGCCACGAATACGCGCACACCGTCACGCTGAGCCAGACGGAGAACCGCATTCCGCACTGGCTCACCGAAGCGCTTGCGGTGAGCGTGGAGACGAAGCCGCGCACCTACGACACCTGCATGCAGCTGGCGCAGGCCCTGCGGAGCGGCAAGCTGTTCGCGCTGGACCGGATCAAGTGGGCATTCGTCCGTCCGGAGAGCCCGAGGGACCGGCCGCTCGCCTACGCGCAAGGTCGGTGGATGGTCGAGTTCCTCGAGGAGACATGGGGCAATGACGTCGTGCCGCGCCTTCTCGAGCGGTACCGCCTGGGTGAGGACGAGGACCCCGCGTTGAAGGCGACGATCGGCATCGGCGCCGAGGCGTTCTTCGACCGTTTCAAGGTGTGGGCCAAGGAGCAGGTGCGTGCGTGGGGCCTGTCGCCGGAGCCGACCATGACCGATCTGGTCGAGATCGAGCGCGCCTCGGACCCTGTCCACGACGAGCAGGTTCGGAATGCGCGTGCGGCATGGCTGCGAGACGCGGCGCGCATGTTCGCGGATCGGGTGATGCAGCCCTTCAGGCCGCGCGCCTCCGGCACGCGCGAATGGCCGGAGCTCCGGTTGCCACGCTTCGACATCACCGACGAGATGCTTGACCGATGGCTCTCGGAGCATCCGGACCATCCGGACCTTCTCGAGCTGAAGATCCGCCGACGGCTCGAGGACCAGCCCGAACTGAACGAGACGTCCCGTGCGCTCCTGCGCGCCTACGCCGACGCTCGACCCGTGGATCCGATGCCGGATCGGCTGTTGGTCCGGGCCCAGCGAGATCGAGGCGCCGCCAGGGATGCGCTTGCGAGCCTTCGCAGACTCGATCTGCTGGAGGAGCGCGATCCGGCGTATGCGCTCGAGATCGCGCGCCTGCAAAGGCAGCAGGGAGACGCGGCATCCGCGATGCAGGCCGCCACCAAGGCTTCTCGGATCGACGGGTATGACCCCTCCACGCGCGAGCTGGCGGCCGCCATCGCGATCGAGGCGGGTCGTCTGGACGAGGCGCTTCGGCACGTGCGCGCGCTGGAACGGCTGGAACCCGACCGCCCCGTCCACGCGGAGCGTGCGCGGCGCATCGAGGCGCGCATGCTTGCGCCTTCCGATACCGTACCGAAGTGAGCTCGAATCACCCGCTCCAGCAGCCCTCGTGGAAGGCCGAGATCCCACTGCTTGTCGGTGCACTCTCGGGCGGCGCCGCGATTCTTGGACATGGTCCAGCGGCGGCGTCCGCGGGGCCGGCCTCGATCATCTGGTCCCTCTGGATCGTGGCCTGCCTGGTCGCGAGTGCGGTGCGCGCGATGGCCCACGCCGATCGGCTGGCGGAGCGCTTCGGCGAACCGGTCGGAACCATCGTGCTCACGATCGCCGCGATCACGATCGAAGTGGCTTCGGTGTGCGCCATGATGCTCGGCGACGGGGGCAGCGACACGGCGGCCCGTGACAGCATGTTCGCGGTGATCATGCTGATCCTGAACGGGCTCGTGGGCGGCTGCATCCTCGTCGGCACATGGAGGTCCGGGGAGCGGCGGTTCAACGCCGACTCCGCCTCGGCCTACCTGCCCCTGATCATCGCGCTCGGAACGCTGACCATGGTGCTTCCGCGATTCTGCGACAGCACGATCGGTGGCTACATGAGCGATCCCATGGAGATCTTCGTGGCCGCGACGTCGATCGTGGTGTATGGAGGATTCCTCTGGCTGCAGGTCTCGAGGTATCGCGGCTACTTCGCGACCACGGAATCGCCGAGCGCATCCGCGGCGCACCACACCGGACCCGTGCACGTTCCCTCGGCGATCCTCCTGCTGTTCGGATCGCTCGTCGTGGTGGTGCTCTGCGCCGACGCCATGGCCGGCCGCGTTCCCTCGCTGCTTCGAGCCTCGGGTTCGCCGCCCGCGATCGGAGGCGTGGCCGTGGCCGCGATGGTGCTCTTTCCCGAGGGGCTCGCCGCGCTCAAGGCGAGCGCGCGCGGTGACATGCAGCGAAGCATCAACGTGCTGCTTGGGAGCGCCGGCGCGACGATCGGACTCACGGTGCCGGCGGTGCTGGCCGTGCGGGCGCTGACCGGCAAGGACCCCGAGCTTGGACTCGAGACGCCCTACATCGTGCTGCTCGTCCTCACGTTCCTCGTCTCCACGATCAACCTGATGCGCGGCCGGGTGAACATGATCCAGGGGATCATCCACCTCCTGATCATGCTCGCATGGGTGATGACGATCTACGACGACGCGCTGCCGTCGGAACTCCCCTAGGCCTGTTCAAGCCAGGGCAGTCGCGCCAGGTCGACGTTGCCGCCGCAGATCACGAGTGCCACGCGGCGCCAGCCGGAAGCCTTGGCGAGATCACGGAATGCAGGCGATCGGATGGCCGCGACACCCACGGCCGCGCTCGGTTCGATCACCAGCTTCAGGCGCTCGAACGCGAAGCGCATCCAGTCCCGGATCTCGGTCTCGGAGACGGTGAGCACGCGGTCAACGTGCCGCTGCACCAGCGGGAAGGTGATCGCGCCGATGCCCGCGCGAAGGCCGTCGGCGAGCGTGGGACCGTTCGTCGGTCCCTGCCGAACACCCGATGCCACGCTGCGCGCGGCGTCATCTGCCGCCAGCGGCTCGGCGGCGATCACCGCCACGGATGCCTTGCGTCCCTTCGCGGCCACGGCGATGCCACCGATGAGTCCGCCGCCACCGATCGGCGCCATCACGGCGTCAACCTCGGGCCAGGCATCGAGAATTTCCAGGCCGATCGTTCCCTGTCCCTCGATCACGTCGGGGTGGTCGAAGGGAGGCACCACGAAGGCGCCGGTGCGGCCGACCACGTCGGCCAGCGTCGCCTCGCGTGCGGCCATGGTCGGTTCACAGGAAACGATGCACGCACCTGCCTGTTCCACGGCCTCGCGCTTGGGCCGCGACGCATCGTGGGGCATCACGACGGTGCAGGACATGCCGCGCGCGCGCGCAGCCACCGCGAGGGCCAGCGCATGGTTGCCGCTGGAGTGGGTCGCGACGCCACGCACTCCGGCCTCTGGAGAGAGCCGGGCCACGGCGTTCGAGGCGCCTCGGAACTTGAAGCTTCCGGTCCGCTGAAGGCTCTCGAGCTTCAGCCTGACCTCCACACCGGCTTCGCGGGAGAGTTCGCCGCCGTCGACGAGCGGAGTCCGGCGAACCGCTGCGCCAAGTCGCGTGGCGGCATCCTGGATGCCTGAAAGGGTGACGCCCGACATCGCCGCCAAGGTAGCCGCGAAGTCAGGAGCGGGTCGTCGTCGGGGCGGCCGCCTCGTCGGCGCCCCACTGAAGATCGTCCCGCATGACGCGCCGGTGCAGGGACAGCGACACCGCCGACACGCCGGGGATGTCCATCAGGCGTCCGCGCATCTCGTTCATGGCCTGCTCGGTCGGACAAGCGAAATCCATCACCACGCCGTACGGACCGGCCGTGGCGCAAGGCCACAGCGAGCCCGGAATCGAGGCGGCCTGCTCGAGCACCTTCCGGATCGGGCCCTTGACCGACAGGCACGCCGTCACGCGCACCATGTTGCCCACTCGGGCGGGACTTGGCAGCGTCAGGATCGCCACGATGCCATCCGAGACCAGGCGCCGGAATCGATCGGCCGCGCTCGTGGCGGAGATGCCGCTCGCCTCCGCCAGTTCCGCGAAGCTCGCTCGGCCGTTGGCCTGCAGCGCGCGGATCAGCGCTCGATCGATCGAGTCCAGATCGGCGCCACTCGCCCTGGACCGTCGCGAAGCGATGCGTCTTTCGCTCAGGCCCTCGGCGGAATCGCCGTGATCCTTTGGTGCGTAGTAGTCGAGCACGGGGCACATCACGAGATGCTCGAGATTCGGGTCGCGCGCGAAGACCTGGTCGACGAAGTCGATCAGATGCTGCGCGTCTCGAAGCACCGCATAGGCCACGATGTCGAACTCGCCGAAGGTCGAGCCGCACCAGTGGACATGCGCCAATCCCGCCAGGCGCTCCGCGGACGCGTTGGGATCGCCCTTGCACCGCAGGAGCAGGATCGTCCGCATGTGGAGGCCCAGAAGATCCGCCGGCACCATCGCGACGATCCGAACCGAGCCCTCGTCGACCAGGCGCGCGAGTCGCCGACTCACGTTGGCCTCGGAGAGTCCCGAGCGCTGCGCGATGTCGCGGCCGCTCATGCGACCGTCCTCGCACAGCAGCTCGATCAACTTGCGATCCGCCTCATCAAGAGGGGGAAGATCGGGCGAGAACTCCTTCGGAGGTGTGGACATGATGGGCATGGTTTTCCAGCGCGCGGGTTCGGGTTGCGGGTCTTGCAATCAGTCGCGAGGATCAGCCCCAAATGCGCGGAACCTCGTCCGAGATGAATCGTGAACCGGAATATCGTCGAGCGATTGCACCAATTTATGGCTAGAATCCCAAAGTCGCTCGGGGCGCGCGTGCCATTCGGGGCCCGTGCTGAGAAGCACCCGTGAACCTGATCCGGTTCGGACCGGCGTAGGGAACGCGATCGATTCCGCGGTTCGGCGGAGTCGTGGAAGAAAGTTCGCGATTCCTCGCATGGTGCGCGAACGTTTCAGATCTGAAGCAAGGAAGAAATCCCATGGTCTCATCCTCAGGCTCGCACAAGTCGTCATCGCAACCGGACTTCGAGATCCGCCAGCCCCTTCACGGTGCGCACAATCCCTCAAGCACGCTCGCGGGGACCACTCCGGGGTCCTTTGCCAACCGCGCTGATGTGGGCGGTCCTCTGGCCTTCTCGAGCCCGGACACGCCGGGCATGCCTGCCCCGAGTGCGCTGACGGCGTGGGACTTCCTTCCCGATGACTGGACGCTGGCCGCCGCCGCGGATCATGCCGCTGGCTGCGGTGGACACAACCACCCCGAGATCGGCGCCTTCATCAAGGCGGTCGCGCCGGCAGGCTTCCGCCCCGTCACCCAGCTCGAGCATGCGCGATCGGGAACCATCACCCCCCAGATGCGCCGCGTGGCCGAGCGCGAGCCGCACCTCACGGCCGAGCAGGTGCGCGACGAGGTCGCCGCGGGGCGCATGGTGATTCCAGCCAACGTGAACCATCTTCGGCACCAGCTCGATCCCATGGCGATTGGTCGTGCCAGCAAGACCAAGATCAACGCGAACATGGGCGCGAGTCCCGTGTCCAGCGGCACCGCCGACGAGGTGGAGAAGCTCAAGTGGGCCGAGCGCTGGGGAGCCGACACCGTCATGGACCTCTCGACTGGCGGCGACCTCGATGCCTGCCGCGAGGCGATCCTGCACAACAGCACCGTGCCGATCGGAACGGTGCCGATCTACAGCATGATCATCGGCCGAAAGATCGAGGATCTCACGCTGCCGATCATCCTCGAGACCCTGGAGCACCAGGCACGGCAGGGCGTCGACTACTTCACGATCCACGCCGGCGTGCTTCGAGAGCATCTTCCCTACATCAAGGACCGCCTGATCGGCATCGTGAGCCGTGGTGGCAGCCTGCTGGCGAAGTGGATGCTCGTGCACGGCAGGCAGAACCCCATGTACGAGGCGTGGGAGGAGATCTGCCGCGTGATGCGCGCGCATGACGTGACCTTCTCGATCGGCGACGGTCTGCGGCCGGGTGGGCTCGCCGACGCGACCGATCGCGCGCAGCTGGCCGAGCTCGCGACGCTGGGCGAACTGACCGAGCGCGCGTGGCGGCAGGGGGTGCAGGTGATGATCGAGGGGCCCGGCCACGTGCCCTTCGACCAGATCGAGTTCAACATGAAGCTGCAGCGGCGCCTGTGCCACGGCGCCCCGTTCTACGTCCTCGGGCCGCTCGTCACGGACATCTTCCCGGGCTACGACCACATCACCAGCTGCATCGGCGCGACCGCCGCGGGCTATCACGGCGCCAGCATGCTCTGCTACGTCACGCCAAAGGAGCACCTGGGTCTGCCCAAGAAGGACGACGTGAAGCAGGGCTGCATCGCGTACAAGATCGCCGCGCATGCGGCCGACGTGGCGCTTGGCATTCCCGGCTCGCGCGATCGTGACGACGACCTGACGAAGGCGCGCGCCGCGCTGAACTGGGAGAAGCACTTCGAGCTCAGCTTCGATCCCGACACCGCGCGCGCGTATCACGACGAGGATCTCGACGTCGACACGGACTTCTGCGCGATGTGCGGCCATGACTGGTGCAGCGTGCGCATCAGCAAGGAGATCCAGGAGTTTGCCAGTGGCAAGGCGGAGGGTTTCGAGCGCGGCAAGCCGGTGCGCAGCGCCGCGCTCACGGCCGAGCAGCAGGAGATCCTGGCCAGGCGCGGCGTGCTGAGCCCCGAGGAGATCCATCGCCTCGCCAGCAAGACCAAGAAGGCCGTCGGCGCCGAGGCCGGCAAGGCCTCGTGCCACTCGGACTACGTCGATCCCGAGCAGGCCCAGCAGGTCCAGCGGGAGCGCCTGGTCCAGGTGAACGTGGCGCCGGCGTTCAACATCGCCAGCGACGACCGGCTGATCTGATCCCACCGGAGGCGGCCCCGTCGAGCGGCGATCCAGCGCCCCGGCGGGCGCGGGTGCGTGGGCATGTCATACTGGGAGCCGTGGAGCCGTCGACCTCGCAGCCGCAGCCGCCCACGCCGGAAGACCTGGCGTTCCTGAGCGTGCCGCCGATGCGCTACCAGCGTGCCTACCTGTGGCTGCTGCTGCTCTCGGCGGTCGACGTGATGTTCACCTGGCACATCCTTCGGCGAGGCGGATCGGAACTCAACCCCATCGCGAAGCTCGTGATCGATCATTGGGAGCTTCCTGGCGCGATCGCCTTCAAGTTCGCGCTCGTGCTGTTCGTGATCGTGAGTTGCGAGATCGTGGGACGCAAGCGTGATCGCCTGGGCCGGACCCTGATCGGAGCGGCACTGGGCATCGCGACCTTTCCGGTGGCCTGGAGCCTTGTGCTGCTCTCCATGCACGGCTTCCTGGTGAAGCCGGTCGAGCCGCGCGACCTCTAGCGCCGCATCAGGCGTTCGATGTCCGCGACCGACTTGGGAATGTGCTGCGTCAGCACGCGCGGGCCGCGCCTGGTCACCAGCACGTCGTCCTCGATGCGGATACCGATGTGCTCGAGCGGCAGGTAGATGCCCGGCTCGATCGTGACGACCGCGCCCTCGGCCACCGGCTCGTCGGGGCTCGCGTCGTGCGTCTCAAGACCGAGATGATGTCCCATGCCGTGAGGGAACGCATCGGCGAAGCCTGCCTTTCGGATCACGGCCCGGCCGGCCTCGTCGATCTCGTGCAGGCGGCGACCGGGGCGACAGGCGCGGATCGCGGCTTCCTGCGCCTTCAGCACCAGCTCGTAGATGTCGCGTTGGCGCGGGGTGAATCGGCCACTCACCGGCAGCGTGCGCGTCACGTCGGCGCTGTAGCCGCACCACTTCGCCCCGCTGTCCAGACACACCAGATCGCCGGATTCCAGGCGCTGGTCGTTCGCGTGGTAGTGAAGCACCGTGCTGTTGAAGCCTCCACCCGCGATGGTGCGGAAGGCGAGGTCGCGCGCACCCCCCTCGCGATAGGCCTCCTCGACGTTCCGCTGCAGGTCGAACTCGTTCATGCCGGGCCGCAGCGTGGCCATCGCGACATGGAAGCCCAGGCCCGTGATCCGGCCCGCGTGCTCGATGCATTCGATTTCCGACGCGCTCTTGCGCGCACGCATCGATGCCAGCAGCTGGGAGCGGTCCACGATTCCGCAGCCGGGAACGCGTTCGCACACGCGTCGGAAGATCTCGAGATCGCCGCTCACGGGCGCCGTGTGCGTGGCCAATGGCATCAGCAGCGAGAGCGCGCGGGCACGCCGCGCCGCGTCAAGCAGCTGCATGGACAGCATGTTCGAGCGGAAGATGGTCGCGATGCCCGTGCGTTCGCGCAGTTCGGCGCCGATCTCGAAGCGGAACCCGTCCCACTTCTCGCGCTCGGGGTTCAGCGGGCGCAGGAAAAGCTGCACGCGCCGCGCCGGATTCGGGTTGCGCGGATCGAGCAGAAGCGCCGCGCCGGGCTCGTCTCCCATGCCGGTCAGGTATTGGAAGTTCGGGTGCGCCTGGAAGGGATGGTGCAGGTTTGGATCGGCGTCGCCCGCGAGCACCAGTCCCACCGATCCATCGAGCGCCTTGAGCACGCGGTCGCGCCGCTGCGCGAATTCCCCGGGGTCGATGGTCGGAGGCGCGTCGGTGCTCGGCGAAGAGGGCTTGCGGGCTCGGGCGTTGCGTCGGACGATCTTGGTGCGTGCCATGTCGCGCAGCCTACGCCAGCGTCCGCAGAAGAGGGTCAGACCCCGCTATCGGACCCGCATCTTCACGCCGCCACGCGCTTCGCCTTCGCCAACAGCCGGCCCGCGTACGTGTTCATCGCGTCGCGCAACTGCTCGAAGCTGTCCAGCACGTACAGGATCGGCTGGTAGTGGTCGATCTCGAAGCTCGTGTCGCACACGCGGTCAAGATCGAACGGCCGCCGCTCCACCTCGGCGCTCTCCAGCGAGTGACGGCTTTCGCCAGGACTCGAGATCAGCCCGCTGCCGTAGACCTTCAGGCGCCCGCCCTCCCGGATCAGGCCGAACTCCACCGTGAACCAGAAGAGCCGCGCGAGCCGCTCGGTCTCCGCCGGGTCATCGGTCGTGAGGGCCGCCTGTCCGTAGGTCTGCAGGAAGTCCGCGAAGGTCGGGTCGGCATGCAGCGGCACGTGTCCGAAGATGTCATGGAAGATGTCCGGCTCGGGCAGGTAGTCGATCGACTCCTTCGGCCGGATCACGATCGTGGTCGGGAACTCGCGTCGCGCCAGGCACGCGAAGAACGCCTTCGGCGGCAGGTAGCCCGGCACCGCGCGGCTCTGCCACTTCGTCAGCGGCCACAGGCGCGCATTGATGTCCTTCAGCGGCGGCACGCGGTCACGGCGCAGGTTGATGATCTCCGCGCCCTTCAGGTAGGTCTGGCTCGCGTTGTCCTTCAGGAATGCCATCTGCCGGTCGAACAGGATCTGCCAGGTCTCCTGGTTCTCCTGGGTGTAGCCCTCGTAGCGCTGGTCGATGTAGCACTTCGTGATGTCCTCGCAGCCGGGCTTGCCGAAGTCATTCGCGCATGCCTGCGCGGCATCGGCCGACGCGTCGTCGATCATCGCGTGGTTCAGGCTGCCTGCGAACTTCTGCGCGCTCTTGTGGTGACTGCCGTCGGCCATGGGGACCTCCTGAGGATGATTCATTCTAAGCCGGCGGGGTCGCGCTTCAGGCCATCCCCGGCATGAAGGGTGCCGAGTTTCCATCGATGAAGCTCCGGACCTGCGCCGCCTGCTCGAAACGCAGCGGGAAGGGCAGGCGGGCCGTGTCGTGCGCCCTGCGAATGTCGATCCCGCCCGGGTCCACCCCCACCGCGACCGGTTCCTTGCAATCCACCTTCGAGGTCGTGCAGAACGCCTTCAGGAAGGACCGCGGCTGCATGTTGAGCGTCTTCAGCAGCGACGCCTCTTCCGTGGCCAGCGGGTTCGGCAGCATCAGGGCTTCGCCGTCCACGAACCACTGACGGAAGCGCGACGCGTCGATCTGCATGCGGGCCCATCGCACGTCCTCCGGATCGCCGTGATACGCGCGCCATCGATCGCACAGTCCCGCGTGCTCGCCCTCGGGATCGAGCCGCTCCAGAGAGACCATCAGCTGCATCCCATCCTCGCCATCGTCGGGCAGCTCCAGGACCACCTCGACCGATCGCAGCATCGCCTCCATCACGGGCGCCACGATGTGGCCATCGGGAGCCACGATCACCTTGATCGGAACACGGTCGCCGTCGAAGCGGATGTGTCCACGCAGGTTGGCGTGCAGGAAGGCGAGCGTCTGATCCACGGCTTCGTCATGCATGCGCGCATGCTAGGGTCGACCTCGCGCATCTACACTGCGCCCGTGCCGATGCCGCCGACCCAGGAATCTCCCCGCGCGCGCGGCCACCACACGCTGATCGCCGTCGCGATCACGGTGGAGGGGCCCGACGAGATCGCCACCGCGCTGGAAATGGCCCGACACGAGGTCGTCAACGGCGCGCGGCTCGTGGAGTGGCGCGTCGACGCGCTCGCCGAGGAGCCTGGCGCGCTGCAGCCGATTCTTCGGTTGGTTCGAGAAAGCCCCGCCCCCTGCATCGTCACGATCCGCCACGCCGACGAGGGGGGTTCGTATCGGGGCGACGACACCGATCGCGTGAGCCTGCTCGAGGCCATCGGCACGTCGGATCCCGGTCCACGCTATCTCGACTTCGAGTCGTCGCACCTCTCGCGCAGCGCGAACATCCGCCAGAAGGTGATGCTGGCGGTGGATCATGCGAACCAGCCGCGCGACCTCAAGACGAGCCTGATCCTGAGCGCTCACGACTTCGAGGGCCGGCCCGCCGATCTCACGCGCCGCCTGTCCGCGATGTGGTCCGAGCCCGCCTGCGCCGTCGCGAAGATCGCATGGAAGGCCCGCAGCGTGCGCGACTGCCTCGAGGCGTTCGATCTGCTCCGCGAGGCGCCCAAGCCGACGATCGCGCTCTGCATGGGGGCCTTCGGCATGGCTTCACGCGTGCTGGCCGCCAAGTTCGGGGGCTTTCTCACCTATGCGCGGCCCGAGGGAGATCCGGGCACCGCACCCGGCCAGCCCACGGTGTCGCAGCTTCGCGAGCTCTACCGTTTCGACGCGCTCACGCCGCGCACAAGCGTGTTCGGCGTTGCGGGATGGCCCATCGAGCATTCGCTCAGTCCGCACCTGCACAACGCGGGCTTCGGTGCCGTCGGGTTCGATGGGGTGTACCTGCCGTGGCCCATTCCGCCCGAATGGGAGCATTTCAAGGCGAGCCTGCACGCGATGCTCGACTTCAAGCCGCTCGATCTTCGGGGCCTCAGCGTCACGCTGCCGCACAAGGAGCACCTGGTGCGCTTCGTGCGCGAGGCGGGAGGCCGGCTGGATGTCCTGAGCGAGCGCTGCGGATCCGCCAACACGCTGCTGGTGTCGCAGGATGGCGCGCTCGAGGCCATCAACACCGACGCGCCGGCAGCGGTGGCGGCACTGGCGGTCGGACTGGGCCTGGACGCGGACGCGTCGGCACGACTCGCCTCGGGCATCGACGCCGCTCGCGTGCGCGACGGTGATTCGATCCGCCGGCAGTGGACGACGCGTCGCGTGGCGGTGCTGGGCGCAGGCGGCGTTGCGCGCGCGGTGGCGGCGGGTCTCTCGCTCGCCGGCGCGAAGGTGGTCGTGTTCAACCGCACGCAGTCGCGTGCCGAGCAGCTGGAATCGCAGCTTCACAACCAGCCCATGCCTGGTGGCGGGCGCACGCACGTCGTCGCGGGGCGTCCGGGTGAACTTGGCTGCGGCTGCTTCCACGCTCTCGTGAACTGCACGAGCCTTGGCATGGAAGGTGGTCCGGACCCCAAGGCCAGCCCGGTCGAGGACGACGTCTCGCTCGATGGCGCGGTGGTGATGGACACGGTCTATCGGCCACGCCGCACGCCCTTGCTTCGCCTTGCGGCCTCGCGCGGCGCGCGCGTGATCGACGGCACCGCGATGTTCGTGCACCAGGCCGAGATGCAGTTCGAGCGCTTCACCGACCGTGCCGCGCCCGCCGGCCTCTTCGCAGGACTGGTGGAGGTCGCCCTCGGGGCGTGAGCGATGTCGCAACCCGCTGCGCATTCGCAGGCAGGCCACGGCGCGGCGGGCCGTCAGGCATGGTTGGCGCTTGGCGTGCTCAGCGGACTGAACCTGCTGAACTACGCCGATCGCTTCGTGGTCAGCAGCCTGCTTCCCATGCTGCAGAAGTCGACCGAGCAGGGTGGTCTCGGGCTCGATGACACGCAGAGTGGCTGGCTGTACTCCGCGTTCATCCTTGTCTACACGGTGACGGCTCCCATCTTCGGCCTGCTTGCCGATCGCGTGAATCGCCTGCACATGCTCGCGATCGCCGTGGCGTTCTGGAGCGTGCTCACCGCGGCAGGCGCCTGGGCCGCGGGCTTCTGGGCGCTGCTGTTCGTGCGCTCGGTGACCGGCCTGGGCGAGGCCGCCTACGCGAGCGTGGCGCCCGCGCTCCTGGCGGACGAGTTCGGTCCCGGCCTGCGCAGCCGCGTGATGAGCATCTTCAATGCCGCGATTCCAGTTGGTGCTGCGGTCGGGTTCATCATCGGCAGTGCCGTGGGCGAGCACTGGGGTTGGCGACACGCCTTCCTGGTCGCGGGCGGACCTGGGCTCCTGCTCGCCGTGCTCATCTACATGCTTCGCGATCCGCCGCGCGGGAGCATGGAGGGACACGCGGTGTCCGCGCATGCGCCACCCACGCTCAAGTCGCTTCTGACGACGTGGACCAACGCTCGGTGGCGCCGTTGCACGCTGGGGTACGCCGCACAGACGGCGTGCTTTGGAAGCCTCGGCTACTGGACGCCGCTCTACCTGCAGAAGATGAAGGGGATCGGGGGCGCCGTCGGTGGCACGACCTTCGGCGCGATCATCGTGGTCACGGGCCTCGCCGGAACGATGGCGGGTGGCTGGTGGAGCGATCGCTGGCGCCGCACGAATCCCGCCGCGCATCTGTGGGTGTGCGCGATCACCACCATGCTTGCGGTGCCATGCATCATCGCCGTGGTGCTCGCGAGGGAGCCGGCCGTGGTGTGGGCGTCGGTGGCGATCGCGAGCCTGCTGCTCGTGATGAGCACGGGTCCGGTGAACGCGCAGCTCGTCGACGTGCTTCATCCGTCCGAGCGCGGCACGGGCATGGCGATCGCGATCCTCGCGCTGCACCTGCTGGGTGACGTGCCGGGCGTGCCGCTCGTGGGCATGGTGGCGGACTGGCGCGGCATGGACATCGCCTTCGGCATGCTTGCGGTTTTCGCCCTGCTTGCCGCCGTGCTCTGGGCATGGGCCGCGTACCGAGAGCGTTCGGGGACGACCGAACGCCCCGTATGATCGGCCGCATGGCGCTGCGATATCTCACCGCCGGCGAAAGCCACGGCCCCGGCATGCTGGCCGTGATCGAGGGTCTTCCCGCGGGTCTGGTGGTCGACGCCGACTTCATCAACGCCGAGCTGCGTCGCCGCCAGGCGGGCTATGGCCGCGGCGCCCGCCAGCGACTCGAGACGGACACGGTCGAGGTGCTCACGGGCGTGATGCAGGGTCGAACCATGGGAGGCCCGGTCACGCTGCGCGTGGCAAATCGCGACAGCCGGCTGGACGACGCCGCCAAGACCCCGCCCGTCCACCAGCCGCGCCCGGGTCATGCCGATCTGGCCGGCAGCGTGAAGTGGCTCACCACGGACTGTCGCGCAACGCTGGAGCGCGCCAGTGCCCGGGAGACCGCCGCGCGCGTGGCCGCGGGCGCGCTCGCGCGGTGCATGCTTCGGGAATTCGGGATCGAATGCTTCGGCTTCGTGCGCGCGAGCCTGGACGTGCGCTGCGCCGCCGAGGTCACGCCCTTGAACTGGAGGTCGCTGCGCGAGGCGCGCGATGCGAGCGAGGTGGGCATGCCCTGCGCCGCGGCCTCGCAGCAGCTGATCGACCGCATCCACCAGGCCAAGGTGGAGAAGGACACGGTGGGCGGCCTGGTAGAGGCGCATGTGTTCGGGTGTCCGATCGGCCTGGGCACCTGCGTGCAGTGGCATGAGCGACTGGATTCGCGGCTGGCCGCGGCCGTGATGGGCATTCAGGCATTCAAGGCGGTCGAGATCGGATTGGGCCGCGAGTGCGCCTTCCGCACCGGCAGTCAGGTGCATGACCCGATCGCCTACGACCCGGCGCGGCGCGACGAGTCGCATCTTGGTTTCGTTCGCACCACCAACAACGCGGGTGGGCTGGAAGGCGGCATGACCAATGGCATGCCCGTGGTCGTCACCGGCACGATGAAGCCCATCAGCACGCTGCTGCGTGGCATGCCGAGCGTGGACCTGAACACCAAGCAGTCGATCACGAGCGCCTACGAGCGCTCCGACATCAGCGCCATCGCGGCAGCGAGCGTGGTGCTCGAGAACGTGGTCGCGTTCGAGATCGCGGGCGCGTTCCTTGCGAAGTTCGGGGGCGACTCGATGACGCAGCTTCGCGCCTCGCACGACGCCTTCGTGGACCTCGCGCGTCGGCTTCCGCTTTCGGGCTGAGCCCCGGAGAACGCGAAATCTTGAAGGAAACCGGGTGTTTTCTTGCACACGCAAGGACCAATATCCACAGTAGTCCAAGCAGGAGGCAATCACCCATGGACCACGACACAAGCGAGGGACGGCCGCAACTGGACTATCCGTGCGAGTGGGGCTATCGCGTGATCGCGGGGCAGGAGAGCCACATCCGACTGGCCATTCGGCAGGCCTTTGGCGGGCACCCCGTTCGTCTGGGCGAAGTGCGACGCAGTTCGGGAGGGCGCTGGTGCAGCATGAGTGTCGACACCACCGTGGACAACGAGGAGCAGCGACGCGGCTTCTTCGAGCGCCTGAAGCAGTCCGCGGGGATCCGGCTGGTCCTCTGAGCGCTCTGGACATTCAAGACTTCGCGGAGCCCTGGGCTGGTCGTGGTCCCGACCACCCGGGGCTCGGCAGTTTTATGGTCCGTAAATGATCCTTCAGCAGGTGTTTAGGACCTTCAAGGCCCCGGACGACCGCCTACGGGTTGACTCCTGGTTTGTGAAACGGATCCTTGAGATGTTTGACAACCCGAAGACCGGTCGCAGCCCCCCCAGGGCTCCCGGTCGAACGGTTCGACAGGCGCCCTGCGGATGACCGCGACCGGTCAGCACAGCAGGAGCCGCCGATGCCCAGCATCACTCGCGCCCACAGCCGTGCAGACCAGAAACTCACTCGTCTCGTTCGCACCCTTTCCGCGCTGGTGGTGGCATTCGTCGCCGCTCGCGCGGGCGCCCAGGTGAAGGTCTGGGCTTGGGATTCGATCGATCCGGCGTACTCCGGAAACATGCTCAAGATGGTCGACGCCTATCCCGAGTACAAGGTCGAGGACATCGCGCGTCGCCTGAATGCGATGCCGGAAGGCCAGCGCGTCCTGCTGCTCATGCGTTTCACCGATCGTCTGGCGGACCATCCGCTCGACCGTTGCCGTTCGGTTGATTCCTCGGGCCGCGTCACCATGACGCAGTGGGCCGGACCGTGGTGCAACAACGGCGAGTCGGAGGCACGCGCAGCCGTGACGAAGCTCTTCAATGGCCTCAAGGCCGCGGGCGTCAAGACGATCGATGCGCTCGTGCTCGACAACGAGACGACCTTCTGGGCGGGCCGCTACGTCCGTGCCGATGGCGCGAACACCGCCGCGATCGAGGCGGATCCGCGCTTTCCGGCGCTCGCGAAGCGGCTCGGCTTCAAGAAGCTCAACAAGCTTGCCTGGGGTGGTCGTGAGTACAACCGCTGGAATGAAGTCGTGCTGCCGGACTTCGACGCGGCCCTCTCCCGCGCGGTGATCGTGCCGTTCCGCACGATCTGGCCCAAGGCGATGATCTGCAACTATGGAAGCGCGCCGATTCAGGCCCGCTACATGACGCCGGACATGGGAGGCCTTGGCATCACCTACGGCGGCACCGGCTTCGGCACCCACAACAGCCTGAGCTTCTACGGGAACTCGCTCCACTGGATCCGCGGCGCCGCCTTCGCCGGCACCAAGCTCAACGACACCCCGTTCGACATGTTCCGCATGAACGTGCACCGGATCCGCGCGGCCAACGCGAGCAGCCGCCGCGCGATGCTGCCGTGGATCGCGAACACCAGCCTGGGCCTCAATGGCGAGCAGAACGAACCGGGCAACGGCCTGGGTGGCTACTCGTCGCCGATCGCCAACACGCTGTACTGGGACGAGAACGTCATCCAGCTGGTGCTGCACGGATGTGATCGCCTCCTGCTCTTCAATCCCGCGGCCTGGCGCAAGGACCAGAACCCCGCGATCTGGAACAAGGTCGAGGATCAGGCTCGCCTGCACGGACTCGTCAACGACATCAATGCCCGTCTGGGCACCTCGGCTGGCGCCTCGCGCTGGTTCACCCTGCCGGGCCTCGAGGACCGCGTGCTCACCACCGGCCGTCGCGTGTCGGGTGGCACCCTGTGGCGCTTCAGCTTCGCACCGGGCGTGTCGAGCGTGGTCGTCAGCCTGAAGAGCGGCGAGGTGCGCGAGGTCCTTCCGGAGGAGGGTGGCGTCGGCGCGTGGTACTTCGAGAGCGACAGTGAGCCGCTGGCCGTGAAGGCCGACGGTTCGGATGTCGCCGTCACCGAGGCCCCCAAGGGCAGCGTGTGGCCCGATCTTGACGACGACGGCACGCTCTCCGATGGCGATGTGGCGCTTCTTCTCCTGGACATGGGTCAGGAGTCGGAGATGGACCTTGATGGCGACCGCACCGTGACCCAGGGCGACGTGGACTTCTTCCGCACCAACCGACGCGGCTGGAGCCAGAAGGCCACGGCGGCGCAGGGCTGGCGTCCGGGTTCGGTGCTGGTGGCCAGCGCTCGCTGAGCGTCAGGCGTGGATCGGAACGGGCGGGGCCTCGGGCTTGGGCTTGTGCCGAGCGAGGCCCCGCAGCGCTTCAAGGACGGGACCAAGTTCACGCGCGGGGATGAGTCCGTGCAGTGATCCCGGAACAGGCAGCGCGCATCCGCCATCGGCCGCGACATTGAACGCGCTCGCCGCCGTCGAGGCGTCCGATCGCATCGCGGCGGCGAGGCCGAGCGCCCACCATGCGTCGGTCAGGTCGGCCGAGGCATCCACGGCCGCGCGCAGGGCACGCATCGCCTCGCTTGGATTGCGTTCACACACAAGGAAGGCGATGCCCATGTTCAGCAGCACGGCAGGATCGCGTGGGTGGCTCTGCCGCAGCCAGCGCAGTCGCGCCAGCGCGTCCTGGTGCCCGGACGGTCCCATCCACATGCATGCGACCGCCTCGTTGAGCGCACAGGCCTCCTGCATGCGGGGATCCGCGCCAGCCGTGCGGAACGCGTCGCGCGCACCGGCCCAGGCACGCGCCTGCAGCAGCCGCACGCCGCGATCGAACAGCATGCGCGTGGCCTCGGGAGTCGCGCGGGCGGTTGCCGCCGGATCCGAATCACGGGGTTGGGTCGTGGACTTCGAGACATCCGTGGTTCGTGCCGCAGCCTGCGGCCTTGCGGGCGTCGTCGGTTGAGGCGGCGTCGGGGTTGTCGCCGGAATCTGCACTGCAGGACCACCAGGGGGTCGTGTGCCTTCCGACGACGCGGCTGTCGCGGGAAGACCAGCCTCCGACGCACGGGGCGGGAACAGCTGGTCACCAAGCAGCGCAACCTCGGCTGGAACCTTCATGCGAACAACCCGGATCGTGCCGGACTTGAAGCGTCCCACGCACGGGCACCGTCGACTGCCGCCAGCGGACTCCGGCAGGGCGTCGGCCATCGTCGTGAGCGTCAGCAGCACGCCGGGTCCGTAGGCCTTGAACCAGCGGAATCCTTCGGGCGCGGCATCCTGTCCACGGACCATTCGGAAGATCGGTCGCCCGCTCAGCTCATTGAGCTTGCGCAGGGAGTTCTCGAAGTCCTCCACGCCGAGAATCAGACCACCTTCACGTTCGCCCGCCTGGATGCGCATCTCGCGAAGATGCTGGCGGCCCATCACGCAGTCCCGCATCGCCGCGGCGGAGGCGGCGAGATCCTCCAGCGACTTCAGGTCGCGCAGGCGTGACATGCGTGGCAGCGAGCCGTGCACCAGCGCGAGTCCGTCCGGCAGCAGCGCGAGCGCGGGCAGGCGCTCGGCGACGGCCTCGATGGCCTCACACGCCTCGTCATGCAGCGATTCGAACGCTCCTGGCCGCGGCATGGCACGGATGCCCGGCGGCATGTCCAACGGCATGGGCGCGGACCACTCGCGGTCGCCTCGCAGCAGCAGCGTCCGCTCCGGCGCCGCGACGAATCTTTCAAGCACCAACGCCGCGCATGCGGCATCGCCAGCGTTGCCACCCGTCCAGTCGCCAAGGAACGCGATCGCCGCGGGGGCATGAGATCGGTCCGCCTCGTCGATGAACGCCAGCGCCGAGGCAAGCGCGATCGCGTCGCCGCGCACGTCGCCGATGATCCAGAGCGGTTGCTCCTCGGGCAGACGACCGAGCGTGCAGACCATCTCGCCCTCGCGGCCGAAGGCGGAGGCCATGGCTCCTTGTTCCAGGAGCTCGCGTGCCCTCGTCGCCGCATCACGCGCGCGCCGCATCGCGACCGAAGTGTCCGCCAGCGAAGCCACCGCCTGGCGAACGGACTGCATCACGGCCGCGGCGCGAGGGTCCGACAGGTCCACCATGGCAAGAGGTCCTGGTGGTGGTGGGCCCTGATGTTCGCCGAACTCGCTCACGACCGGTGATCGTAAGCGCATGCGGCAGGCCGAACGAATCCAGAGGCCCGCATCGGGCGATTCCCCATCCATGAAGCACGCCTTTCGACGCCTGATGCTTGGTGCCGTGTCCGGGATCGCCGCCGTGACCGGATTCGCCTGCGCCCAGTCGGCGCCCCAGACCCCCGAACTGCTCCAGAAGTGGAAGGACAAGTCCATGCACTCGATCCAGACCCGAACGCTCGAGGGACAACCGATGAACCTGGGTGACCTGAAGGGCAAGGTCGTGCTGGTGGTGAACGTCGCCAGCCGCTGCGGATTCACCCCCCAGTACACCGACCTCGAGGCGCTCCATCAGCGATTCAAGGACAAGGGGCTGGTCATCCTGGCATTCCCGTGCAACGACTTCGGCGGTCAGGAGCCTGGCAGCGCCAAGGACATCCGTGAGTTCTGCTCGACGACCTACAAGGTCACCTTCCCCGTCATGGAGAAGGTCCAGGTCAAGGCCGGAGCGGGGCAGTCCGAGCTCTTCGAGTACCTCGGCACCCGAACCGGCAAGTTGCCGGGTTGGAACTTCAGCAAGTATCTGGTGGGCAAGGACGGCCAGCCCGTGGCCTTCTATCCCAGTTCGGTGAAGCCGGGAGATTCCGCCCTGGCGCAGGCGATCGAGCAGGCCCTCGCCAAGTGATCCGCCTCAGGCGGCCCGCTGCGACTCCTGAATCGCCTGGTCCAGCCGAAGGGCTGTGCCCCGGCGCAGGGGTTCCATCGCTTCGACGGCCGCGGCGCTGACCAGCAGGGCGTACCCCAGCCAGATCGGCACGAAGCCGCTCAGGATCGCCAGCGCGCCAAGCACGGCCTGCGCAGTGGCCGTGTCGGCCATCGGCATGCAGGCACGCAGCGAGGCGAACCACGGTACGCGACCCCACAGCCACACGCCGAAGGCCGCTCCGATCCACTTCAGGTCCTCGGCCACGAACACCGCCAGCGCGAACCACGCCTCCCAGTCCGCGATCGGATCGATGCGCGTGGCGGCAATGGCCACGGCTGCCGCGGTGGCGGGCCCTGTCAGTCGCGCAAGCATGCCGCGTGGGCTCGCGGCAAGTCCCCATGCTGCAAGCGCGGTGGCCCAGGGCAGCAGCCACGCGGTGGTGTGCGAGTCGTCGACGGCCCACGCCGTGCCTGCAAGCAGGATGGCGCATGCGCCATTCATTCCACGCGCCGCGTCGAGCACGGTCGCACGGGAACCCATGAGTCGAACGGCAGTCCAGCGATCTCGCGGTTGCAGCGCGGGGGCGCCCAGGCACGCGATCGCGAGCGCACTCATCCACCAGACCTGGGGCTCAGGGTCGCGCGAGAACGAGAGTGCCACCAGCAGCAGCGCCGCCGGCGCAGCAAGGCACCAGGTGCCCACGGGGCCACCGCCATCCTTCCACCACGGCACGCGACCCGTCATGGGCGATGCCGCCACCATCACGATGGCAGCCAGGACGGCGACGAACCATGCGGCGTCCTCGTCGAAGGACCTGCGTGCGCTCGCGAAGCGCGTCGCGGCTGCGGCGCGCTCGGCTTCCAGGCCAGCCAGTTGCTCCTCGTCGATGGTGGCTCCCTGCGGCACGGCGACCATCGAGGTCACCTCGATCGAACGCGAGGCCACGAAGAGGGACCTGCGCGCCTCGCCGGCGCCCATGAAGAAGCGCTCGAACATTCGGTCGTTCATGCGCCCGAGACCTTGCACCCCAATCAGCACACCCGTCAGCAGACCCGCGATGGCCCAGCAGCGACGCAGGCCGCAGCTTCGAAGGAGCGCGCCCAGCAGCGCCGCCATCAGCGCGGCGATCGCGCATCCGGACAGGCAGTCGATCGAGGCGTGCGAGGGCATCTGGCGCGTACAGTACGCCGTCCGCACCGGTTCTTGCACGCCCCGCAACGCGCGCGGAATTCCCACAAAGGCCTCGTCGACATGCCGTCCAGCCTCTCCATCCGGATCGTTCTTCCCTGCGTTCTTGCGCTCATCACCAGCGTCGCGCCAGCGGACGATGCCCCGGTCCGTCGCACGCCGGGCGCCAACGCCTTCCGCGCGGCCATCGATCTTGCGCCGGAGTCCGCGCTGGGCGTCCTCGTGGTGCCGAACCTGAAGCTCGCGTCCGACGACATGGCGGAGTGCCTCGCTCGCATCGAGGGCGACGCTTCCGCCGTGCCGCTGCGTCCGCTCGATCTGGTTCGCGCGCAGACCGGTGTGGGCGCGGGAATCGACGAGAGCGGATCCCTTGTGCTCTGGTCGCAGATGACCGAGGGGCGCGCGGAATTCTGCGTGCTCGTCCCGGTCACCGACGGCAAGGCCGCGATGGAGTCCAGCCTGAAGCCGGCAGCCGATGGGCAGCCGGGTTTCGACCATCCGCAGTACGGGCGGCTGCACGCCCGGGACCTGGGTCGACACATCCTGGTTTCACGAAACAAGCAGCTCGTCGATGCCTATGACCAGAAGTCGGGCCTGGCCAAGCGGATCACCGATCGCGTGGGAATTCGCGGCACGGAGGTGCTGTTCTCCGGCGACGCCGCGGCATGGGGAGGCCCCGACGCGATGCGGCAGATGCGCGAACAGGGCGAGTCGATGCAGCGTGGTCGAGCGCGTGGTGCGCAGGCCGAAGGCGCCGAGGCCCTGGATGCAGCGGCGCCCGCGGTTTCAAGCGAGAGCCTCGCACGCGCGGACCTCGACGGCAACGGCGAGATCGACAGTGGCGATCGCGCCATGCTGCTGCTGGAGATGGGTGAGCGTGGCGAGAATCGCGCCGACCTGAACCGTGACGGCGTGGTGGACGACAAGGATCAGGCGCAGCTCGACGGCGTGATGGGCCGGAAGGTGAATGCGCCGGTCGCGCAGGCGACCACCGCCGAAGCCGGACCTTCGGCGAAGACCTCCGCCACGAACGACGGCGTGCAGGACGGCGTGGTTGCGATCGATCTTGATCCGCTCGGCGTCGCGATGCGCACCTACGCGGTCATGACGCCCGACAGCCCGCTGGGACGCGCGACCATGGGCGGCGCGCGCGGACAGCCCGCCAAGCTCACGCGACTGCCCAAGGGGCCCTTCGTCGTCGCCTTCGCGGCCGACATGCGCGGGCTCGGTGGTGGGGGCGCCTTCATCGATCTTGCCTCGCAGGTGCCGGGCGCGCCCGCGATTCCCGAGTGGATCCGCGAGAACCGCGAACTGCTCGATGGCATGCAGTTCGCGATCTATCCCAGCAAGTTGGGCATGGCCGGCGGCGGCGTGCTGAACGAGGCGATGGCATGGCTTTCAACGCAGGAGCCCGCGAAGGCCCGCACGCTCATGCGCGACTGGATGAAGGGCCTTGCCGGCATCGACGGTGCCATGGAGCGGAAGGTGACCTGGGAGGAGAACCGCGCGCTGAAGGATGGCACGGTGGCCGATGCCTATGCCATCACCGAGGCGGCGGCTCCCAAGGATGCGGCTGCGCCCGCGGCCGGTGCGCGTCGACGCGGCATCGATCCCATGCAGCGCATGGCGCGCACGATGGTCTTCGGTCCGCGTGGCCCGCACGGCTTCGCCAAGGAGATGCCGGGCGGCCTGCTCGTCACCTTCAGCCAGCGACCCGACGTGCTGCAGCGCGGCATTCGAGCCTCCGAGGGCAAGGAGACGCTCGAAGCCGAGCCCGTGATCGAGGCCTTGCGTGCGTGGATCGCGCCCGATGCGGACATCGTCGGTTATGTGGGAGTCGGTTCGCTGCTCTCGGTCGTGCGGCAGGCCGCGAACAGTTTCCCGGGCATGGGGCTGCAATTGCCCGATGCGCCACCGAGCCTCGAGCCCATCGCCTTCTCGGTCGAGGTGCAGGATGGCCGCGTGGAGACAGCCACCATGGTTCCCACCGGCGTGATCGGCGTGATCACCGAGGCGTACAGGGCCTCGCAGGTGCCCGAAGAGGAGGAGGGCGTCAATGCGGAGCCCGTCGATCCCGATCCTGCGCCAGCGCAGCCGCGGGGCCAGAAGTCCGGCGCGCCGCGGGGCAAGCCGTCGCCCGACGAGGATCCGTGAGCGGCACGCGCATCGACTTGCCGCAGTTGATGGGCATCCTCAACTGCACACCGGATTCGTTTCATGCCGGTGGTCGCACCATGGACGTGCCCGCCGCGATCGCGCATGGCCTGCGGATGCTCGGCGAGGGCGCGGACTGGATCGATGTGGGTGGCGAGAGCACGCGGCCCGGCGCCGAGCGTGTGCCGGTTGATGAGCAGATCCGACGCGTGGTGCCCGTGATCGAGGGACTGCGCGCAGCCGGTGCGGCATGCATCAGCGTGGACACCACCCTTGGGGCGGTCGCGGAGCGTGCGCTCGCGGCCGGCGCCACGATGGTGAACGATGTCAGCGCCGGCACCGAGGATCCGCGGATCCTGCAGGTCGTCGCGCACGCGCAGGCGGACGTGGTGCTGATGCACCGTCTGGTTCCGCCGGGGCAGGATCGCTACAGCGACCAGTACAAGCACGAACCGCTCTACGCCGATGTGGTGCACGACGTGCTTGGTTGGCTTCGGTCGCGCGTGGATGCGGCGGTGCGCGCGGGCATTCCGCGCGAGCGCATCCTGCTGGATCCCGGGTTCGGCTTCGGCAAGAGCGTTGCGCAGAACTTCGAGATGCTGCGACGCCTGAACGAGTTGGTGGCAAGCGGCCACCGCGTGCTGGTCGGGGTCTCGCGCAAGAGTTTCCTGGGCGCTGTGGCTGGTGCGCCGGATCCGGCCGATCGCCTGCCGGCCACGCTGGCCGCGGCGGTGCTGGCCATTCGGGGAGGGGCGGCCGTGCTTCGGGTTCACGATGTCGCGCCACATGCGCAGGTTCGTGCGGTGTTCCGCGCGGATCAGGGTTGCTAGGATCGCCGTCCCGCCCGCGAAGCGTTCCGCAGGCGCATTCCGAAACTTCACCGAGACATCTCCATGGCCAGCGCCAACACCCTCGAGTTCACCGACGCAAACTTCGAGTCCGAGGTCCTCAAGAGCAGCGTGCCCGTGCTCGTCGACTTCTGGGCGGAGTGGTGCATGCCCTGCCGCATGCTCACCCCGACCATCGACGCACTTGCCACCGAGACCGCCGGCAAGGCGAAGGTCGGCAAGGTGAACGTGGACCACCATCAGGGCATCGCCGTGAAGTACGGCATCCAGAGCATCCCCACCGTCATGCTGTTCAAGAACGGCCAGATGGTGAAGAAGTGGGTCGGCGTGGTGCAGAAGGGCACGCTGGCCGAGGCGCTCACGGCCCCCTGAGCGCTGAAATCGGTGCTCGGGCGCCCAAGCCCCGCGGCGGGGCGTCCGAAAGCCATTGGATGGGTGTGCTGGCGGCAGCGGGGGCTTCGGGTACACTCATCGACCCATCGGACCACGGGGTCTGGCGGACAACCAAGTCACTTCCCTGGGCCTGTAGCTCATTTGGGAGAGCGCTTCCATGGCATGGAAGAGGTAGTCGGTTCGAGCCCGATCAGGTCCACTCAACGCGTCGCCGGCCTCCGGCGGCGAGCTCAGACAGCCCGCCGCCCCGCGCAGGACCATCCTCCTCGCGCCACGGTTCCGGATGACGAGGCCTTGCATGTTCTTCACCGTTCGCCTGGCCAGCCGTGCCCTGGAGAGGGGTAGGCTTGTTCGCGATGTTCATGCGCCGACTGTCCTGGGCTCTTGCGCTTCTGGCCTCTTTCGCGACCCCGGCTCCCGAGGCCGCGGCGAAGACCTTCGATCACGTGCTGATGATCTCGGTGGATGGCCTGCGTCCGGAATGCGTTGGACCGGAGCTTGCCGAGACCTACCCAGGCCTGGCGCGATTGGCACGAGGCCCGCACACGCTGGATGCGCGCTGTGACCCCGACTGCTCGATCACGCTTCCCAATCACGTCTCCATGGTGACTGGACGGCCGGTGGCGGGGGAGAACGGTCACGGATGGACGGAGAACACGGATCCACCCGCACGCAAGCATGGCGGCACGCTCTCGCTGCGCAAGGGCAGCGACATCGACAGCATGTTCGACGTCGCGCATGACCGAGGGCTGCACACCGCGCTGGTGGCCGGCAAGTGGAAGTTCGTGCTCTTCGAGCAGAGCTACGGCGAGGATGCCGGCGACCAGGATCAGCTTGCGCCCGATGACGGCAAGGACAAGATCGATTCGTTCGCCTGCACGCCGGAGCCCGCGGGAATCGCCGATCTTGCGCTGGCCTCGATGCGCGACGCCGTGCGCAAGGGCAAGCGCGGCCTGACCATGGTGCATTTTCCGAACGCGGACTTCGCGGGGCACGGCCAGGGTTGGGACCTGACCGACGGTTCGCCGTACCGCAAGTCCGTCCAGGCGATCGACGAGGCCGTGCGCCGGATCCTGTCGGCGATCGATGCGGAGCCCGCGTGGAAGGGTCGCGTGGCGATCGTGCTCACGGCGGATCATGGCGGTGGTGTGCCATTCAAGAGCCACACGGATCCGGCTGCGCCGATCAACTTCCGGATCCCGTTCCTGGTTTGGCTGGGTGCCGACAGCGAACCCGTCGACCTGTACGAGATCAACGCATCGACTCGCACCAGGCCACCACCCGGCGAGCGAATGGCCGCCACGGGCGCACCGCCGATCCGCAACGCCGACGCGGGCAACACCGCGCTCGCGCTGCTGGGGTTGCCGGCGATCTCCGGCAGCGTGGCGAACGCGAAGCAGGATCTCGCGACGGCCGCGCCTGTTCCTGCGGGTGGCGCGGTGAAGGCACCCTGATCGCCGCGGTACGCTGACCGGCATGACCGAGGCGAGCCTGATCTGGAAGCGTGCGGAGGGCACCACCACATTTCCGCTCACGCCTCCGGGGCCGCTTCTCGTCGGGCGCCTGCCAACCTGCCAGATCGTGCTGAACGACCCGAAGGTCAGCCGCAGTCACGCGCGCCTTGATTTCGTGTCGGGCGCATGGCGCGTGCAGGATTCCGGAAGTCAGGCTGGCACGTCGGTGAACGGTCGAAGGCTTGGCAAGGACGAATCGCAGGAGCTGTCCGACGGCGATGTGCTCGCGTGCGGGCCGATCATGCTCGAGATGAGCATGGCGGGCGCACATGGCGCCACGATGATGGGTGGCGCGGACGATGCCAGGGAAGCCTTCGAGCGGCTCCTTGCCGGTCGCAACCAGGACTTCGATCATGAGCACCTGGCGCTGCTGCTGGACCTGAGCGAGACGCTCCAGCGCGAGGGCTCCGAGGACGACATGCGAGTCAAGCTCGTCCAGGCCGTGGAGCAGGCCACGCGCTTCGCCAATGTCGCGTTCGTGCGCCGCTCCAGCGCCGTCGATGGCGTGGAAGTGCTCGAGAGCATTGGCGAGGTGACCGATCGATCGGGTCACCTGCGCATGAGCCGCACCATGCTGCGCAACGCGCGCGACGGCATGGTGCTGGTCACGGACAAGGGTGGTGCGGGCGATCAGGCGATCGTCGCCAGCCTGGAGCGCGTCGCGGTGAATCAGGCTTTCTGCATGCCGGTGGGAGAGCAGGGGCGCTTCGGCTTCCTGTACGCGGACAACGGGAGTGGCCGGGGCGATCCCGGTGAGCGAAAGCGCCTGGAGGAGGCGGCCCGCGTGGCCAACGCGCTCGTTCGCATGGCGGCCTCGCAGTTCGAGAAGCTCGCGCATGGTCGCGACATGGTGCAGCTCATCGCCGACGCGGTCGATCGTCGCGACCCATGCACCGGCGGCCACTCGCGTCGCGTGGCGCGGCTGGCTCGCATCGTGGGGCGGTCGGCCGGACTGGATGAACGCACCTGCACGCTGATCCACGACAGCGGTCGCGTGCATGACATCGGCAAGATCTCGGTGCCCGATCGCGTGTTGCTGAAGCAGGGCCCGGGCCGGCTGGACGAGGCCGAGTTCGCCGAGATCCGCAAGCACCCGCAGGCCGGACACGATCTGCTGCAGGCCTACCCCATCATGCAGGCGGTGCTGCCCGGCGTGCTGGACCATCACGAGAAGTGGGACGGCACCGGCTATCCGCGGCAGCTGAAGGGCGAGGCCATCTCGCTGATCGGCCGCGTGCTCGCCGTCGCCGACGTGTTCGACGCGATCACATGCAAGCGCCCCTATCGCGATGGTTTCCCGCTGCAGAAGGCGCGGGCCATCATCGAGGAAGGCTCGGGCACGCACTTCGATCCCGCGATCGTGAAGGCGTTCCTCTCGATCCCGGAGGCGGAGCTTCAGGACTGCATGGAGAAGACCGACGGAACGTCGGCACCTGCTGCCTGACGGCGTTGCGCGATCACGGCTTCGGCGCCCTGGCCGATCCGATGCACGAACACCACGAAGGACGCCGTGCCCTTGCCGCGAAGCGCGCGGGACCACGCGTCCGCATCAGCGGCGCCTCCGCGCACCTTCACATCGACCTCGCCCGCGTTCAGTTCCGCGAGCCGTCGCCCGAGGTGATCGAGACGCGCGGGACCGCTCTCGAGCCATTCGAACCACCGGAACCACGGCGAGGTCCGTGCGGGCGGTTCCGGACGCGTGCACAGCCCAAGACCGGGCGCGCGTTCCAGAAGGCCCTCGGCGCGCGCCGCCAACGGCAGCAATCCGGTCCGCTCCAGAGATGGATCGGGCTCGGCGATGAATCGATGCCATGCGTCACTCGGGGCCCACGCGGAATCGCCCCGACCTGATGTCCACGTCGGCATGCCGGCCATCTCGACTCCATGCTGCAGGAGCACGGCGACGCGCTGGCCTGAATGCCGGGCCAGCGAGCCTGTCGAGAGCACCGCCTGCGTGAGACGACCTCCGCGCGACAGCACGGCAAGCTCCGCCCCTGTCGGCATCTGATCGGCAGGAATCTCCACGCCGGGGCCGAGTTTCACCATCAGGCCCTCGAGTCGCCTCGAGAGACCAAGGATGAAGGCGCCACCTGGCATCATCGCTTCCCAGCCGTGCAGCCTTCGATCGTTCTTCTCGTCGCGCCTGGCGGGATCCACGTGGGCGACGCGTTCCTCGAACGCCAGCGCGGTCACATCGGCGACGGTGGTCGGCATGTCCGAGTTGCGGGCGGCCATCCATGCGCGGTCGGGGCGAAGGTCCACGCCGCGCGCCGCGGTCACGCGCGCGATCGCGGCCAGATCCGCGCCCGTTCCGCAGCAGAGATCGACCACCGCACCCGCGCCCTGGAACCGCGACGCCTTCCATCGAGCGCTCGCGTCGTCACTCGCCTGCGCGGCCCCATCACGATCGCACCAGTAGGTCGCCCACGCGTCGATCCGGCCCTGCAGCGATCGCCGTGCGCGTGCCACCTCCAGCGCCGCCGAGGCGGTCACGGCATCCAGGGATCGTCGCAGCCGCTCGACCTGGGCCGGGCCTGGTGCCTCCCAGTCCATCGCCTCGGCGAGCGCGCTGGCACCATCGCCGCGCGTCAGCCGCTCCAGCGTTTCAACGGGAAGCATCGGCGGATGCGCGTGGAGGCGTCGCGCCCGTGGTGCCGGGGCCGAGGAGCACGGCCATCCAGCGCAGGTCCTCGCTGTTGTCGAGCAGGATCTTCACCACCATCGTGAGCGGCACGCTCAGCAGCATGCCGATCGGTCCGAGCACCCAACCCCAGAACACCAGGCTCAGGAACACCACCGCCGCGCTGAGCCCCAGGCGGCGGCCGAACAGGCGAGGCTCGAGCACGTTGCCGATGGCGACATTGATCACGACCTGCGCGGCGACCATTCCAAGCGCCCACGCCCAGTCGTTCATCGCCAGGCACAGCAGCACCGCCGGCACGGCCGCGATGATCGCGCCAAAGGTCGGGATGAAGTTCATCAGGAACGCCAGCAAGCCGAGCAGCAGCGCGTAGGGGGTGGCGAGCATCCAGCAGGAGATCGTGACCAGCGCGCCCGTGAGCAGGTTGGTCTGCAGCTTCACGCCGAGATAGCCCTGCACATCGGCCAGGATCACCTCGAAGCGGTCGAGATCATCGTCGGCACGGCCGGTGATCTGGCGGATCTTTCCGGGAATCACGGCCGCCTCGGCCGCCAGGAACGCGAAGGTGAGCAGCACGAAGATCCCATCCTTCGCCAGTCCCGCAAGCGCGCTCAGTCCGCTGGTGGCGTATCCGATCAGGTTGCCGGGGCGGGCCTCGTCGACCAGCGACGACAGGTCCGCGGAGATGTTGCGCTCCTTCAGCCAGGCGTCGATCCGCTCCAGTCGCTCGTCCAGGATCAGCTGGTAGCCGGGCAGGTTGTCCGCGAGCATCGCGACGTTGCGCGTCACGATCAGCGTGGCGATGGTGAGCACCGCCACGACGAGAGCCAGCAGCGCCACCACGGCTGCCCAGCGCGGCACCCCCACGCGCCGCAACCAGGCGAGTGGCGGAAGCGAGATCACCGCCAGGAAGGCTGCCGCCAGCACCGGCACGATCAATCCGCTTGCCGCGCGGAGTCCCGCGATCACCACGACCGCGCAGGCGCCAGCCACCAGGAAGCGCGTGCCCTTGCCAAGGCCTGCATTGGACATGCAGGGAAGTCTACGAGCGACTGCGCTACCGTTGTGGCATGCCAGCGCGGCGCGAGGAACCATCGCTGTTCGGCAATTCGCCGCGCGACCGCGCGATGGAGATCGTGGCGCCGGCTCCGGTTTCACCGGAGTCCGCACGCCTTGCGGCTGGACTTGGACCGCGCGTGCGGCTCGGCACCAGCAGCTGGTCGTTCCCGGGCTGGCGTGGATTCGTCTACGCGGCGAAGGCACCGGTCTCCGAGATCGCCTCGAAAGGTCTGGCGGCGTATGCGCACCAGCCGCTCCATGCGACGGTCGGTCTTGATCGATCGTTCTATGAGACGCCCTCCATCGAGACGTTGCGCGCGCTCGCGGCACAGGTGCCGTCGAACTTCCGCTTCATGGTGAAGGCGCATCAGGCGTGCACGCGTCCGTTCCTGCAGTCCGATGGAAGCACGCTGGGTGACGTGTCCGCCGCACGGCTGCATGGCGCCATCAATCCGCGGTTTCTGGACGCCGCATGGGCGACGGATGCCGTGGTTGGTCCGATCGTCGAGGGGCTTGGCGCGAGCTGCGGACCCATCCTGTTCCAGTTCGCGCACATCCCGATCGGCAAGGGCGAGGTCCTGATGAGCGAGCATGACCTGCTCGATCGACTCGAGGCCTTCCTTGCCGGACTTCCGAAGGGGCCACGCTACGCGGTGGAGTTCCGGAACGACGCGATGCTTCGCGGCACGGCATGTCGCCAGTTCACGCAGGTGCTGCGCGCGCACGCCGCGATGCCGGGCATCGGCCTGATTCCCTCGATGCCCGGCGCGGCGCGCCAGTCCATCGCGTTGCGCGAGGCAGGGCTGGATCCATCGCGCGAGCCCGTGCTTCTCGTGCGCTGGCTGCTGGGTCACGGACTCGGCTACGAGGAGGCCCGCAGCACGTATGAGCCCTTCGATCGCCTTGCCGCACCTGACGCCGCCGCGCGCCACGAGATCGCGGCGCTCGTCGCGGCCTGCCTGGCTGCGGGCGGCGAGGCCTTCGTGATCGTGAACAACAAGGCCGAGGGAAGCGCGCCCCTCTCGATTCCTCCGCTGGCCGAATCGATCCGAGCGGCCCTTGCGAAAGCGCACCAGACCCTGGAGCCCATGCCGTCATGAACGCGAACCTGATCATCAGTCTGCTGCTTGCCGTCCTGCTCCAGCAGGCGCAGCCACCGACGTCCCCGTTGCCCAACCCGAACAAGGGACCGATCCCGCGTATCCGCGTCTCGCGACTGTTTCCGGCGCTGCAGCTCCGCCGGCCGGTGCAGGCCCTGCAGGCGCCGGGCGATGCGCGCTCGCTCTACGTGCTCGAGCAGGCGGGACGAATCGTGCGGCTGGATCTCCAGGACACGTCCGTCACGAGCGCTCCGACCTGGATGGACATTCGCGAGCAGGTGAACGATCGGGGCAACGAGGAGGGCCTGCTCTCGATGGCCTTCCATCCGAAGTTCGCCGAGAACGGGCAGTTCTTCCTGTACTACACGGCGTCGAGCCCGCGCAGAAGCGAGCTCACGCGGTTCACGGTCGATCGCGCCTCGGGCAAGCCCGACGTCCGCAGCGCGAAGGTGCTGCTGGAGATCCCGCAGCCCTACTCGAATCACAACGGGGGAACGGCGCTCTTTGGTCCGGATGGCATGCTCTACCTCAGCATCGGCGACGGTGGCGCGGCGAACGATCCGCACAATCATGGTCAGAATCCCTCCACGCTGCTTGGCACCGTGATCCGCATCGATGTCGATCGCGCCGAGGGGGACAAGCCCTACGCCGTGCCTTCCGACAACCCCTTCGTGGGCAACGCGAAGGCCGCGCCCGAGGTGTGGGCCTACGGCCTGCGCAACGTCTGGCGAATGAGCTTCGATCGCGCCACCGGCAAGCTCTATGGCGGCGATGTTGGCCAGAACGCGTGGGAGGAGATCGACATCATCCAGCGCGGCGGCAACTACGGATGGAACGTGCGCGAAGGTCGTCACGCCTTTGCGCCGGCCCGCGCGGGGGCGTTCGGCACGGACTACATCGAGCCCATCGCGGAGTATGGTCACGGCGATGGCGTGAGCGTGACCGGCGGCTTCGTGTATCGCGGCGCGCGGTTTCCGGGTCTCTTTGGCGCGTACCTCTACGCGGACTACGCCTTCGGCACGATCTGGGGACTGCGTTGTGGCGATGGAGGCTGCGGCGAGCCCGTGGTCGTCTGGCGGCGTGGCGCTGCGGCCCAGATGTGGAGCAGCTTCGGCGAGCTCCTCGACGGCGAACTGATCCTGTGCGCCTTCGATGGAGGCGAATCAGGCCCTGGCAGCCTGTGGAAGATCGACGGCGTCGAGGGCGATTGAGCGCGGCTCAGCCGCCGATGTAACCCGGCGAGTTCCACCAGGGTTCGCCACCGTTCGGATAGTTCGACTGGTCGATGCAGGGGTCCTCGTTGTCCCCGTCATCAAGGTCGTAGTAGGGCAGCGGCTGGCCGCCCGAGTCCATGCTGCGCTCCTGCAGCTGCGTGGGCGACATGGAATCCGGAAAGGGCGAGCTCTGGCAGCCGGCCAGGGCGAGCAGCGCAGCCAGGAACGGACGCATGCGCGGCGCGCTCATTCGACGACCTCCAGCCAGTTCGAGGATCCCGTCGGTGGCCCGGCGCGATCCGCGCCCGGGGCCCAGCTCTTGCCGGTCACGGTATCGCCATCCTGCGTGAGCAGCGTGAACCAGCCGTCGCTCCAGTGGATCGCCAGACCCATCGGCTGCTGCTGCCAGCAGCCGGAGTTGATCGCGTCGATGCTCTTCACGGCGGCGCCGTCGCTCGACAGGCACACGAAGAGATCCTCGTCCTTCGTGTTGGCGCCCACGCTGCTGGTGCGCCACACGCCGACCCACTTCTCCGAGTCGTCGGTGATCTTCACGGCCTGCCCGAAGCTGCTGGGCGTGTCGCCCTCGCGATCGGATGGCTCGTAGGAGAACTTCTCGAATCCGTACCGGCCCACGCGGATCGTGTCGAGCCAGCCGTCGGTCCAGCGCACGTACAGGACACCCTCGCGGATGCTCCATCCGCCCTGTTCGCCCTTCGCGCCATCCATGCCGCGGCTCCAGGTGCTCGTCGCCGAGCCGTCCTCGCGCAGGATCACGTTGAAGGTCTGGTTGCGCTCGTCCGTGAGGGCCCACGTTCCCTCCACGGCGGCGGGATCGATCGCAAGCAGGGGCCTGGAGCCGATCGTCGACGAGTTCGATGCGCAGCCTGTCGCGAGCGCGACGAGTGCGAGCCATGCAGCCGTTCGCTTCATGCGCGCATGCTAACCCGCATGCGGCGCATCGGGCAGCCGGTCGGGGTCCTGGTCGCGCTGCAGTCGCGGCCATCCATCGGGACGCTCGGCGGGTGTCCGCAGCACGCACGCCAGCAGCGAGGAGAGCTCCACCGGCTTCCACTGCCAGCAATCGACACCCACGTCGATCGCTCGCGGCATGGCGCGAAGGCCGCCATGTGCATGACCATGCAGCAGAACCGCGCCCTTGAACTGGCCGCGCCACAGGCGCAGCGGCCAGTGGCAAGCGTTCACTCGGACGCGGTCCGTTGTCGCTCGCCACGAACGCAGGTCGTCGATTCGGTGGAAGAGCGATCGGAAGCGCGTGGACTCGGGATCGTGGTTCCCGCGCACCAGTGCCAACCGCTTGCAGCGGATGCGGTCGCGTATGCGACGCGCATGGGCGACCTGCGCCTTTCGGCCCTCCGGATGCGGTCCGCAGAAATCGCCGAGGTGCAGCAGAAGGTCGCCGCGCATCACCCGGGCGTTGATCGCCTCCACCAGCGCATCGTCCATGTCCGCGACCGATGCGAAGGGCCGCCCGAACATGGTCAGGGCGTCCGCCTCGCCGAAGTGCGTGTCGGCCGTCACCCAGATGCGACGCGGCATGGGTGCAGGGTACTGGCGGGCCTCGGCACCGAGCGCCCGAAGGGGATATCGTGGGGGCCGTGAAGCAGGACTTCCTCCAGATCGAGGGGCTCTCGAAGCCGGCCCTCACGGCGCTTCTTGAGCGCGCCGAGGCCAACCTTCCCATTGCCGAGGGCCGCTCGCCGCGCAAGGAACTGCTGGCCGGACGGGTGATCGCGAACCTCTTCCTTGAGGATTCCACTCGTACGCGCTGCAGTTTTGAAACCGCGGTCCACCGGCTTGGCGGCCAGGTGTTCAACCTCACGTCGGCTGGATCCAGCGCCAGCAAAGGCGAGGGCCTGATCGACACTGCATTGAACGTCGAGGCGATGGGGGTGGCGGCCATCGTCATCCGGACCAGCATTTCGGGCGGGCCTGCGATGGTGGCCAAGCGGGTCCGGATTCCAGTGATCAATGCGGGCGACGGGCGTCATGAACACCCCACCCAGGGGCTTTTGGATCTGGTGACCCTTCGCGAGTCGCTTGGCGCGCTCGAAGGCAGGCGGGTCGCGATCGTCGGGGACATTGCCAACAGCCGGGTCGCGCACTCGGCCATTCAGGGCCTTACCCTGATGGGAGCTGAAGTGCTTCTGGTCGGACCCCCCACGCTCCTTTCAGCTGATCAGATCGTGCATAGTGGATCTGGAAATGTGTCTATAACGCACGATCTGGATTCGATCATTGACGAAATTGACGCGATCATGCTTCTTCGAATTCAGGCGGAGCGAGGAGCTGGATCTGGGATCGCGACAGATTATAGGACACTATTCGGTCTAACTCCTGATCGCGCCGCCCGACTCAAGCCTCATGCGGTGGTTTTGCACCCGGGCCCGGTGAACCGGGGCATCGAAATCGATGACTCGGTCGCCGATGAACACGGTGGTGTTCGCATCTTGCGCCAGGTGACGCATGGGGTTGCGGCGCGCATGGCGGTACTCGAGACGCTTCTCTCAAAGTGATCAAAGCAGGCGCCGGCACCTGGGTGGTGGCCAAGTCCGGAAATACCCAAACTCGTTGAACAGGCGCTGATTGGTCGATGAAATGCGCCTGCTTGAGGAAGGTAGTCTTGCCCGCCTCACGCTTGCTCGCTCGCTGGATCGAACGATCTGACCCTTCCAGGAAGACCCCGACCGTGCACTTCGCGCTCCGAACGTTGACCCTTGCGGCCTCCTTGACGGCTCTTGCAGCTTGCGAGACCAACGGCTGGCTCATCGATCCGCAGCGAACGGGATACTTCCAGACCACCCCGACCGCCATTCCGATCCTGACCCGAATCGACGTGATCGAGCAGGCGGCCGACACGAGCATCGTCTACACCCAGCCCTCGGCTGAGGATCTGATCCCGAACCAGCTCGAGTACAAGCTGGCCGCAGGTGACGTGATTCGCGTGTCGATTCCCCAGCTCATCTCGGCGGACCAGACCGACATCTCGACCCGCGTGGTCGACCAATCGGGTCGCATCTCGCTGCCCATCATTGGCCAGATGCCGGCCGCCGGACTGACCGTCGAGCAACTCGAAGAGGACGTCAAGAAGCGGCTGGCCGGGATCATCACGAACCCCAAGGCCTTCATCTCGGTCGAGGAGGCGCGTGCCTACCAGTTCCGCGTGCTTGGTTCGGTCGAGCAGCCGGGACTGTTTGCCCTGAACAAGCCGGACCTTCGCGTGCTGGATGCGCTTGCGCTGGCGCGTGGCGCCGCTCCGACCACGACGCGCGTGCTCATCACGCGCGCCAAGGCGACCGCGCCCCAGTACGAGAACAGTTTCGCGGGAGGCAGCGGCGGCACAGCCACGCCAACGACTCCTGCTGGCGAGACCCCCACGGGGGCTGAGGCACCGGTGGAATCCGGCAAGCCGAGCGTGCCAACCGCGCCCTCGGAATCCGCGATCGACGACCTCATCAACGCGCTGCCCGGCACCGCGCCCGGCGCGCCGGAGACGGCTCCGGGAGCGCCCGCTCCGCAGCAGCCAGCGTCAGACAAGCCGTCGGATGCGCCGGCTGCAACCGAGACGCCAGCCGCGGCACCGGCGTCCGAGCCGCCACCCGCCGGGCAACCGGAACCCGCCGCGGAACCCAAGCCTGCCCGCATGGGCATGCTCGGAAACAGCGCTCGCCAGGAACCGCCGGTCGACATCGATTCGCTCGAGCCGGCCAAGGCGAAGGATGTCGGCACGGCACCGGCCTCCGTGCCCGAGGAGGGCGATCGATTCGTCTTTGACCCGGCCACGCAGGCTTGGGTGAAGATGGGCCGTGGCGGCGAAGTCCAGTCCGCCGCGACGGCAGCGCCGTCGGAGCCGGCGAGCACCGAGTCCGCTGCAGGCAACGGAACCCCCGGGCTCAAGACCGGCGAGGCGGCGCGCGCGCGCACCAAGAACCAGGCGAAGAAGGCCTTCGAGAGCCGGGTCATCGAGATCGACTACAACCAGCTCGTTCGCGGCGCCTCGAACCTGAACGTCATCATTCGACCGGATGACATGCTGTACTGCGACACCGGCGATGTCGGCGTGGTCTACATCGACGGCCTGATCGCGCGGCCCGGCGTGTACAACCTTCCGACCTCCGGCAAGCTGACGCTCAGCCGACTCGTGGCGGCCGCCGGCGGTCTGGGTGAGCTCGCGATTCCGCAGCGCGTGGATCTGGTCCGCCGCATCGGTTCGGACAAGGAAGCCTGCATCCGCGTGAATCTGGCCGCGATCCGGAACCGTTCCGAGCCGGACATCTTCCTGCGTCCGGATGACCACATCAACATCGGAACCAACTTCTGGGCCACCCCGCTGGCGGTGATCCGGAACGGCTTCCGCATGACCTATGGCTTCGGCTTCCTGGTCGACCGGAACTGGGGCAACGACATCTTCGGCGCACCGCCGGTCAACGTGGTCGGACAGTGACGTGAAGAACGCGTGAACGGGACCGTGACGACCTCGTAGGCGCCCGGTGCCCCTCCCGCGAAAAGATGCAGGAGAACGCCCGTGAGCCTGGCCGAAACCGCCATCCCGGCAACGCGCTCTGAACGCGGCATCGAGGTCGATGCCCGTCGCGCGATCCTGGCTGGATCGATCGCGCTGGCGCTCTTCACGGTCGTGTTCTGGGATTGGCTCTCCAAGCAGGTTCGCTACTCGCTGAGCCATCCCTCGGACTGGGGCCACACCCTGCTCATCCCGGCCATCGGCGGATGGTTCGTGTGGATGAAGCGAGAGGCGCTCCTGAAGACCGAGGTCCGGCCCGCGTGGTCGGGGCTCGTGCTCGTGATGCTCGGACTCGTTGGCTACGCGGCATGCTCGCTTGGACCGGCGGCGCTGCAGCATCACAACATCCGCGGCGTCGCGGTCGGCATGGCGCTGTTCGGCATGGTGCTTCTGGTCACGGGCTGGGGATGGATGCGCTGGCTCTGGTTCCCGCTCGCCTACGTGGCCGTCTTCGGCCAGTACGTGAGCGAGCGCTTCATCAGCGTGGTGACCTATCGGCTCCAGGACATCTCGGCGAAGGGGGCGTACCTGCTGCTCAGCGTGGTCGGCATGGACGTGGACCTCACCGGCAACGTTCTCACGGTCTTCGATTCGGGCAAGCCACACCTGCTGAACGTGGCGGAGGCCTGCAGCGGCATGCGCATGCTGGTGGCATTCCTTGCGCTCGGCGTCGCGATGGCCTACGTCAGCCTGCCGACCCTTTGGCAGCGCGTCGCGCTGGTGCTGATGGGGGTGCCGGTCGCCGTGTTCGTGAACGTGCTCCGCGTCGCGACGCTGGGCTTGCTCACGCTGATCAACCCGGAGTTCGCCGCGGGCGAGTTCCACCACTTCATCGGGCTGCTCTGGCTGGTGCCGGCGTTCCTGCTCTACCTGCTGGTGCTGTGGATCCTGAGCAACCTGATCGTGGCCGAATCCCCGGAGGCGCGCCATGCAGGTTGACCGCTCCGTTCGAGCCGCCTTCATCGCGGGGTGCGCCGCGCTCGCGCTCGGTGGCCTCGGGTTCCGGGTGGCGCTCGGCCAGTTGCAGGTCTACCTGAAGAAGGAGCCCGTCTCGCTGCGGGAGCCGCTCGACTCGCTGCCGGCCGCGATTGGCAGATGGAAGCAGGTGGGCAAGGACTCCGTGTTCTCGGATGCCTTGATCGAGGAGCTCGGAACGCAGAACTATCTCGATCGGTTCTACGCGGTCGACGGCGATCCATCGAAGGGATTGATGCAGGTGCACGCGGCGTACTACACCGGAATGATCGATGCCGTGCCGCACATTCCCGAGCGATGCTGGAACGCCAATGGCCTGGTCATGAGTGGTCAGCCGATGATTCGCGCCGTGCAACTGAGCCGCAAGGGGTGGGACGAGGCGGGGGGGCCGGTGCAGCCCGGCTCGGGCGAGCGCTACGCGCTGGCCGACGTCCGGGATCCCATCACGCGCAAGACCGAGAAGGTCGCCCTGCCACTCGGGAAGATGGAGATGACCGTCACCGCCTTCCAGGATCCCCGGAATCCCAAGGCGACGGCGCTGGGTGGGTACCTGTTCATCGCCAACGGCGGCGTGACACCCTCGGCGCTCGCGGTGCGGAACCTGAGCTTCAAGCTCTCCGACCGGTACGCCTACTATTGCAAGTTGCAGTTTTCCGCTCAGTTGCCGGGCAGTCCCGACGAGGTCCTGCCGAAATTCGACCAGATGACTTCGGAACTGCTCGAGCAGATCCTTCCGCATCTCATGCGCTGCCTGCCGGACTGGCCTGCGATCGAGCGAGGCGGATCGGCGCCCGAGAATTCCCCAACCAAGACGAACTGAACCATGGCGAAGTCCAAGCTCAACCTGCGTTTCATCGGCATCTTCCTGGCGATCCTGGTCATCGGCGCGGGCCTGATCGGCTTTGCGCTGTATTGGCAGCGCGTGGCCGGACCCGAGCGGAACTTCGCGGCGGGCGAGCGCTACATGAAGGAGGGGGACTACCGCAAGGCGGTCGGCTTCTTCGGTCGTGCCGTGAGTCGGCGCCAGACCGATGTTCGCTATCTCGAGGCGCTGGATCAGGCGCTCTCGAAGTTCGTCCCCGCCACGACCGACGAGGCACGCGACTACTACAACCAGCTGATCGGCGTGCGTCTGCAGCGCGCGCGCGCGACCCCGGAGGATCCCGCTCCGTGGATCCGTGCCATGCAGACGCTGTACGACCGCAACAACGTCTTCAACGCGGACGTGCTCTGGCGCGAGTTCTCGACCGAGGCAGACGGCGTCGCCCAGCGCATTCCTGCCACCGATCCGGCCCAGAGCCAGTTCAAGTACTGGAAGGCCATCGGCACCTTGCGTCGGTCCGAGACGATCACCGAACAGGAGCGCCTGGACGCGGAGAAGCTCCTCGAGGAGGTCGTGGCATCCGATCCATCCATGGAGGACGCGTGGCTGGATCTGCTGCGTTCGCAGGAGCTTGGCGCGGAGAAGCTGATCTCCGACCAGCGCGTGGCGGATGCGCGTCGACGGTTCGAGCAGCTGGACGCCAATCTGGAGCGTGCGCGCAAGGCGTTGCCGAACAGCTATGGATGGCGCGTCTCGGAGTTGAGCCGCTTGCGCGGACGGCTCGATCGACGTGAGCCCGGCGTGACGGCTGAGCAGGTCGAGGAAGCCCGCAAGAAGCTCTCCGAAGTGGCGGAAGCCGTGATGGACGATCGATCCAAGACGCTGCAGATCGCCGCGGAACTGCTGAACGCGCGCAGCAACGCGTGGCTGGATCGGGTCATCTCGATTCTGGAGGAACGGATTCGCCGGCACCCCGAGGACATGGTCGCGCGGCGCCTGCTCATGGTCGCGGCCACGCAGTCGAAGCCGGATCTGGCCAGCGAGGTCGCCGAGGAGACCCGCGGCATGCCGAACCTCGCGGTCTCGCTTGAGTCGCTGGTGCAGGACGAGGCTCGCATGTACGCGGTGATGACGCTGTTCAACACCACGTTCGAGAAGTGGCGGCAGGAGGCCGACGAGGCCAAGCGCACGGCCATGCTTCCGAAGCTGGCCACGATGCGCGACGAGGCCGTGAAGTACCTGGAGTCGATCGGTGAGCGAGGCACGTCGCAGCTGATCCAGGCCAAGGCGGCCATCGCCGAGAATCGGGTGGCCGACGCCGTGGCGCTCTTCGACACCATCCTGAAGGGACAGGCCGCGCCGCCGCCGGACGCCTACCTCTACGCGGCCTTCGCGAACCTGGCGCGCCGGGAGGCGGGCAGCGCGATGCGCGTCGCCACGGAGGGTCTGGAGCGTTATCCGGTCTACACGCCGCTCCTGATGATGCGGGGCGAGATCGAGTCCGCGACCGGCAAGTACGACCAGGCCCGCAAGACCTATCAGCGCGTGCTCGAGATCGATCCCTCGATCACGGCCGCAAGGTCGAAGCTGGATGGGTTGGAGGGCATGGAGACGACGGCGGCGGGAGCCGCCACCGCCAACCAGGGAGACGCGATCGCGGCGCTGCTGGGCAGCACCGAGCGCAAGCTGCTCGCGCGCGACCTGGATGGGGCCGAGGCCGATCTGCTGGCTGGGCACAAGGCGATCAAGGCTGATCCTCGGGACGTGCGGCTGCTCGTCGCCCTCGCCCAGTTCTACGCGCTGGTCCGAAACGATCCCACGAAGGCGAAGGAGTGGATCGACAAGGGTCTCGAGGTGCAGCCGAACGAGGAGCGCCTGCTCCAGTTCAAGGCCGTGCTCTCGTCGAAGGATCCGCTGGAACGTGTGCTGGAGGGCGTTCGACTGCAGTACCCGGATCCGCGCGTGCAGTCGGTCTATCGATATCTGGCCCTCTCCGATCTGACCCGCCAGCTCGATGAGACGCTGCAGACGCCGGACCTTGCGGATGCAGACAAGGCGACGGCCCAGGGTGCCCTGGATCGTGCGCGCGCCATGATGCCGACGGCGCTTGACGAGGCACTGAAGGCGGATCCGCGCAGCGAGGCCTTGCTGGAACGCTCGTCGCTCGACGCCATGCAGCGCAAGGATTGGCAGACGACCGAGCGGATCGCCGGGGTCGCCGACCAGATCGGCGAGCGCGGCATCGGCGCGACGCTGCGTGCGCGGGCATTGCTTGCGCAGGACAAGCAGACCGAGGCGCTGCAGTTGCTCGAGGCTGCCCGCAAGGCCGGCGACGAGTCGCCCATGCTGCTGCGGCAGATCTGCATCCTGCTCGAGCGGGGTGGTCGCCTGGAGGAGGCCGTCGAGGCGATCCGCCTGGCCTATGACCGCCGCCCGAACGAGATCAACACGGCGCGTCTGTACGCGGTGATGCTGGATCGAAGTGGCCAGCGCACTCGCGCGCTCGAGATCCTCCGCGAACTGGCGCGTGCGAACCCGACGAACCGCGACACCATGGACGCGTGGCTATCCATCGAGTCGCAGGTCGGCGATCGCACGGGCGCCTTCGCGATGCGCCGCCGGCTCTACAACGACGCTCCGGGCTTCCGCGCCAATTCGATGGCGCTCGCCCAGATGCTGCTGGAGAACCCCGGCGATCCGACGATCATGGTGGACGCCGAGGGCCGACGCAAGTTCACGCAGGAGAAGCTGCAGGCCATGACGCCGCTGACGCGCACGCGTGAACTGCAGCAGGCCGCGCAGGCCAATGTCGACCTGGGCATGCAGATCGTCGACCTGCTCCAGAAGCAGACGCCCGACGATCCCATGCTGGCGCTCATGAAGGCGCGGGCGTTGGCCCGCTTCGGGCAGGTGAAGGAGGGCGAGGCGTCCCTGCGGGCGGACATCGCCAAGGTCCAGGGTGCCGCGGCCTTGCGACTCTGGCTCTCGCTGGGCGCCTATCTGGCCGAGAATGGCCAGCCGGAGCGCGCCTCGGAGCCGTTCGCCCAGGCGATCAAGTTGCAGGATCCGGCCACTCGCAACGCCGAGATCCAGGTGTCCGACTTCTGGTTCAACCGCCAGCAATGGAAGCGCGCTCGGGATGTGCTGGAGCCGGTGGTCCAGGGCCTGACGGGCGATGCGCAGGCGAATCTTGCGCTGCGTCTGGCGGAGATCTGCCAGAACCTGCGCGACTACGAGGCGGCCGTCCGCTACATCGATCTTGCGGAGAAGACGCTCGGGGATTCCAACAGCACGGTCGCGATGCTTCGAGCGGCGATTCTTGGCGGTCGCGCCGATGCCGCGATGGCTTCCGGTGATGGTGCAGCGGCCGCGGAGTCCGCGGAGAAGTCGATCGCGACCTATCGCCGGGCGACGGAGATCGCCCCCAACAACTTCGTGGCCTGGGCTGGCCTGGCCGATGCCGAGCGCAACGCGTTCCTTCGAACGCGTGATCCAGCTCGTCTGCAGGCGGCGGAGCAGGCGGCGGATCGGGCGCTCGGACTGCTGAGCACCTACCTGCCGGCGATTCGCGTCAAGAAGGACGTGTTCCTGGATCGAAACGACCTTCCGGGCGCGATCGGTCTGATCGAGCAGTTCGTGCGTACGGCGCCGCAGTCCCAGGATGGACGCCGGTTGCTCATCGAGCTGTTGATGCGGTCGGGCAACCAGATTCGCGCCATCTCGGTGGCGGAAGAGGCGGCGCAGGTCGAGCCACGAAGTCCGGAGTGGCCGACGATCATCGCCACCATCAACCAGTCGCAGGGCAAGGAGCAGGAGGCCACCGCCGCCTTTGACCGCGCATTCGCGACGGAGCCGACCGAGGAGACGCTCATGCGGGCGGTCAATTCCCGCGTGCAGCGCAAGGAGGCGGACTGGACTGGCGTGGTCACGCAGCTGCGCGCGAATCCGAAGGTGGTCTCCACCAGCCCGGCGCTTCAGTGCGCGCTTGGCGCGGCGCTCGTGAACTCGAAGCAGCGCGACGCGGGTCTGCAGGCGCTCCGCAACGCGCATGCGAGCATCCGCGACGGCATCGCGAAGGGCACCTATCCACCGGGAACCTGGGATCTCTGGTACCGGGCACTCGCCCAGGCCTTCGCGGATCGACCACAGGAAGGCGAGGCGTTCGCGCGCTCGGCCCTCGCGGGCAAGGCGCCGGACTTCCATCATCTTCGGGGTTTCTCCACGGTCTGGCGCCAGCATGGCAAGGACGGCACGGATCCCGCGATCAAGTTCCTCGAGGAGGCCGCCGCGATCACCAAGGATGACCCGCAGCTGGCCAGCTCCGCGTACATCGAGGCCGGGGAGATCGCCTACGTCATGGGCGACTGCCAGCGTTCACTGCCGCTTTTCGAGAAGGCGATCGCGCTGGTGCCGGATTCGGCCCCTGCGCTGAACAACGCCGCCTTCGTGACGGCCAAGTGCGGCAGCGCGCCGGACAAGGCGATCGCGTGGGCGACGAAGGCCGTCGAGATCGCGCCGCAGGTTGCGGACCTGCAGGACACGCTGGGGTACGTGCTCCTGAAGTCCGGAAAGGCCCAGGAGTCCCTGGCCCCGCTGCAGCGCGCCGTCACCATGTCACCCACGGCGTCGCCGCTCCTGCACCTGGCCGAGGCGCTCGTGGCCACCGGGCGCAAGGACGAGGCGCGCTCCACGCTGGAGCGACTGGGCATCTTCAAGTTGAATGACGAACAGGTCGCCGATCGCGACCGCATCATCAAGTCTCTCCAGTGAACGAGGACCTCCACCCATGACTCGCGCAGCCACCCCACCATCCACTCCGCGTCCTGCCCCGAACCAGCAACGGCCGCGTCCAACGGGTCCGATGCTGGATCCGATTCGCGTGCTTCGGCAGAACCTGCTGAAGGTCGTGGCGTCGCTCGTCGTTGGAGCCGTCGCGGGCGTGGGCCTGAACTACGTGTTCGCCATCGTCTACCCGCTGTGGTCCTCCAAGGTGCTCTTCGAGCTCAAGAGCCAGCTCGAGGACGCCAACGCGCTTTCCGCGAAGGACATCACCACCGAGGACACCGTGGTGCGTCTGGCGCAGACGGAGGTGGCCCGTCTGATCAGCAAGGACAACCTGAAGTCGGCGCTGCAGCGCCCGGAGGTGCAGAAGACGGTCTGGAGCGAGGCGTACCGCGACGACAAGGGCGTGTTCATCGTCGAGGACGCGTTGCTGGATCTCGAGGATGACCTTCGGTCCGGCCACCAGCGCGGCACGCAGATCTTCTACATCTCGATGCTGACGCACGTTCCCGAGGACGGCCCGATCATCCTGAACTCGATCGCGAAGACGTTCCGCGCCAAGCGCCAGAACGACGAGGATTCGCGATATTCCACCACGCTGAAGCAGTTCGAGAACCGCCGTCAGCAGCTCGACGACGCGATCCTGCAGAAGAAGCAGCAGGTGCAGGACTTCATCAAGAAGAACCGCCTCACCAGCTTGACCGAGGCCAACAGCGAGAACCAGAAGACGCTCGAGAAGCTGCGCAACGACATCGCGCAGACCACGGCGGACCTGAACATCTCCCAGTCGCGGCGCGCGCAGATCGAGAAGAAGCAGCGCAACGAGCAGGGCATCAGCGACGACGATCGCCGCCGCGCCCAGGAGGATCCGATCCTGCTGCAGCTGCAGCGAGACAACGAGGACCTGGGCCGCCGCTTCGCCGCCGTGAAGCAGCAGTTCGGCGCTTCGCACCCCGACTACCTGCAGCTCCGGGCACAGACCGATGCGGCCCGGGCGGCCTTCGAGCGGAAGCTCGAGGAGGTCCTGGCCCGCAACCTGGCCGCCGACTACAAGGATGCCTTCAACAAGGAGGAGTCCCTGGCCTCGCTGCTGAAGCAGCAGAACGAGGACTTCGACAAGGCGACGGGCAAGGTCGAGGACTTCACGGCCAACATGGCCGAGATGCGGTCGCTCGAGGATCAGCTCGACATCCTTCAGGAACAGCGCAAGGAGATCGGCAAGACGATCCAGGACATCAACCTGGCCCTGGCCCGCGATGAGCGCAACCGAATCGAGATCGTGCAGGAGGCGATCAAGGCCCGCGAGATCACCTTCCCCCAGCTGAAGGTGATGATTCCGGCGACCGCCGTGCTGGTCACGGGCCTCTACGTCCTGATCCTCTTCGTGCGCGAGTTCCTGGATCAGCGCGTGAAGTATCCGAGCGACCTCGGTTCGCTCCCCGGCAAGCTGCTCGGGGTGATTCCGGAGTTGAAGGATGATCCGGCCAAGCCGAAGCGAGCGGAGCTTGTGGTGCGCGAATCCCCGCGCTCCATCATCGCCGAGAACTACCGCCAGCTGAGTTCGCAGGTCTACAAGGGCATGCAGGCGCTTGGGGCACGCTCGTTGCTTGTGGTCAGCGCCATGCCTGAAGCCGGCACCACGACCGTGGCCCTGAACCTGGCCGCCTGCGAGGCGGCCGTGGGCCGGCGCGTGCTCCTGATCGGCGGCAACATGCGTCGGCCAGGGTTGGCCCGCGCCCTGAACGTTCCGCAAGGCCAGCCTGGACTGGGCGAGGCGCTGATGGGACAGGATCCGGCGGAGTTGGTGGTCGAGGTCGCGCCGAACCTGTCGTTCCTTGGTGCGGGCGCGCCGGAGAACCGCATCTTCGAGCGCCTGAATTCGGACCGCACCGATCAGGTGATCGCGTGGGCGCGGGAGCATTACGACCTCGTCATCGTGGATGGACCGCCGAGCATCGTGGCGGGCGAGGCGCTCGTGCTCGCGAACAAGGTCGACGCCGCCATGGTTGTGGCATGCGCCTGGAAGGATCAGCGCGGGCTCGTGATGAAGCTTGCGGGTCAGATCATGGACAGTCGGGCCCAGTTCCTGGGTGCCGTGCTGAACCGCATGCACATGACCGCCGGTGGTTACCTGCGCAAGAACGCCGAGGCGATGGCCGAGTACGCCGAGCACACGACCGCCTTTGGCGGTTCGGACAGGGATCCCGCGGCGGCGAAGGTCAAGAGGAAGGGCAAGCCGAAGGCGGCGTGATCGCGTGTCGACGACAGGCCCCATCCTTGTGACGGGCGGCGCCGGCTTCATCGGCTCCCACCTCGTCGACCAGCTCATCGAACGCGGTGAGCGGGTGGTGGTCGTCGACGACCTTTCGACGGGGTCCGAAGCGAACCTGCGCGGGGCCAGGGCCGTGGGCGGAGACCGCCTGCGCTTCATCCGGGCCACGGTCTCCGATGTCGCTCGATCGGAGCTGCCCGAGGCCCCGAGCCGCATCTTCCATCTGGCCGCAGCGGTCGGCGTTCGCCGGGTCATGGAGCAGCCCGTGCAGTCCATCGAGACGAACGTGGTCGAGACGTCGGCCGCGCTCCGCATTGCCCGCCGATACCGGGCACCGATCCTGCTTGCGAGCAGCAGCGAGGTCTACGGCAAGGCCTCGAAGCTGCCCTTCGCGGAAGGCGACGACGTGGTGTACGGACCGACGGGCGTGGTTCGATGGAGCTACGGCTGCGCCAAGGCGCTGGATGAGTGGCTCGGACTTGCCGCATGGCGCGAGCACGGCCTGCCGGTCGTGGTGGCGCGCATCTTCAACACCGTCGGGCCGCGACAGCTTGGCTGTTGGGGCATGGTCCTTCCTCGCTTTGTCGAGGCGGCGATCGCCGGCCGGCCGCTCGAGATCCACGGCGACGGGCTCCAGAGCCGCTGTTTCGCCGATGTCCGGGACGTGGTGCAGGCGCTGGATGCACTGCTTGCCAGTCCGCAGGCGGCCGGAGGTGTCTTCAACGTCGGTTCCGACGAGCCGATCACGATCCGCGCCCTCGCCGAGCGGGTCATCCGGCAGTTGAAGAGCGGTTCCGCGCTGGTGCATCTGCCGTACGAGACGGCGTACGGTCCTGGTTTCGAGGATCTGCGTGCAAGGCAGCCAGACCTGACCCGCATTCGGCGCTGCATCGCATTTGCGCCGCGCATCGGCCTGGATCAGACGATCGCGGATCTGGCCCGGGCCATGCAGGCGGGCGCCGCGCAAGGAGAGGCAGCATGAGCGCACCGATCGCCGCAGCCGCGCAGCCTGAGGGCGTGATCTTCGGACCGCTGGAGTTGCTCAACGGCTATGCGCCCGTGTTCCTGACCGCGTTCGTGGTGACGCTTCTTGCGACGCCGATCGTGCGAAAGGTCGCGGTGAATGCCGGCATCATCGACATGCCCGATCGCCAGCGAAAGCTGCATGCCTATCCGGTGGCGTATCTGGGAGGCCTTGCGGTGTTCTTCGGAGTCATCGGCTCGCTCATCGCGGCCGCCTTCCTGACCCGTGGCGAAGCGGGCCTGCTGCGGGTGGTGCCGTTCTCCGTGATCATCGGGATGATGGCCATCGTCTCCACCGGCCTGGCGGACGACATCTGGAAGTGGGATCCGCGCCTGAAGGTGGCGGGGCAGCTGGTCGCGGCCGCGGCGCTGGCGATCGAGGACGTGGGCCCCAAGCTCGCCGAGGGAGCGCTCACGCCGTTCTTCGGCCCACCCGACATGTCCCTGCTCAGCATCGGATCGTTCGTGATCCGGAACTCGGAACTCTTCTACTGGGTCGGCACGGCGCTCGTGGCGCTGTTCGTCGTCGGCGGCTGCAATTCCGCGAACCTGATCGACGGACTGGACGGCCTTCTCTCCGGCACCACCGCCATCATGGCGATTGGCCTGCTGGGCATCAGCCTGATCATGGCGATGACCGATCCCGTGACCGATCCGGAAAAGTCCCTGGTCGGCATGCGCGTGATGCTGTCCCTCGCCTTGCTCGGAGCGACGCTCGGCTTCTTGCCGTTCAATTTCAATCCAGCGATCATCTTCCTGGGAGATTGCGGAAGCCTGCTGCTGGGCTACCTGTGCGTGGTGATCATCATGAGCTTCGGCGAGCATGGACAGACCGAACTCGTCGTCGCGGGACTCGTGGTCTTCTCGCTTCCGATCCTTGACACGGTGCTCGCGATCATCCGCCGGAAGATGGCTGGAATGCCCTTCCACAGCGCGGACAGCAACCACATCCACCATCTTCTCAAGCGCTCGCTTGGAACGGTGAAGCGCGCGGTGTTCGCCCTGTACGCGATCACGGCGTGTTTCGCGATCCTGGGTGTCGCGATGGCCGCCACGCGCCAGTTGACGGGCACGCGCGTGCTTGCGGTGATGTCGCTGGCCTTCGCCTTCTTCGCCTTCATTTCCGCGATGGCGATCAAGGCGGCGCGGCAGGCCAGCTGGCAGATCCAGACGAAGACCGCGGAGCGCACCGCCGAGGCGGCCCCGATCGCGCCGACCGTGGATCCCGCGCCGGCGCGCGATCCGCGCTGAGCCGACGCATGAATCCCATCGGCCATCTCCCGGTGCTTGCGACCGAGGTGCTCGAGGCGCTCGCGCCGACCCCTGGTGACACGGCGTTCGACGGAACCGCCGGGCGTGGCGGCCATGCCGAGCTGCTTGCGCGTCGGATCGGACCGAGCGGCACGCTGGTGCTGATGGACCTTGATGCCGGCAACCTGGAGTTCGCGGCGGAACGTGTTCGTGCGCTTCCGGGCGCACCGAACGTGCTGCCTGTGCACGGGAACTTCGAACGGGTCGGATCGGTGCTGCGGGGGCGGGGGCTTCGGGCCAACGTCGTGATGGCGGACCTGGGTTTCGCGAGTACCCAGATGGACGACCCGACGCGCGGCTTCGCGTTCCAGTCGGAGGGCCCGCTGGACATGCGGCTCGATCGCTCGCAGGGTCCCACGGCTGCCGACTTGCTCGCGCGCATGCGGGAGTCTGAGCTGGCGGACCTCATCTATGACCTTGGCGAGGACCCCTTCGCGCGACGCATCGCTCGATCGGTGATCGAGAGGCGGAACGAGGGCGGGCTTCGGACGACACAAGATCTTGCGCAGGCGGTTGTTAAGGCATACGGAGCCCGCGCCAGGCAGAGCCGCGTTCACCCGGCGACTCGAACGTTCATGGCGCTCCGAATCGCCGTGAACGGCGAGTTGGAGAGTCTCAATAACTTCCTTTCGGACCTTGGCAAGGCAGCCGAGCAGGCAGCGACAGGGTCCGAGGCGTGGCTGGCCGAGGGAGCTCGCATGGCAATTCTGTCCTTCCACAGCCTCGAGGACCGATCCACCAAGAGGGCTTTCGCCGACTGGGAACGCCAAGGATGGGCCACCCGGATCACGCGCAAGCCCTTGGTGGCGAGCGAGACGGAGCAACGAGACAATCCCCGTTCCCGTTCGGCCAAGCTGAGGGCCGCACGGGTCGAGTCGCGGAAGGAGGATGCTTCCGCGGCGGGGTGATGGATGGACGAATGCACGGACGGCAGCACGTTCGTGCGCAACGCAAGGATGCGACATGACACGAGAGAACAAGTTGGCGCTGGTGGTCGGATTCGGACTCCTGCTCTTCGTGGGAATCCTGGTGAGCGATCACTTCAGCGCGGCACATCGTCAGGAATCCGTCGCCTTCGGGGTCGCCTCCACCGCGAGTGAGCGCTCCACGCGCTCGATCTCGCTCGCGCCCATGCCGGCCGCGAACGCGGTGTCGCTGCAGCCGCAGCCCGAGCCGAGCGGCACAGGCATCCAGCAGGCGAGCGCCGTCACGCCGATCTCCTCGATGCCCGCACCGGCACAGGTCGCGTCGACCGTCGCGCCCGTTGGCACCACGCCGCAGGCCGAGGTTCGGCGCACGAGCACCAGGCAGGAGAGCGAACCGGGCGTGAAGATGCATCCGATCGCCGATGGCGAGACGCTCTACGCGATCTGCAAGCGCGAGTACGGCGACGGTTCGCTGTCGACCGCGCTCGCCAAGTACAACCGCAAGGCCATTCCCGATCCCACGCGCATCCGAAAGGGTGTCACGATCCGGATCCCGCCCATCGACGTGCTGAAGCCCGGCGCCGCGCGCAAGACCGAGTCGGCCAGCGCACCAGCCGAGGAATCCTCCGTGCCGGTGGCGGCGATGGCCGCCGCGGACATCGTGACGATCGACTCTCGCACGCCCATCGGTGGCGAAGTGACCCTCGAGGTGAAGCCGCAGCCGGAACCCAAGGCCAAGGCGCCCGCCAAGCCGGCTTCCAAGCCCGCCCCGAAGCAGCCGGCGAAGAAGCCCACCAAGAAGCCGGTCGCCTCCAAGAGCTCCGATCGCTGAGTCCCGCACAGCATGTTCGGCAAGAGCATCGCCATCGTGTTCGCGCTGGGCCTGATGGCCACGGCGTTGTTGGCGCTTCGGCACCAGCGGTTCGAGCAGGTGGCGGAGATCTCGCGCGGACACTGGAGACTGCAGGAGCAGGAGCGCGACATCGGCCGCCGACGGGCGGCGGTCGCCACCGCGGTCAAGCCGGATTCCGTGCGGCGGGCGATCGCCGCGCTCAAGCTTGACTGGCAGCCGATCCCGTACCGCATGGATGCCCCGAACCGACCCACGCAGCCGCGTCTGGCCACGCGTCAGGAGCCGGTCGAGGAGCGCGATCGGCCCACCGTGGAGTTCGGCGGATGATGATGCACCGCATGGAAGGCGTGGCGGAGACGCAGGCCTGGCGCACGCGAAGCTGGGGCCGCGTGCTGGTGTCCTGCGTGATCGTGGCGCTTCTGGGAACCTCGGTGCGCATCGCGTGGCTGAAGACGAATCCGAACGAGCAGCTTGAGCGTGCCGCGGGCACGCACCGGAGCGACGCTCGCGAGCTCGCCGAGCGTGGGCAGATCCTGGATCGTCGCGGCCGCGTGCTCGCGACGAGCCTGATGGCGCGTCGCGTTTTCGTGGATCCAGCGCTGATCTGGGAGCACGGCTGGGAGCGCGTTCGAAAGGCGCAGAAGGCCGATCCGGACTCGCAGGCGACCGCGGATCCGTTCAAGGACATCTCGCTGGCGCTCGGAAGCATCCTGGGCAAGCGGCCCACCGAGATCGAGGCGGAGCTCCGCCGCCGCGCGGAGGATCGATACCACATCGTGGCCGAGGGACTGACCGACGCGCAGGTGGCCGAGATCCGTCACCTGAACCTGAAGGGCGTCGGCGTGGAGAGCTATCCCGAGCGCACCTATCCGGCCGGCGACATCGCGTCGCAGGTGGTGGGGCGCATCGGCACCGAGCGCAAGGGACAGTCGGGCGCGGAACTTGCCCACGACTCGGCGATGCAGGGTTCGGATGGCAACCTGGCCTTCCTCCGTGACGCGCGCATGCGACCGCTGTGGATCGACGAACGCGACTATCGCCCGTCGAAGGACGGCGTGGATGTGCGGCTGTCGATCGACCTGGTCGTGCAGGAGATCGCGGAGCGCAACCTTCGCGAGGCCGTGAAGGGGTTCAATGCCGGCGGCGGGCGCTGCGTGGTGATGGACGTGGAGAACGGCGACATTCTGGCGATCGCCGACACGCTGACGCCTCGTCGCGGGTGGCACGAGGTCACGACGGATCCCTCTCGCGGCATCCATCCCTCGCTGGGCCGCAACCGCAACGTGACCGACCCCTACGAGCCGGGTTCCACGTTCAAGCCATTCGTGTGGGCCGTCGCCACCGAGCTTGGCAAGTACAAGCTCGACTCGGTGCTGCCGCTGGGGCGCGGGCCGTACCGAACGCCCTTCGGACGCCTGATCACCGACGTGAAGTACTACGGTCCGGTCTCGTGGAAGACCGTGCTGATGAAGAGCCTGAACCTGGGCATGGTGAGGGCGGCCGAGCGCATGACGTTCGCGCAGATGCAGGATGCGGTGCGGCGCTTCGGCTTTGGTCAGCGGACCAACGTCGGCATTCCCGGCGAGAGCGAGGGCCGCGTGACCTCGTCCAAGTCGTGGTCGAAGTACACGCAGTCGAGCGTGTGCATGGGCTACGAGATCAGCGTGACGCCGGTGCAGATGGTGCAGGCCTTCAGCGCCTTCTGCCGCGACGGAACCATGGTTCCTGCCCGCCTGATGCTCGGCGGCGCCGAGTCCGGGGCGTCGGACGTCGTGCCGGCCAAGCGCGTGCTGCCCGAGGCGATCGCGCTTCAGGCGCGCGAGGCGATGGAGGGCGTGATCACCGAGGGCACGGGTCGCAAGGCGCAGAGCGAGCACTACCGCATGTTCGGCAAGTCGGGCACCGCGCACCTTGCGAAGCCGAAGGGACAGGGCAAGGGCTACTACGACGACCGTTACACCGCCTCGTTCATCGCGGGCGCGCCGTACCGCAATCCACGCATCGTCTGCCTGACCGTGCTGGACGATCCGGACAAGGCGAAGGGCCACTTCGGCGGCAGCATTGCGGGCCCGGTGTGCCGCGACGTGATCGACGAGACGCTCGAGTACATGGGTGTCGCGCCCGACCAGGACCCCAAGCGGGCCGAACAGCTCGCGAGCATCCGGAACGAGCCCGATCGTCACTGAAGCAGCGGAGGATCCGCGACATCGCGTGGGGACCGCGTGTCCCAGACGATGCAGCCCCCGAGATTGTCGATCGTGACCACCCGGTGTCCATCATCGGTGAACTCGACGCGCGTGACGACTCGCCCGGGTGGATGGCCGCGCAGGCTCAGCAGCTGCTCCTGCGTGTTTCGGTCGAAAACGTGCAGTCGCCGGTCTGTGCCTACGGCTGCCACGAGCGCGCCATCGGGCGAAAGCGCGGCATGCACGCCCATGTCGCTGAGTCCCTTGAAGGCCTGGAGCACCGATCCATCCTCGAAGGACCTCCGGGTCACCACGCCGGACAGGTCGAACGCGAGCGCCGATCGTGCATCGAGGGGCCGCATGGACGCGAAGCTTCCAGCAACGTTCCGAACCTGCTGCCAGTCACCCTGGGGGGATCTTCGGTAGAGGAAGCATCCGCTGAAGTCGCCACAGGCGACGAGGTCCGTGCCGAGCCACGCGAGTCCTCCCGCCGCATGAGTCCAGGGAACCTTGATGCTGGAGAGGACTTTTCCCGTGACCGGATCCACCAGCAGCAGCGGATCCTCCGGACCCTTGCCCGTGATCGCAAGCACGGTTCCGTCCGGGGAGAACTCGATCAGGTTCGGGAACTTCCGCATGGGCGGAAGCTGGATCATCCGCACGGCACGCGGTGATCCATCGGCGATCAGCAATCGGCCCGTGGCATCGATCCACGCCCACCGGTCACGTTCCGGATCGCCCGCTGCAGCCGTTGCCTGGATGGTGCCGCACGTCCAGATCCTTTCCGGATTCGACTCCAGACCGTCCTTTGGAATCCTCCAGAGCGATCCATCGGCGGTCATCGCGACGAGATCACCGCTGCTCATGCGAACCAGCGCAAGGCCGGCCGCACCCATCTCGATGCAGCGTGGTCCATGCGAGGGCCAGGGTCGCCATCGGTGCACCTCGTACTGACCGATCGAGTAGAGCGAGCTCCCATCCGGGGCCCAGGCCACATCCCACACTTCGCCGCGATGCCCCGCGAAGCTTCCGTGCAGCACAAGTGGATCCTGATCCTGCGGCACCTCCACGATGCGCACGCCAGATCCCCGATCCGCGACGGCGAGCACCTTTCCATCGGGGCGCCAGTGCAGCCCCCAGATCGAGAAATCCAGTCGCAGGTCCCGGTAGGGCATGGAGGGTGATGCAAGATCAAAGACCCGAAGCATGCGCATGTCACCGCCCACGGCCAGCCAGCGACCCGATGGATCGAAGTCCAGCGCCAGCGTCCGCAGGCCGGCTGCGGGGAGTGTCTGCATCCGTTCAAGCGAGGACGCATCGAGCAATCGCACGGATCCCTCGGTGCCGCTGATCGCGATGGTGCGGCCATCGGGCGACCATGCTGCACGGGTCGTCTGGCCCTCGAATGGCTCCGCGACGGCAAGCACGGCCTCGGATTCCAGGTCGACGAGGCACGCCCGGCCGTCGCCGCAGGCGATCACCCGCTTGCCATCCGGACTGCATGCGATTCCGGTGCCGACCTGAATTGGCAGGGAGATCGATCGCGCGGGATCGTTCCAAGGTGAACGCCAGACGCTCAAGGATCGGCCGTGGCCTGCGAGAAGTCGTCCTTCCGCCGGGTCGAAGGTCACAGCCCAGGCAGCGGTGCCGGGCTGCAGCGCGCGCAGCAGCGTCAGCGTGCGGCCATCGAGGAGGACGATTCCGTTCGCCTGGGCCATCGCCAGGGCCAGCACGGTTCCATCCGGCGAAACCGCGCCAGCCATCGCGGAGAACGTTCCGAAGCGCGAGGTTCCGTGGAAGACCGCCAGGCTCTCGTCGGCCAGCGCTCGAAGCATGCGCATGGGCCATCGCTGGTCCTGCCGCAACTGCACGATCATCGACCCCACCGTCCCGGCATCGCCGGACTCGATCGCCCGGCTCATGTCCGCAAGTTGCCCCAGCCAGAGTGCCCGCTCGCTTGCGATCCGCGCGCGTTCCGCGCTCTGCGCGGCAGCATTTTCACGCATTCCGAAGGAGATGCTTGCGATCATCCCCACCAGCAAGCTGGCGATTCCGATCGCGATTCCAGCGGCGGCCAGCGGGTTGCGCCGGATCGTCATCAAGAGCCGCTGTGCGGGGGGTGTACGTCTGGCGAGGATCGGGTGTCCAGCGAGATGGCGGCGCAGGTCCGCCCCCAGCTCGGAGGCGGACTGATATCGGTCTTCGGGGCGCTTCTCGAGGGCGTGCGCCACGATCGTCTCGAGATTGCCTCGAAGCGATGGCTGCAGCGAACCAAGCTGGGCCGGGCGCTGCGTCTCGACCATGCGAGCCGCAATCGGCAGCGTGAGCCCGTTTCGCGCGTAGACGGGCTGGCCAGCCAGGCACTCATGCAGCAGCAGACCAAGTCCATGCACGTCCGTGCGCTGATCAACCATGCCCGGGCCCTCGAACTGCTCGGGCGCCATGTAGCCAGGCGTTCCCGCGATCGCTCGCGTCAGCGTCACCGGCGCGCCCTCTTCGCCCGTCATCGAGGCCACGCCGAAGTCGATGACCTTGGGATGGTCCTGACCGTCCACCAGCACATTGCTTGGCTTTATGTCGCGGTGCACGAGACCGCGCACATGGCCGTGATGCACGCCGTCGCACACCTTGGCGAAGAGTTCGAGTTTCTGCGCGAGCGTGTGGGAGGACTCGCGCCACCACTGTGTCACGTTGCGTCCGCCCTCGACCAGTTCCATGACGACGAAGGGCAGTTCACCGGATTCGTCGCGGTGCACCCCCGCCGAGAGGATGCGCGCGATCGACGGATGATCCAGTCGCGCGAGTGCACGGGTTTCCCGCCGGAAGCGTCGGCGAGCGCCTTCGCTGAGCAGTTCCGGACGAAGAACCTTCACCGCGACCGCGCGAGGCGGCCATTCCTGCATGGCTCGATAGACGCGGCCGGTGCCTCCGCGTCCAAGCAGCGTCTCGATCCTGCATCCACCGATCACCTGACCCTGAAGGCTCGGTTCCTGCCAAGGCGTGGTCGGGTTGTCTGGATTCTCGGGATCCGGAAGATGGCCCATGAGACTGGCCACCTCCTCGCGAAGTGCGGCGTTGTCACCACACAGTCTGTCCAGCAGCAAGGCACGCTCCGAACTCGGCGTGCGCAGCGCCTCGTCCAGCACCTCCTCCACCCTCAGTGGATCCACTTCGGGTGTGGAGCTGCCGTGCGCGTTCACGGGGGCGTCTCCTCGGCTGGCGCGTCGCGCAGGGGGCCGTAGCGGCGTTCCACCTCGCGACGCACGAAGGCGCGCGCGAAATTCCAGTGCTTGCTCACGGTTCGCGGCGCGATGCCGAGCGCCTGCGATGTGTGGTCCAGGCTCAGGCCCGCGACGAAGCGAAGCCAGACCACGTCCGCGGCCATCGGGTGCACGGCCTCAAGCGCGCGGATCGCGTCGAGCAGTCCGGTGTCCGTCGCCATCAGGGCGTCGTCGAACTGCGCGAGATGGTCGATATCGACGCCGAGAGGAATCGTGCGCACCAGGCCACCGCGCTTCTCGCGGCGGTGATGTCGACGGAAGTCCACCAGAAACTGGCCCATGGCGCGCGCCATCGAGCCGAAGAAGTGGCGTCGGTTCTCGAAACTGGTTGTGGTACCGGAACCCTTGAAGACCTTCAGGAAGACTTCGTGCACCAAGGTCGTGGGGCCTGGCTGTCCAACATGGTTCAGCGGCGTCGGACCAAGCACGCGGCGGGCGGTATCCCGCAGGTCCTCATACATGCCATCCCAGACGCGTGCAGCCGCCTGCTCATCCCCGGATGCTGCGAGGTTCACAAGACGCGTCATGTCATCAAAAACAGGTCCAGCCCCGGACATCTGGAAAATGTATCGAAACTCGTGCGCGTGTCCATCCGCTTGTCGCATGGGTGGTGGGCGATTCCAACGCCCGCCGAGCTCTTGCGGGGATTCCGGTTTCCGGGGCAAAGCCTTTCCGGGCGAAGCGACGATTCAATCGGTCGCTTGTTTTCGTTTTGAAAGCGCGATCATCAGATCGTGAAGTGGTGTGGAAAGACCAGATAACTCGCGTGCGACCCATCACGCACGGCTGGCATGCGACCCCACACGCACAGTGTGGATCGGTCGTGGATTCAACCGGTGAGTCCGCTGATCACACCCCAAGGAGCAGTCGCTCGGGCTTCTCGATCGCGTTCTTCACCTGCACCAGGAAGCCCACCGCCTCGGCGCCGTCCACGATGCGGTGGTCGTAGCTGAGGGCCAGGTACATCATGGGGCGGATCGCGACCTGGCCCGGGTTCTTCGGGCACTCGACCGCGCGGTTCTTGATGGCGTGCATGCCCAGGATGCCCGACTGCGGCGGGTTCAGGATGGGCGTGCTCATCAGGCTGCCGTAGATGCCGCCATTGGTGATGGTGAAGGTGCCGCCGGTCATGTCATCCACGGTCAGCTTGCCGTCGCGAGCCTTCAGGGCGAGTTCCTTGATGCCCTGTTCCACCTGCGCGATGCTCATGGCATGCGCGTTGCGCACCACAGGCACCACCAGGCCCTTGTCGGTGCCCACCGCCACCGAGACATCCACGAAGTCGTGGAACTCGATCTCCTCGCCCACGATGCTCGCGTTCACGCGCGGGTACTTCTCGAGCGCGCTCACCACGGCCTTCACGAAGAAGCCCATGAAGCCCAGGCCCACGCCATGGCGCTTCTCGAAGCTCTCCTTGTGCTCGGCACGCAGGCGCATGACCTCGGTCATGTCGCACTCGTTGAAGGTGGTGAGCATGGCCGCGGTGTTCTTGGCCATGACCAGGCGCTCGGCGATGCGCGCGCGCAGCTTGGTCATGCGCTCGCGGCGCACGCCACGACTGCCGGTGAACTGGAAGGTGGGGGCGGGAGCCGCGGCCTTCGCGGGGGCGGATGCCGCGGCGCCGGAGGGCGCCGCCGAAACCGGCGTGCCCGCGTGCTCGACATCGGCCTTGGTCACGCGACCGCCAGGGCCGGTGCCCTCGATCTTCGCGATGTCCACGCCCTTGTCGGCCGCCATCTTCTTCGCGACGCTGGTCGCCTTCGGCTCGACGGCCTCGGCGGCCTTCGCCGCGACGGGGGTCGGGGTGGAAGCCACCGCGCCTGCGGGGCGCTTCGCCTTCTCGTCGATCTTCGCCACGATCGCGCCGACCTTCTGGTCGCTGCCGCTCTGTGCGGTCACCTTCAGCGTGCCCGCCGCGGGAGCGAGCAGTTCCAGCGTGGCCTTGTCGCTCTCGATCTCGTTGAGCAGCTCGTCCTTCTCGACCCAGTCGCCATCGCTTCGCTTCCATGCGCCGATGCGCACTTCGGTGATGCTCTCGCCGGGGCTGGGAATGGTCACGTCGGTCATGGTCGGGTCTCCGTGCGTGCGGCGCGTTCAGTGGCCGCGGTTCGCGTTCAGTGCTTGGCCGCGGCGGGGGCCGGGGCCTTGGCGTCCTTGCTCTTGTCGTCGGTCTTCACCGCGCCGATGGCGTCGGTGAGGATGCGCTCCTGCTGCTGCATGTGCATCTTCAGGCTTCCCACGGCGGGGCTCGCTGAATCGGGGCGGCCGATGTACTGCACGGCGCGGCCCGGGAAGTGATCCATCATCTGCGCCTGCACGAAGCGCCAGGCACCCATGTTGCGCGGCTCGTCCTGCACCCAGGTGACCTCGGCCTTCGCGAAGCGATCGAGGATCGCCTTCAGCTCGTCGGCTGGGAAGGGGTGCAGCTGCTCCACGCGCACGATGGCGATGTCCTTGGCGCCCGTCTTCGCGCGGCGCTCGGCGAGCTCGTGGAAGACCTTGCCCGAGCAGAGCACGAGGCGACGCGTGGCTTCCGGCGCGGGTGCGCCCTCGTCGGCGATCACGCGCTTCCACGAGCCCTTGGTGAAGGCCGAGAGCGGGCTGCTTGCGGCGGGCAGTCGCAGCATGCTCTTGGGGGTCATGATCACGAGCGGCTTGCGGAAGTTGGCCTTCATCTGGCGGCGCAGCAGGTGGAAGACCTGTGCCGCGGTGGTTGGCTGGCACACGACCATGTTGTCGCCGGCGCAGAGCTGCAGGAAGCGCTCGAGTCGCGCGCTCGAGTGCTCGGGGCCCTGACCCTCGTAGCCGTGGGGCAGCTGCAGCACCAGGCCGCTCGAGCGATGCCACTTCGCCTCGGCGCTCGCGATGAACTGATCGATGATCACCTGCGCGCCGTTGCCGAAGTCGCCGAACTGCGCTTCCCAGATGATGAGCATGCGCGGGTCGGTGAGCGAGTAGCCGTACTCGTAGCCCAGCACGGCCTGCTCGGTGAGCGGGCTGTTGTGAACGCAGAACTTCGCCTGGTCGGGGCCGAGCTGGTTCAGCGCGGCGTGGCCCTCGCCCGACTGCTGGCAGCGCACCACCGCGTGGCGGCTGCTGAAGGTGCCTCGTTCCACGTCCTGGCCGGTGAGGCGGATGGGGTGGCCTTCAAGCAGCAGGCTGCCGAAGGCGAGCATCTCGCCGAGACCCCAGTCGATGTTCGCATCGCCGCCGAGCTTGGCGCGCTGCTCGAGCAGGCGCGTGATGTTCTTGTGCGGCGTCACGCCCGCAGGCACGCTCCCGAGCGCACCGGCGATGTTGCGCAGCGTGGCCTCGGCCACGCCGGTGTCGATGGCGGTGTCGGCGTACTGTCCCGTGAGCCCCGACCAGATGTGCTGGAAGGGGTTGATGCCCGGCGCGACGGCCTTCTCCTTCGTGCGGGTCTGCGCCTCGTCCATGCGCGCGTGCAGCGCCTCGTGCATGGCGTCGACCTCGGCCTTCGTGGCCACGCCTTCCTGTTCCAGCAGCGTGGCGTACTGACGGGTGATGCTGCCGTGCTTGCGCACGCGCTGGTACATGAGGGGCTGCGTGAAGTTGGGCTCGTCGGTCTCGTTATGGCCGTTCTTGCGGAAGCACCACATGTCGATGACGACGTCGGTGCCGAAGTTCTGGCGCCACTCGAGCGCGAGGCGCGCGACCCATGCGCAGGCCTCGGGGTCGTCGCCGTTCACGTGGAAGATGGGCGCGTCGACCATCTTCGCGATCTCGGTGCAGTAGGTGCCGCTGAAGAGGTCACGCTGGTCGGTGGTGAAGCCCACCTGGTTGTTGATGATGATGTGGATCGTGCCACCGACGGTGTAGCCATCGAGGCGCGCCATGTTCAGGCACTCGGCCACCACGCCCTGGCCCGGGAAGGCCGCGTCGCCGTGCATGATCACGGGCACCACGCTGCTGCGGCGCTCGGTGTCTCCGGCAAGGCGCTGCTTGGCGCGGCAGCGACCCATGACCACGCTGGTGACGAACTCCAGATGGCTGGGGTTGGCCGCGAGGGTGAGGTGCACGGGCTGGCCGGTGCTGGTGGTCACGTCGCTCGAGTAGCCCTGGTGGTACTTCACGTCGCCGCCGCCTGACAGGAAGTCCTCCGTCCAGGCCTCCTCGAACTCGGTGAAGATCTGGTCGAACTTCTTGTGCAGCACGTTCGCGAGCACGTTCAGGCGGCCGCGGTGCGCCATGCCGAAGCTGAACTCGCGGATGCCATTGGCCGGGCCCTGCTCCACGATCGTGTCGAGCAGCGGGATCAGGCTCTCGCCGCCTTCGAGGCCGAAGCGCTTCTTGCCGATGTAGCGCTTCTCGAGGAACGATTCGAAGCCTTCCGCGGCGACCAGCCGCTCGAGCAGGCGCTTGCGGATCGCCGCGTCGAACTGGGGCTTGTTGCGCACGCCTTCCATGCGCTGCTGCAGCCAGCGACGCTTGTCGCGGTGCGTGACATGCTCGTACTCCACGCCGATGTGGCCGCAGTAGGTCTCCTCCAGCAGGTTCACGATGTCGGCCAGCGGCGACGGGTTCGGCAGCGGCAGCGAGCCGGGGTCGAACGACGACGCGAGGTCGGCGTCGGTCAAGCCGAACGACTCGAGCGTGAGCTGTTCAGGGAAGGGGCGATCGGTGCCCAGTGGGTCAAGATTGGCGGCGAGGTGGCCAAGGTTGCGGTAGGCGTAGATGAGGCTGTCGACCTTGCTCTGCGAGCCGCGCGGGCCGGCGGCACCAGAGGCCGCAGCGGGTGCAGGGGCGGCGGCGGAAGCGGACGGCACGGGCACCGAGCTCGCCGAAACGGAGCCATCGGCCTTCGCCGGCTCCGGCGCGCGCTCGTACCCCAGCTCGAAGCCCTGGAAGAAGGTGCGCCAGTCGGCGCCCACGCTGTTCGGATCCCTCTGCCACTGGCGGTACTGCGCATCCAGGAAGGCCGGGTCGAGGCCGTTGACCTGAGGTGGCAGGGCGGGGGAAGGATTCGATGGCGACGGGGTGCTCAAGCGAGGTCTCCGAGTGGCCGCGTCGGGCCGCGCCGACGGTGTCGGCAACTGGCCGACACGGAAGGCAGGGTTCGACGCTGAAACTGCCCGATTCTAGCGGTATTTCGCGAGGGCGAGGTGGGGTATCCGGAGGCGAAGAAGTTCGCTTCCATGGCCGATCGGGACCGGGTGATGCCCCTGGCTGCGCCCCGTCGTGCTCGCTGGCGGTGGTGGGGCCGGTTTGGGCGCCGAGACGTTCAGAGCAGCGCCACCGGATCCACGTCCACCGCGGCAACCTCGCCGCCCGGGAAGGCGCCCGCGTTGCGCGCGGCCGTGACCATTCGCTGCAGGGCCGCGGCGTCGGGAGCCAGCATTTCGACCTGCATCCGGAAGCGGTCGGCCACGCGGGTCACCGGACAGGGGTGCGGGCCGCGCACCGAGCACTCGGCGGTCTCGGGCAGCGCCATGATCGCATCGTGAATGCGTTGCGCGATGCTTCGCGCCATGGTCTCGCTCTCGTGCCGGACCACCACGCGCGCCATGCGCTTGAAGGGCGGCAGGCCGAATCGCTTGCGGGTCTCGAGTTCCTGCCTGGCGAAGCCTTCGAAGTCGTGCGCGGCGGCGAGGCGGATGGCCGCCGCATCGGGCTGGAACGTCTGGACGATCGCGCGACCGCCGCTTGAACCGCGGCCGCAGCGCCCCGCCACCTGGTTCACCAGCTGGAACGTGCGCTCGCTCGCGCGGAAGTCGGGCAGGTTGAGCGCGGTGTCGGCGTTCACGACGCCCACCAGTCGCACATTTGGGAAGTCGAGTCCCTTCGCGATCATCTGCGTGCCCACGAGCACGCGCACCTCGCCCGTGGCGAAGCGGCCAAGCGCATCGTGCAGGTCGCGGTTGCTGCGCATGGTGTCGCCGTCCACGCGCAGCACGGCACCGGGCACGGCGAGCGCAGGGTGCACGCGCGAGAGTTCCTCCTCCACCTTCTGGGTGCCCAGGCCGAACACGGTCACGCGTGCCGCGCAATCAGGGCACTTGTCAGGAAGGCGCTGCTCGGTGAGGCAGTGGTGGCAGCGCACGAAGCGCGCTCGCGGGCCCTCGTGGCAGACCATGCCGGCGTCGCAGTGCTCGCAGCGCATGATCCACCCGCAGCGCGCGCTGCAGCTGATCCAGTTGGCGTAGCCGCGCCGGTTGAGCAGCAGGATGGCCTGGCCGTCCTCCGACACGACGCGCGCCAGGCTCTCGGCCAGGCGCTCCCCCAGCAGGTGCACGCGCCGATCGCGAAAACGCCGCACATCCTGCGAGAAATCGACGATTTCCACCTTCGGCGTGATCAGGCCGGGCGCGCGCGTGGGCAGGCGATGCAGCGTGCTGGTGTGGCGCTCGACGGCGTTGAACCAGCTCTCCAGGCTCGGCGTCGCGCTGCCGAGCACGATGGGACAGCCGGCCATCTGCGCGCGACGGATGGCGAGGTCGCGACCGTGATAGCGCGGCGCCTGATCCTGCTTGTAGCTGTGGTCGTGTTCCTCGTCGACGAGCATCAGGCCGAGTGCGCCATCCGGAATCGGCGCAAACACGGCGCTGCGCGCGCCGACGACGACGCGCGCCTTGCCTTCGGCGACGAGTGTCCACTGCTGGTTGCGCTGCGCGGCGGTGAGAGCGCTGTGCAGGATGGCCACGCGCTCGCCAGGAAAGCGATCGAGCACGCGCCCGGCGGTCTGCGGCGTGAGCGAGATCTCGGGCACCAGCAGCAGCGCCGTGCGGCCCGCATCCAGGCACTGGCGCATGAGGCGCAGGTAGACCTCGGTCTTGCCGCTGCCGGTCACGCCGAAGAGCAGGTGCTGCGAGAAACCCCTGGTGAGCGTGGAGCCGATCTCGCCGACCACGCGCGCTTGATCCGCCGTGAGCGTGGGAAGCGTGGCCGCCGAGGCGCCCACGCGCGCGGCTTGCTCGAGCCAGTCGGCTTCCACATGGGTTCGCGTGGTGGTGACGACCAGGCCCAGCGCGATGAGCGCCTTCAGTGGCTGCCTGGTGGCCACGCTCGCGGCGGCAAGCAGGTCGCTGGATTCGATCTCGGGCTCGGCGCGATCGGTGAGCGCCTCGAGCAACCGTTTCTGCGATGCGGAAAGCCTGGGAAGGGCTGGCGCGGCGGGCGCGCCTTCGGGTGTCCTTGTCTTCCGTGATCGCTTCGCCCCAGCACGCGCCTGCAGCGCGGCGACGGCGTCGCGACCGGCCTGCGCAAGCGACACGAACACGCGGTCCACGCGCCCCACGCCCTGCTTCACCGCCGCTGGCAGCACCCCCGCAAGCGCGACGCCAAGCGGGCACGCGTAATAGGCGCTCATCCAGCGCGCGAGTTCCATCACCTGCGCTGGCAGGGCGGTTGTGGGGTCGACCGAGCGCACGGGCTTCAGGCGTGCGTCGGGAATCCCCGCGGCATCGGCGCCGTCGAGCACGCGCACCACCCAACCATGCGTGGGCGCATCACCGCGGCCGAGCGGCACGATCACGCGCTGGCCCGCGTGAAGCGGCGCAAGGGACGCAGGCACGCCATAGGTCAGTCCTTCGGGATAGGCGTCGACGCCGCGTTCGACCGCCACCAGAACGCGCTGCATGAAGGGTTCGGCAGGCGCTCGTGGCACCGACTTGGCGACCGTGCGCTCACGCTTGCCACGCCTGGCATTCCGCGCCCCCAGCGCCTCGAGCGGATCGTTTCCGAACAGGCCGCCCATGCGGCGTCCTTCAGACCGCCACCGCGGCCGCCGCGCGAGCGGATGCCGCCTGATGCTTCTCCATCACCTCGGCGGTGACGGGCTTGCGGCTCTGCATCATGTCGATGAAGCAGTCGAAGAGGTAGCTGCTGTCGTGCGGGCCCGGGCTCGCCTCGGGGTGATACTGCACGCAGAAGATGGGCTTGGTGGTGTGGCGGAAGCCCGCCAGCGTGCCGTCGTTCAGGTGCGCGTGCGTGGGTTCGCCACCCGCCGCGCGCAGCGTCTTCTCGTCCACGCAGAAGCCGTGGTTCTGGCTGGTGATCTCCACGCGGCCGGTGAGCAGGTTGCGCACGGGCTGGTTCGAGCCGCGGTGACCGAACTTCAGCTTCCAGGTGGTTGCACCCAGCGACAGGGCGAGCAGCTGGTGACCCAGGCAGATGCCAAAAGTGGGGATTTCCCCGGCAATTTCCTTCAAGGTTGCGATGGTGGCCTGCACCACCGCCGGGTCGCCGGGGCCGTTGGAGATGAACAGTCCGTCGGGCTTCAGGGCGCGGATGTCGGCGGCCGTGGCGTCGTGCGGCAGCGTGATGATCTCGCAGCCGCGGTCGACCAGGTTGCGGTAGATGTTGCGCTTGGCGCCGCAGTCGAGCGAGGCCACGCGGAACTTTCGGCCTTCGCGTCGAGCGGGTTCGGGGCTCCAGGCGCCAAGATCCTCGGTGAAGGCCCCGCGGGCGCCCGGGCTCACGCAGGCCGCAAGATTCTGTCCTGCCATGCTTTGGATGGCCTTTGCCTTCGCCACGAGTTCCGCATCACTGACCGTGCCGCCCGTGCTCACCACGCCGCGGAGGGCGCCCTGCGTGCGAAGCTTGCGCACCAGCGCGCGCGTGTCGATGCCGGCGATGCCCGGAATGCCGTGCCTGGCCAGCCACTCCGACAGGCTCGTCTCGGCGCGGTGGTTCGAATGCAGCCGTGCCAGCTCGCGCACCACGAACGCGCGCACTTGCGGCTTGCCACTCTCGATGTCCTCGGCCGCGATGCCGTAGTTGCCCATCTGCGTGGCCGTCATAGTGAGGATCTGACCGCTGTAGCTGGGATCGGTCAGCGCCTCCTGGTAGCCGCACATGGCGGTGTTGAAGACCACCTCGCCGGTTGCGTCGACCCCCGTGGCACCAAAGGCGACTCCGTGGAAGACCGTGCCGTCCTCAAGAGCGAGGCGGGCCGCGACGGGCGTGGAGGAGGACATCGGGGGGCGAGTGTAGCGATGGGTGGAAATCACTCAGGATTTCAGGGCAAAACCGCTCGAGGTACGCCGCCGGCGGCAGGCCGGCGTGGGGCGCCATTCACAAATGCATGTCGAATATGGACTTCCGAAAGCGCGACCCTCATTTTGAGCGCTCTGGTGGGGTTGACGCCGAATTGCGGCCCACGCCGCGCGCAGTTACTTTCCCCGCCACTCCCGGAACACCCGCGATGCGCGGGCCGAAGGGACTTTCGACCCCACGAGACCGATCGGTCTCCTCTTCCGTTCGAGACCCTTCACCGACCACCTCTTCACTCGGAGTCCTGCTCAAGATGCATTGCCTCACGACGCACCGCTGGTGCCGCCGCTTCGGATTCGTGTCGCTCCCGTTTGCCGTGATCGCGGT
>JBIIOC010000100.1:0-7600 GCA_044337135.1 Phycisphaerales bacterium | reverse complement strand
GCGTTGTCGGTGGCGCTCTTCATGGCCACCATGCGCATCACGTTCTCGCTCACCACCGCGTCGATGATCGCCTGGAACAGGCTGACCTTCACGGTGCGCGGCAGCAGCTCGCCCAGCAGCTGGTCGGCCGCGGGGGTGAACTCGTAGAGGCTCTCGGAGCCCTTCGCCTCGGCCTGGGCGGCCGCAGGCAGGCTCATGGGCAGAAGCTGCAGGCTCTCGGGCACCTGCTTGCTGTTGCTGACGAACTTCATGAAGACCACGCGGCACGCGTCGTACTGGCCCGCGAGATACTCGTTCATCAGGCGATCCGCGAGCGTCTCGACCTGCTCGAACTTGGGGCGGTCGCCGAAGGCGTGCCGCTGGACGATCGCGATCTTCTGGAACTTGAAGAAGGCGACGGCCTTCTTGCCGACCACCTCGATCACCGGTTCGCGGCCCGCCTCGCGGCAGGCCTTGATCGCCTTCATGGCGGTTCGAAGCACATGGCCGTTGTAGGCGCCACAAAGGCCGCGGTCGCTCGAGACCACCAGGATGAGTTCCTTCTTCGCCGACTTCGCGGGCGGCAGGCACAGCGGGTGCGCGGCGTCGCCGGCCCGTGCGGCCACCTCGGCCACCAGCTGGCGGATCCGCTCCATGTACGGCCGGCTCGCCTTGGCCCGCGACAGGCTCGCGGTGAACTTGGCGGTGGCGATCATCTGCATCGTCTTCGTGATGCGCCGGATGGTCCGGACCGCAACGATGCGCTTCTTGATCTCGCGGATCTGTGCCATGGGGCGGAGATGGTAGCCGAAGCAGAGCGGCCGCTCCACGCCCGCCCGCCCGGCGAAACCCTCAGGAAAGCGGCTGGATGTCGCCTTACGGCAGCACGAGCCCGTCGAAGCCAAGCCGCATGCCGGCCGGCAGCGTGGGGTCGAACTCCGCGTGCCGGATGTCGTGGGTCATGTGCACGAACACGGTGCGGTCGGCACCGATCTCCCGAGCGGCCGCGATGGCCTGCTCGCAGGTGAAGTGCGTCTCGTGCGGATGCGGCCGCAGCATGTCCAGCACCAGCGTGCGCACCCCCTGCAGGTGGGGGCGGCTCTCCTCCGGAATGCGATTCACGTCGGTGCAGTAGGCCAGCGGGAACAGCGGATCGTCCGCGGGGCCCTCGATGCGCCAGCCGAGAATCGCGAGCCTGCCATGCCACAGGGTGAAGGCCGTCGCGCGCAGGCCGTGCAGATCGACCTGCTCGCCGTGACCGACTCGGTGCGGCACCAGATCGGCCACGAAGCTGGCGTTCACGTTCCGGTCGCGGAACAGGATGTGGCTGTAGACGCGCTCGAGCTGCTCCCAGGTGGACGCATCGCCGAACACGGGAATCGGACGGCGCATGATCGCGTTGTAGCGACGCACCTCGTCCAGGCCGAAGACATGGTCCACATGGGCGTGCGTGAGCAGGATGCCGTCGCAGCGGGCGAGCCCGATCCGAAGGCTCTGTTCGCGGTGGTCCGGTGGCACGTCGAGCAGCACCGCGCGCCTTTCGCCGCTGTCGCACGTGAATTCCAGCAGCGCGCCGCAGCGCAGCCGGCGATCGCGCGGGTCGCCGCTGCGGCACGTCCCGCAGTCGCAGCCGATCACCGGCACGCCGCTGCTGGTGCCGGTGCCGAGCAGCGTGAGTCTCGCGGGCGCCCGGCTCATCGCGCCGCCGCCGCACGCAGCGGATCACGCAGCGCGGCGGCCACCGCGCCCGGATCCCGCGCACCACAGATCGCCGCGCTCACGGCCACGCCACGCGCCCCCGCCGCGGCGAGTTCGCCCACGTTTGCAGGCGTGATGCCGCCGATGGCAAGGTGCGGCGTGCGAGGGAATCGCTGCACGAAGGCGCCCAGATAGGCGGTTCCGCCGGGCACGCGCTCGGGCTTGAGTGCCGTGGCGAACATGGCGCCCACGCCGCAGAGATCCGCGCCCGCCTCCACCGCCGCGCTCGCCTCGCCCAGGTCGTGGGTGCTGGCTCCGAGCAGCAGGCCCGTGCCGGCCAGCCGCCGCGCCTCCATGAGCGGAAGATCGTCGGTGCCAAGGTGCACGCCATCGGCACCCGCCGCCACAGCGATGTCGACGCGGTCATTCACCACCACCGGCACGCCGAGAGGTCTCGCCAGCGAGATCACCTCGCGCACGCGCGAGAGCAGCGCGCGCGCCGGCATCTCCTTCTCGCGGACCTGCACCATGTCGACGCCACCCGCGATGGCGGTCCGGAGCGTGTCACGCCAGGGCCGCGAGCACAGCGATTCGGTGAGCAGCAGACAGAGCGCCGGCTGGAAGCGCCGCGCGCTGCCGAAGGCCAGCAACGCGTCGCGTTCCAGGTCGTAGGCCGCGTAGCGAATGGCCGCGCAATCGGCGCTGAAGGCCGGGTCCACGAGCTTGCCGAATTCCTCGAGCGAGCGAAGCGCCTCGATGGCGCGCCGGATCGCCGCGGTGGCGACGCCCCGCACCCCCTCTCGGTCACCCTCGCGTTCGCCGCGCACCTCGCGGCCAGCGTCGCCGGCCGCGTCGCGGTGGGCCAGCGCTCGCCCAGCGGGCAGTCGCTCCATCGCGGTGCGAAGCCGGTGGCGGACGCCCTTGCAGCGCTCGACCAGGTCACCACGATCGAGCGCGAATCGGACCGCGTCCTCGAGGGTGCGCAGGCCTTCCGAGGCACGGTTCGCGGAGGCGTCGATGACGCGGTCGGCATCGCTCATGCATGCAAGCCTACGCGCGGGCGCAGGTTTCGATGGCGGTGGCGGTTCCGAGCGCCCCGCCCTATCGTTCGCCCTCATGAACGTGTCGCGGAATCCGCGAAGGGACTTCCTCAAAGGCTCGCTCGCCTCGCTTGGCGCCGTCTCGGTGCTTGGCGGCTTCCAGGCGTGCGCGGCGACCGCGTCGACCTCTTCAGTGTCCTCAAGCAAGAACCCACAGGAGCGATCCATGCCCTTCACCCTGCCCGCGCTGCCGTATCCCGAGAACGCCCTTGAGCCCTCGATCGACGCGCAGACCATGAACATTCACCGCACCAAGCACCACCAGGCCTACGTGGACAACCTGAACAAGGCGCTCGAGGGCCACGCGGACCTGCAGGCGAAGTCGATCGAGCAGCTCTGCGCGGGCATCAACGGCCTGCCGGATGCGATCAAGACCGCGGTGCGAAACAACGGCGGTGGCCACTTCAACCACTCGATGTTCTGGGTGCTCATGGCGCCGAAGGGACAGGGCGGCGCGCCCAGCGCGGCGCTTGCGGCAGCCATCGACAAGGCCTTCGGCAACATGGACGAGTTCAAGGCCAGGTTCGCCGACGCCGGCATGAAGCGCTTCGGCAGCGGCTGGTCGTGGCTGATCAAGAAGGCGGACGGATCGCTGGCGATCACGAGCACGCCGAACCAGGACAACCCGCTGATGACCGGCCTCGTGGACGCCACCGGCACGCCGCTGCTCGGCTGCGACGTGTGGGAGCACGCGTACTACCTGAAGTACCAGAACCGCCGCGCGGACTACCTGAAGAGCTGGTGGGACGTGGTGAACTGGAACGAGGTCAACAAGCGCTTCTGAAGAGGGTCGGAGGTCGTTATCGGCGAGCCGGGCCGCCGACGCACGATTCGCACCGCACCATCGAATCGCGGCGCGCTGTCACGTTCTCATCCGGCCGCCGCGGTCCCGCTCACTTCTTGTCGCCGCGCCCCTCAGGCTCGAGCATCTTGCCGATGTCGTAGCCACCGACATCGTCGATGTTCGGAATCGTGGTGCGCCAGCTCCTGGTGTCTGCGCCCAGCTTTCGGCCGAGCTCGACCAGCGACTGCATCGTCTCCCGCTTGAAGGTGCCTTTCACCGGCGGCACCCACTCGTCCGGAATCGCGATGAATCGGAACTCGATCTCGCCGGGCATCTTCTCGTCGACCTCGAGCGCCGCGTAGGCGGTCAGGTGCAGGTCCTTCAGCATGGTCGAGCGCAGCATGATCGACACGCCGCGGCCGGCCAGGTCGATCCACTCGCGCTTGGCGTCGCCGTTCTTCGGGAAGAGCTGATTGTTCACGATCACCCAGATGCGGATCTTCGGCGGCTTCTTGCCGGGGTTCGCCTTCAACCACCGCTGCAGCACGCTGTGCGGCTGCGACTGGTCTCGCACGGCCCAGATGTTCGCCGTGGCACCACCATCCACGAAGAGCGACCCATCCATCTCGACCGGCGGGAAGACCGCGGGAATCGCCGACGAGGCCATCAGACGCTCCACCATCGACTGGCGGAAGGTCGCGTCGTCCTTGGCGGCGTTCTCGAGAAGGTCCAGCGGGCGAAACGTGCCGAAGTCCGCGTTCGTGGCGGCGCACGCCAGCACGCGATCCTGGGCCATCGCCGCGCGCAGCTGCGCGAGCATGTCCGGGTTCAACTGCTGCTCGAGCGTGCGGCGCAGGCCGGTCGGCTTCGCAAGCGACTCGTTCCACGGCACGATCGGAAGCAGGCCGTTGGGCTCCACCAGGTCCGCGGGCGGATCGGAGTACAGGTCGGCACCGACCTTCAGCGCATCCTCGGTGCCCACGTAGGCGAGCGGCGCGAGCAACGCGCCCGTGCTCGTGCCGAAGACCGCGTCGAATTCCGGACGACGCATCGACGGGTCGGCCACCTGCCCCCACCCTTGCAGGAAACCGGCGCCGAACGCGCCGAAGTCACCGCCTCCGGAGAGCACCAGCACGTCCAGCGGCCCGCCCCCGGCGACCCGTTTCTCGATTCGCCGACCAATCCGTACGCTCAAGCCATCGAAGAACGCGCGACAGGCGTCATGCTCGCGAGTGGCACGCTCCGCGTGCTGCTCGGGCGTCTCCGGGGCGCGCTGCGGCGCCTGGCAGGCTGGCATCGATGCGGTCGCGAGCGCCAGCGCGGCGGCAACCAGGTTCAGGCGCACGGTCAAAAGGCTGGTTCGGGTCGGCATGGGCGGGAGGGTACGCGCGCGGCCTGCGCGCCGAGACGCCGATAACGACCTCCGACCCTACTTCGCTGGCTGCGGCCGCACGCCCGAGACCAGCGTGTCGAACTCCGCGCGCGCCGCCTCGACCCCGCCCGCCGGACCCAGCAACCGGATGAACACCGACTGCTTCGGCGCCTGCACGATCGCTCCCAGCTGCAGCATGCCGGTGCGCGCCTGCGACATGCCCATGCCCTTGAAATCGCCGGCGAAGTCGACGCGTGTCACGCGAATCTCCCCCACGCTGCGCTCCACGCGCGCCTTCACGCTTGACGCACCGCCGAACTGGTTCGCCCAGCGTTCGATGTTGGCCTCCAGCGCGCCGCCATCACCCGCCGCGAACACGCTCACGATCAGTTCCGACCCGCCCGGCACCTCGTACTGCAGCGTGCGGAAGGGCGCACTGGGCTTGACCCACTTCCACGTCTGCGGCTTGGGAAACTCGATCGAACCGCACTGCATCCACGCCGGGTCACTTGACTCGGTGCTCACGCCCGCCGGCGTGGCGGGCGGCGTGGGCGAGGCCGAACCCGATGCCACCGCTCCCTGCGCGGAAACACCCGTCGATCCCGCAGGTCTTGCCCCTTCCGCACCCGCCTGCGGAAACGGCGCGGGCGGCTTCGGCGCCGGACCCGAGCGTCCACACGAGGCAAGCAGCACACCGCTCAAGGCAGCCATCGGGAATCCGTTGCGCATCACCCTACGATACCGCTCCCATGCCCCGCCTTCGCGTGCGCGCCGAACGCATCTGGACAGCCGATGCGAGCATCCCCACCGCACGAAGCCTTGTCATCCACGATCGCCGCATCGAGCAGATCGATGGCGGCGCCTTCGATCGCGAGCTCGACGGTGGCCCGTGGGTCGGCCCCGCGTTCATCGACGCGCACCTGCACCTGACCCTCGGCGGGCTCTCCCTTGGCGAGACCGACCTGACCGGCGTCACCTCGCGCGAGCGCTTCGCCGAAGCGATCGCCGCCGCGCACGCTCGCCTGCCCGCGGGCCGCTGGCTCAAGGCCAACGGCTGGGACCAGTCCCGCTGGGGCGGTGACCTTCCGACCAGCGCCTGGCTTGCCGGGTGTGCCGACCGCCCCGCCATCGCCTGGCGCATGGACCAGCACGCCTGCGTGGTGAACGACACCGCGCTGCGAGCCATCGCCGCGCGATTCGACCTCTCCTCCGATCCCGCAGGCGGCCGCGTGCAGCGCGACGCATCGGGCCAGCCCACGGGGCTCTTTCTCGAGCAGGCCGCATGGAAGTGGGCGAAGGCCTGCATGCCCGAGCCAAGCATCCAGGAACGCCGCGAGGGCCTTCGCGCCGCCGCCGCGCACCTGGCCCGTCACGGCATCGCGACCGTCGGCAGCATGGAGTACGCGCGCGATCTGGTCGAGGCGATCGACCCGCTGCGCCGGGAACTTCCGCTGCGCATCCAGGCCACGCTGCTCGACCGCGACTGGCCGCTCGACTGGAGCCTCTCCAACTGCATCCAGCGCGACGACATGCTCGGCATCATCGGCTGGAAGACCTTCGTCGACGGCACGCTCGGCAGCCGCACGGCGCGCATGCTGGAGCCGTATGCCGACGCGACCGACAACGCCGGCCTCTTCATGGAACTCACGGAGCGAGGGCAACTCGCCGAGTGGATGCGCGAGGGCCTGCGCCGAGACTTCAGCATGAGCCTGCATGCGATCGGTGACGCGGCCGCGCGCGCGGCACTCGACGCCGCCGACGCGGCCGAGCGCCGCGGATCTCCCTCCCGCGAGGCCCTGCGCATCGAGCACGCACAGACCATGCATCCACAGGACGTGCCCCGCATGAAGCGTCGCTGGGCCAGCATGCAGCCGCTGCACAAGGCGCACGACGCGCCCGGCGCCGAAGCCGCGCTTGGCGCCGCCCGCATGGACCGGTTCTTCGCATTCCGCGCGCTGCGCGAGGCCGGCGCGAACCTGGCCTTCGGCAGCGACTGGCCGATCGTGGCCCCCGACGTGATCGCCGGCATGCGCGCCGCGATCACCGGCCTGGACATCCACGGCGACGTGTGCAGGCCGGAAGACAACCTGGACCCGGAATCGGCCCTCCGCGCCTACACCATCGACGCGGCGCGCTGCCTGCGCTGCAACGGTCGAACGGGCCGCATCGCCCCGGGCCTCTGCGCCGACCTGGTCTCGCTCGACCGCGATCCCTTCCGCTGCAACTGGGTCACCGACCCGCCGCGCGTTCGCTGGTGCATGCTGGGTGGCCAGGTCATCCACGCAACCTGAACGCCACGCACCTATCCTGCGCGCATGGCAAGCGGCTGGTGGATGCACGACCTGTGGGAGCGCAGCCCAGTGCTGCTCTCGAGCTGGGTGTTCTGGGTGCTGCTGAGCGTGATGCTGCATGAGCTCGCGCACGGATGGGCCGCGCTCTGGCAGGGCGACGACACCCCGCGCGTGACGGGACACCTGAACCTGAATCCGCTTGTCCACATGGGTCCGACCGCGCTGCTGTTCTTCGTGCTCGTCGGATTCACCTGGGGGCAGATGCCCGTCGCGCCGTGGCGTTTCCGCATGGGACGAATGGGCGACGTGCTGGTCAGCGCCGCAGGCCCCGTGATGAACCTGCTGCTCGCCCTCATCGCGGGGCCTGCGGCGCTGA
>JBIIOC010000024.1:0-25947 GCA_044337135.1 Phycisphaerales bacterium | reverse complement strand
GCACCGAGCTCTGGAACTGGATGCGCTTGCCCACGATGCTGCCGGCGTCGATGCCGCCGATCGACTTGCAGTAGATGTAGCCGTTCGAGTCGAAGTGGTTGACCATCAGGCCGATCTCGTCGGCGTGTCCGCACAGCGCGACCGTCATGACCTTGGTGCCCGGATTCACTCCAGCCGGCTCGATCGCCGCGAAGCAGTTGCCGTAGGCGTCGTTCCACACCCTGTCCGCGAACGGACGGACATAGCTCAGCCAGACCTGCTGGCCCGCCCGCTCGAATCCGCTGGGGCTGGGGGTGTCGAGCAGGGCACGAAGAAAGGTCAGCGAGTCGGGGCGCATGGGGAGCGGAATGTATCCGCCTCTGCCTTCGCGAACCGACTCGCCGACCCCCTCAAATGTCCCTTGTCGCCGTCAGCCGACCTGGCGATCCGCCAGCCGTGCGAAGGCGGCCTCGAAATCCTGCAGGCTCTTGGCGACCGCGCGCGGCTTGCCGCTCGACGCGGCCACCTGGGCCTTCGGGAACGGAATCGATGCCGGCGGTGCCGCCGGCTCCACGATCACGCGCCCCAGGCGCTGGTCACGGGTGGAGTCCACGAGCCGGTCCATCCGGCGCAGCAAGCCGCGCAGATGCTCGAGCCGGGTCGGTGCCCCGCCAGCGCCGCCCTGCATGCCATTTCCCGTCGAATTCGTTTCCATGGTTCCCTGCCTCCTTTGGGGCCTTTGGCGGCCCCGAATTGCCCTTCAGAATCACTCTCCAATTCGTGCGCTGGAAAAGCCAAGAATCTCGGTCGCAGACCGCCGGTACACGTCGAACCCGACTACGAGGATCAGTACCTTTTCGTGAATCGAACCTTGACGAATGGAATTCCAAATGCGCCCCATCTCCCCCGTCGCCCTCCTGATCGCCCTTTCCGCCTCCGCCGCCACGGTGGACCTGCCCCGTTATCCAGCTGCGAGCCCCGATGGCTCGCAGGTGGTCTTCAGCTGGCGCGGTGATCTGTGGCGTGCCCCGGCCACGGGCGGCGAGGCCGTTCGACTCACCACGAACCCGGGTGATGACCTTCGGGCCGCGTTCACGCCGGATGGATCCTCGCTGGTCTTCGAGAGCACGCGAGAGGGCACGCGCAACCTCTGGAGCATGTCCACCAATGGTGGCGAGCCCCGGCAACTCACCTTCGGTGACAGCGCGTTCGTGCTTGGCGGCGTGTCGAAGCGATCCGATGGCACGGTCTGGGTGATGGGCGACTCGTCGCGCGAGGGCGACCTGTATCGCGCGCCGCGCCCATACATGGTGCCGTTGACGGGCGGTCCACTCGCGCGCGTGCATGATGCCTTCGGTTCGCGCCCCACCGCCGACGCGCAGGGTCGCGTGCTCTTCGAGCGCGGCGGCAACAGCTGGCTCCGCCGCAACTACCGCGGCCCGGACGCGCGCGACGCGTGGCTCTTCACTCCGGGCGTGCCTGCGGAGCAGGCGTTCCGCAGACTGACAAGCTGGCCTGGCAACGATGGGCAGGCGCAGTGGCTCGCCGGCTCGGACGACTACCTCTACCTGTCGGATCGGGACGGCGCGGTGAACCTCTACCGCAAGAGCCTGACGGATCCGGTCGATGCCGCCGGCAGGCGATTGACGGAGTTTCCCGACGACGTGACCGGCTACGACGTGAGCGCGGATGGCCGCACGGCGTTCCTGACGCAGGGATCGCAGCTCTGGCGACTTGACCTCTCGAAGCCTGACGCCAGGCCCGAGGCGATCACCGTGACGGCCGTCGCCGACGAGCCCGACCCGGTCGAGATGCGCAAGGTCGACAAGGACGTGACCGAGGCGCTCGCGAGCCCCGACGGCAAGTCGATGGCCTTCGTGGCCTATGGCGACGTCTTCGTGCGCAGCCTCGACGAGAAGGCGCCCGCGGTGCGCGTGACCAGCCCGCCAAGCCGCGAGCGCGAGATCGCGTGGAGCCCCGATGGCACGCGCCTGTACTTCGTGTCGGATGCGACCGGCAACGACGACGTGATGGAGGCGGTCGTCTCGCGCACCCGCAGCGAGATCCGCAAGGAGGCGAATCCACCGAAGAAGGAGGAGAAGCCCAAGGAAGATAGGAAGGACGAGCCCAAGCCCGAGGAAGCCACGAAGGCCGCCGAGCCCGCGGGCGGATCACCCACGACCGAGGGCAAGCCCGCCGCGGACGCTGCCAAGTCCGATGTGCCTGCCGACGACGCGTCAAGGAAGGACGAGCCCAAGCCCGAGGCGACCAAGCCCGAGGAGAAGGAGGAACCCGCCAAGCCGAAGGATCCGCGACTCGATGCCGCACGCTGGACCGAGGCCGTGGCGTTCGATGTGCGCCCCGTGGTGGCCACGCCCGCGAGCGAGCGCGACCCCCAGTCGAGCCCCGACGGCAAGACCCTGTCCTTCCGTCGTGGCGGCGATCTCGTGCTTCTGGATCTCGAGAAGGGTTCCGAGCGCGTGTTCCGGCCGGGATGGGACATGGACATCGAGTGGCGCTGGAGCCCCGACTCCAGGTGGATCGCCTTCGCGCAGGACGACCGCGACTTCAACCGTGACGTGTGGCTCGCCCCCGCCGACGGCTCGGCCACGCCGGTCAACCTCACGCGGCATCCCGACAACGACCGGGCGCCGCGCTTCAGCGCCGACGGCAAGCTGCTGGCGTTCGTCTCCGGCCGCGTGAACAACGAGTTCGACATCTACACACTTGCGCTCGACCCCTCCGTCGAGGCGCTCACCAAGGCGGAACTGGAGACCTACTTCAAGGACGCTGGAGAGGCCGCGAAGAAGCGCAAGCCCCTGCCCGGCCCCAACGCGAAGAAGCCCAGGGCGAAGGATGCGAAGACGGCCGACAAGGACGGTGCGAAGGCCGACGGCGATGCGAAGGACGGCAAGGACGCGAAGGAAGAGGGCGAAGGCAAGGACTCGAAGGCGACCCCCGCCGAGTACCGCCTCGACGACGCCTACCTCCGCGTGCGCCGCATCACGCGCCTGCCCGGCGACGAGATGGGTCTCGAGATCACGCCGGCTGGTGATCGCGTGGTGTTCTCGGGGAGCGACGGCGGCGCGCCAGCGGTGCTCAGCGTGAAGTGGGACGGCAGCGACCAGAAGAAGGTCGCCTCGGGCGGCCGGGTGTCGCAGATGAACCTGGCTGGTGACAAGGTGACCATCGTGAATGCCGGTCGCGTGAGCACCGCCTCGCCCGCCGGCGGCGGCGAGGCCAAGAGCGTCGACTTCGGCGCCACCACGCCGATCGATCGCCGCGCCTGGGCGCTGCATCGCTTCGACGAGGCCGCGCGCACCTTCTCCGAGAGCTTCTACGACCCCACCATGAAGGGGCTCGATTGGCCCGCGCTGGTGCGGAAGTACCGCGCCATGGCCGCATGCGCGCGCACCGACAACGAGTTCGAGTGGTGCATGGCGCGCCTGATGGGCGAGCTCAACGCGAGTCACACCGGCGTGAGCGTGCGCGGACCCGAGGACGACTCCACGCGTCGACCCGCGGGACGGCTCGGCATCCGCACGCGCCCGGTCGAGGGAGGCTTCGAGATCCTCGCCACGCTGCCCGAGGGCCCGGCCGTGAAGAGCCAGACCCCGCTCAAGGTCGGTGATGTCATCACCGCGATTGCGAGCCAGCCGCTTGGCCCGACCGACGCGCTCGAGGCGCGCATGCGTGGCCGTGTGGGCGAGGAGACGGTCGTGACCGTGCGCCGAACCGGCGACGATGGGCAACCCAGGTCGGTCGACTGCCTGATCACGCCCTGCGCCGGCATGGAGGAGGCCGATCTCAACTACAAGGCCGCCACCGCCAAGGCGGCGCAGCTCGTGAACGAGTGGAGCGGAGGCCGCCTGGGCTACATCCACATCCAGGCGATGAGCCAGCAGAGCCTCGATGACTTCGAGCGCGACCTGTGCGCTGCGGCCAGCGGCAAGGACGGCCTGCTCGTCGATGTGCGCAACAACGGCGGAGGAAGCACGGCCGATCGCGTTCTCGCCAGCCTGATGGCGCAGCCGCATGCCTACACGGTTCCGCGAGGCGCCGACTCGGGCTACACGCGCGGCTATCCACAGGATCGCCTGTTCATCCAGCGCTGGACCCTTCCCACCAACATGCTCTGCAACGAGAAGAGCTTCTCGAACGCCGAGATCGTCAGCCACGCGTTCAAGAACCTGAAGCGCGGCACGCTGGTGGGCGAGCAGACCTATGGCGGCGTGATCAGCACCGGCGGCACCAGCCTGGTCGACGGCACCACCGTGCGTCTTCCCTTCCGAGGCTGGTACACCCCCGAGGGGCGCGACATGGAGAACAACGGCGCGCTGCCGGACATCCGCGTGCCGCCGAATCCTGTCGATGAGGCGAACGACCTCGACGCGCAGCTCAAGGCCGCGGTGGACGACCTGCTTGGACGCTTGCCGGCCGGGAATCCCCCAGCCGCCAACGCGAGCAAGGCGGGCGATCAGTCCGCGCGACCGGGATAAGCCTCGGCGTAGTCCTCGATCGCGGCGCGCACGACGGTGCGCGCGTGATCCACGCCGTACAGGCGGTGCACCTTGACGGTGGACTGCTCGCCCGGCCGCATCTTGTAGGTCATGAAGTAGTGCTGCAACCGCTCCACCAGGCGCGGCGGCAGATCCTTCAGGTCGCGGGCCTCGTTCCAGATCGCGTCGTCCTTCAGCACGGCGACGATCTTGTCGTCGGCCTCGCCGCCGTCATCCATCAGCAGCCCACCCACCACGCGCACGTCCAGCAGCACCTCGGCCCGGTCGATCGGGCGCTCGCTCAGCACGCACACGTCCAGCGGATCAAGGTCTCCGCGCGCAAGACCGGCGACCTTCGCCACCCGGGGGCCGCACAAGGTGCGCGGGATGAAGCCGTAGATCGTGGGTGGCGTGCTGCTTGAGCGCTGCGGTCGATCCACCCGCAGGTAGCCGCTCGCCTTGTCCACCTCGTACTTCACCAGATCGAAGGGCGTGATCTCGATGAACGCGCGCAGCAGGTCCGGCGGCTGCGGGCCCGGCTCGAGTCCGTGCCACGGATGCGGCCGAAATCGCTGGTGCGCCTCGGCGGTCACGTGCCCTCGCCCTCGACGCGCTCGCGCAACTCGATCGCCTTGCTGCGCAGGCTGTCATGCACGCTCGCAAGCAGTCCGACCAGCGGGAACTTTCCGCCCAGCGGGCTTGCGCCGAGTCGACGCAGCAGCGCGTGCGGCACATGCTCCTGCGCCGAAAGGCGCTCGAAGTCCGCGAGCTTTCGGCCAGGGCGCCAGAAGTCGTCCAGACAAGCCTCCAGCGGCGGCAGCTGCGCCTTCTGCGCGGGCAACTGCGGGCTCTGGTGGCTCTGCGAAACGCCCGATGTCTGCACCGTGCGCGCCTCCTGCAGGCGCTCGAGCAGCGTGGTGCCCGGCAGGCCGCGCAGCGCGAACAGCGCCAGAGGATCCACCTCAAGCCGTTCCGCGAGCAGGCAGCTCACGGCGACCGCGTGCTTGCATGGCAGTTTCTCGCCGCAGTTGCACTCGACCTTCAGTTCCGTCGCCGCCTTCGGCAGCAGGTTCACGCCGCACTCGCCGAACGGCTCCTCGATGCCCTCGGGCATCTCGCCCACCAGCAGCTTGGCTGCGAACAGCGCCTCGCGCGCCATCACGCGCACCACCTCGACCCACTGCTCGCGGGACAGGTGCGGCAGCGACAGCTTCACCACGTACGGCCTTGGCGCGCGGCCCTGGACCAGCGCGTCCACCGTGCCTGCATCCAGGCTGAAACTCGCGGCCTGTCCACTGAGCGCGTACTCCATGCCCATCACGCGCGCGCCAAGGGCCGCACGGCTCTCGATCGCGTCCACGAACGACTTCGCGAACCAGGGCAGACCCTGCAGGCCCTCCTTGCGGCGGAACTTGATGCCATGTCGCACGCGACGCGGCGCGTCGGGCTTGCGGGGCTGTCCTTGGGCGGGGTTCGCGCTCACACTTCCTCCAGCGCGGCCGTCCGCAGGCTCAGGATGTCACGCAGCTGGCCGGTGCTCATCTCCGTCAGCCACTGCTCGCCGGCGCCGATGATCTGCGTCGCCAGCTCGGTCTTCTGCTCGATCATCTGGTCGATGCGCTCCTCGAGCGTGCCGACGCTGATCATCTTGTGCACGTTCACGGTGCGCAGCTGCCCGATGCGGAACGCGCGGTCGGTGGCCTGGTTCTCGACCGCGGGGTTCCACCAGCGGTCGTAGTGGAAGACATGGTTCGCCGCGGTCAGGTTCAGGCCCACGCCACCGGCCTTCAGGCTCAGCACGAAGATCGGCGCGGTGCCCTCGGGGTCCTGGAAGCGCGCCACGAGCTGGTCGCGCTTGTTCTGGGGGGTGCCGCCGTGCAGGAAGAGCGACTCCACATCGAGTTCACGGCGGATCATCGCCACGAGCAGGTGTCCCATCTGACGGTACTGCGTGAAGATCAGCGCGCGATCGCCCGCGGCCACCACTTCCTCGAGCATCTGCATCAGCCGGATGCTCTTGCCGCTGCGCGCCGAGAGCGGACGGCCATCGCTCGGCAACTCGATCGGGATCTCGTTCGCGGAATCCGCAGCCTCGACGACGGCCTCCTCGGTGACCACCTCGGGCGAGGTCGACTCGCGCAGGTAGTGCGCGGGATGGTTGCAGATCTGCTTCAGCTTCACCAGCGCGCTGAGCACCAGGCCGCGTCGACGCAGACCCTCGGCGCGATCCACCTTCGCCAGCATCTCGTCGACCACCTTGTCGTACAGCGAAGCCTGCTCGCCGGTCAGTGGCACATGCTGGCGCGACTCCACCAGCGGCGGAAGGTCGCTGATCACCTTCGCGTCGGTCTTCAGGCGGCGCAGGATGAACGGACGAACGAGCGCGCGCAGCCGCTCCGCCCGCTCCTTGTCGCGATGGCGCTCGATCGGCACCGCGAAGCGCCGGCGAAACTCCGCCATCGGGCCCAGATAGCCCGGCGTGCAGAACTCCATGATGGACCACAGCTCGGTCAGGCGGTTCTCCACCGGGGTGCCCGTCAGCGCGATGCGATGGCCTGCCTTCAGGGCGCGGATCGACGCGGTCTGCTTGGTCGGCGGATTCTTGATGTGCTGCGCCTCGTCAAGCGCCACGCGACGCCAATCCACCTTCTCAAGATTCTCCTTGTCGCGCGCCACGAGCGCGTAGGTGGTGATCACCACGTCGCTCTTGGCGACCGTGGCGAGCAGCTTCTCGCCCTGCGGACGGTCCAGGCCGTGGTGCACATGCACGTTCAGTTCGGGCGCGAAGCGCGTGAGTTCGCGGTGCCAGTTGCCCAGCACGCTCATGGGACACACGAGCAGCGTGGGCCCCACCTTCTCGCCCTCCTGCAGGCGCTCGCGCTCGTGCTGCAGCAGCGCGATGAGCTGGATGGTCTTGCCAAGGCCCATGTCGTCGGCCAGGCACGCGCCAAGGCCGTAACGATCCAGGAACGCGAGCCAACTCAGGCCGGCGAGCTGGTAGGGACGCAAGGAGCCCTGGAAGCGCTTGGGCTGCTCCAGCATCGCCAGGCGCTCGCTGGCGTGCGTGGGGCCGAAGACCTCGGCAACCCAACCCTTCGCGTCCATGCCGAGAATCGGGATGCCCTTCGCATCCTCCGCCGCGCCGTGCGCAAGCCGCAGCGCCTCGATCAGCGACATCTGCCCGCCCGGATGCTGCTTGAGGAACTTCAGGCCCGTCTCGAGATCCTCGCGCCGCACCTCGACCCAGCGGCCGTTCAGGCGGACCAGCGGGCTGCCCTTGCGCGCAAGCGCCTCGAAGGCCTCGATCGAGAGCGGCTGGTCCCCCAGCGCGATCTGCCACGCGTAGTTCACCACGCTGTGCAGGCCAAAGCCGCCACGGCGAGCGTCACCCATGGGCGGCATGCCTTCGCCGTCCATCGACTCTCCGTCGATGAGCAGTCGCGCACCCACGCGCGTGCTCGCCTGGCTCCACCAGTCGGGCACAAGGCACTGCACGCCGCTCTCCTCCAGGATCGGCCGGATCTCGCGCAGGAACGCGTAGGCCTCGGCCGTGTCCAGGTCCAGACCGGTCGGCGCCGTCTCCTCCAGCGCGTCCTCGAGCTTCGTCCAGATGCGCGAGGCGCGCGCCAGCTCGCCCAGCAGCAGTTCCGCATTCTTCTCGGCGCCCTTCTTCGAGCCGCCCTTGCCAGCCGCCTGCTTCCAGATCGTCTCGGCGTCGATCACCGACGAGGGCTCCTCGGTCGTGACCAGGTGGAACGCCAGCCGCCACGGATGCTTGTCCTCGTCGCCCTCGCGTTCGCTGAAGAGCGCAGGCGGCGGCTCGATCAGTTCCAGCATGAGCCGCATCGCGCGCCCCTCGCCGATGTCCTCGAGCATCCCGAGCCACTGCCGCACACCCCGCACCAGGCTCACGTCGCCGGCATGAGCCTGCGGAACGTCGCTGGCGCGATCCAGAAGGCCACGAAGCCATGCCACATGCACGTCGGCGTCGTCACGGTCCTCGATCGCCTCCTTGTAGCTCTCCTGCACCATCACGTCGCGTGCGAAGGTGTCCACGCACGCGCCAAGGAAGTCCTCCAGCACCACCCAGCCATCGGCCTCGGTCGCGTCGGCGATGGCTCGGCACATGGGCGGCATGGCCGCCAGCAGCGTGGCCGCTCGCTCCGCGGTGTGCGCATCGCTCAGCCACGGTCGCCAGCGTGCCTCGATCCGGCCCGAACGGTCCTGCTGGACCGTCGGCACCACGCGCTGGTCCTCGAGCAGCTCCAGCGCCAGTCGCGCGGCGGCGCACCAGAACCGCAGCTCATGGCCGCCCTCATGATCGTCCTCGCCGCGCGCGGCATCGAATGCGAGCAGCGCAGGCAGCACGGTCTGTGGTGGCACCGCGAGCGTCGGGATGTCGCACGCCTCCAGTCGAAGGTCGCGCTCGGCCCCAAGCGAAAGACCCAGCATCGAGGCCAGACGATCGCTCGGCGCTGGTCGATCCCCGTCAAACGGCAGGACGAGCGGCAGTCGCGATGTCTCCGCACCTGTCGTGTCGATGCCCATTGCGTGCGCAAGCGCGCGCACGTCCTCGTTCGAGGCCACGAACGCGTGCTCGGCGACTTGCTCCGTGGAGGCCGGTGCCGTTCGCTTGCCGGCGCGATAGGCATCCGCCGATTCCGCCCACACATGAAGAGCGCCTCGGTGCCAATTCGCGTGCAGGACGGACATGAGGAGGGAGATCCTGAGTTGGTGCAGCCGGGCTCGGAGAGACTCATGATTGCGCTGGGACTTGAACCCAGGACCTGCCGGTTAAAAGCCGGCTGCTCTACCGACTGAGCTACGCAATCGAGGACCGAGCAGGATACACAGGCCCCGATGACCCCCCTTTGGCAAGTTGCTGGAAAGATTATTCTCGGACTTTGTGTTATCAGAGAGTCATGAAACCAACTTTATAGGAACCGGAATGAGCGAGCCGAAATCAGGCTCGTCCGAAAATCTCCGCCATTTCGATGCCTAGCGTTGCACACAGGGTCCCCGAAATCCGAAGTTGGGGACTGATAAGACGCCGGACTCGCGCGGCACCGAAGTGAGGGACGCGAGCCGGACAGCCAAGGGAGGCACCTGCCATGGAAACCAACCTGCCGATCGTCGACCGCTTCATCGCCTATCTGGGTGACGAGCGCCACTTCAGCCCCTACACGGGAAGGTGTTACAGCCTCGACCTTCGCCAATTCATCGATCACGTGGCCACCGAAGCTGGCCTTGAGATCTCCATGCCGGCCGAGAAGGCGGCGCTGGAGTCTCGAAAAGCCGACGCGCAGGGCCGCACCGTGACCGGGCGGATCCTCGCCTGCAACGTCGAGGCGATCCGAAGCTTCCTCTCGCACCTGAGCGAGCAGAACTACTCGCTGGCCACCATGGCCCGCAAGATCGCCACCCTGCGCAGCTTCCACAAGTGGATGGAGCGCGCCGGCATCACCCAGTCGAACCCGATGACGCTGATCCGCTCGCCCAAGCAGCCCAAGCGGCTGCCCAAGGCGATCACCGTGGACCAGATCGAGCGCCTGCTGGCTGCGCCCGACGCGAATGACCTGCTCGGCGCGCGTGACCGGGCGATCCTGGAGGCTCTGTACTCCACCGGCATGCGCGTGAGCGAGGTCGTCGGACTGAATCGAGGCGACCTGAACGAGAACGGCGAGTGCGTGCAGATCCGCGGCAAGGGCAAGCGTGAGCGCGTGTCACCGCTTGGCGGCCACGCCATGACCGCGATGAAGCACTATCTGCAGCTCCTGATGACCCACAAGTCCTCGGTGCCCTCGGGTCCGACCTCCCCGCTGTTCATCAACAAGAACGGCACCCGCCTGAGCACCCGCTCGGTGCGCCGAAAGGTCGCCAAGTACCTGGTGCAGGTGGGACTGGATCCCGACATCAGCCCGCACACGATCCGCCACAGCTTCGCGACCCACATGCTCGACAACGGGGCCGACCTGCGCAGCGTGCAGGAACTCCTTGGCCACCAGAGCCTGAGCAGCACGCAGGTGTACACGCACCTCACCTCGGGTCGCATGCGCGAGGCCTACGACAAGGCTCATCCGCGCGCCGAGGCAGGCTGAGCGCTCAACGCGGCGAAGGCCGCGTCCGCCGCCGACATCGCATCCGATTCACGCTGGGCCACCGCAGTCAGGTGGCCCAGCTTTCTTCCTGCACGCGGAGACTTGCCGTACAGGTGCAGGTGGACCGAATCCGGAAGCCGCGCACCGGGTGCGGGCACGTCGCCGACCAGGTTGCGCAGGACGGACACGCCCTCGCTTTCGGTGGGGCCCAGAGGCATCCGCAACGCGGCTCTCACGTGATTCTCGAACTGGCTGGTCTGCGCGCCTTCGATCGTCCAGTGCCCGCTGTTGTGCACGCGCGGCGCCATCTCGTTGGCGACAAGGCCACTTCGGGTCACGAAGAACTCGATGCACAGCACGCCCTCGTGATCCAGACCGTTCAGGGTCGCGGCGATGCCGGCGCGAGCGCGTGCGAGCGAATCCTCCGGAACGTTGGACGCCGGCGCCACGGTCCGATCCAGGATCCCGTTGCGGTGCTCGTTGCGGCACGGTGCCCAGAGCCGCACTTCGTCGGCCCCATCGGCGTTGACCGCTCGCACCGCGAGCATGCTCATCTCCGACTCGAACGGCACGAAGGCCTCGAGGATGCATGGCACCGAGCCCAGTCGCTCGAAGGCCGTCGGCAGGTCATCGGGCGTCTCGATGCGAGCCTGCCCCTTGCCGTCGTAGCCCATGCGGCGCGTCTTCAGCATGGCCGGCAGCGGCACGCCCGCCAACGCGGGCACGAAGTCGCGTGGCGCGTCAACGGGGGCGAAGGCCTGCACCGCAAGCCCGCAGCCGCGGAAGAACTGCTTCTCATGGATGCGGTCCTGCGCGCATCGAAGCGACCGCGCGCCGGGGCGCACGGGAACAAGCCGCGACAGACGGTCCAACACCTCGGCGGGCACGTTCTCCCACTCGTAGGTGACGGCGTCGAGCCCCTTGGCGAATCGCGCCAGCAGCACGTCGTCGGACATCTCGCCCTGGAGAAGTTCTCCAAGCCCCTGCACGCACGTCTCGCCCGGAGGCGCGAGGAATCGGCACTCCACGCCAAGCCGCGCCGCGGCCTGCGCGAGCATGCGTCCAAGCTGACCGGCCCCCACGATGCCGAGCTTCACGGCGCCTTCCTTGACGGATCGGGATTCGCGAGCACCGCGGCAGTGCGGCCTTCGCGGTCGGCGGCGAGAGCCGACGCGATGGCAGGATGATCATGCGCCAGGATCGCCGCGGCCAGAAGTGCGGCATTCTCCGCCCCGGCCTTGCCGACCGCAAGCGTTCCCACCGGGACGCCCGCGGGCATCTGAAGGATCGAGAGAACCGAGTCCACCCCATGCAGCGCGCTACTGAGCACGGGCACGCCAAGGACCGGCAGCAGCGTCTTGCTGGCGCACATGCCGGGCAGGTGCGCAGCTCCGCCAGCACCCGCGATGATCACGCGAAGGCCGCGGCCGGCTGCAGTCGACGCGTACTCGAAGAGAAGATCCGGGGTGCGGTGCGCGCTGACCACGCGGGTCTCGTGTGGCACCCCGAGGCGCTGCAACGCCGAGGCAGCGTGCTGCATCGTCTCCCAGTCGCTCTGGCTTCCCATGATGACGCCGACAAGCGGCGAGGACGCGGCGGGCGAAGGCATGCAGCAATCCTAAAGGACCCCAAAGCGCAGTTTGAACACGGATTTGCGCATGAGCAGAAGAGGGTCGGAGGTCGTTCTAGGACCCGCGCGATTCGCGCGGGTCCTAGAACGACCTCCGACCCTCTCAGTCACCCAGGCCGTGACGCTTCAGATGCGCGCGCATCTCCAGCGCGAACCTGCCTCGGGAAATAACGGCCGCCGTGTCATGCGTGGCACCTGGAAGGATCTCGATGCAGGGTCGCTCGGGCTGCGTGCCCTCCTGCTTTGAGCCAGTCGCGGCGCGCAGCGTCTCGATCTTCGCTGCAAGCTTGCGAACCGCACGCTCCAGATAGAAGTTGTCGCGATCGCCCACCAGCACGCGCACCTTCGTTCGCAGAACCGGATCCAGCTTGCTCCATCGCTTCTCGATCACCCGCGAGATGTCGTACGCGCTCCAGAAGTCATGCACCAGCGCATGATCGATCGCACCAGTCCGAGGATCGGCCAGGCGCCGTGGCATGGATCCCGTCACGTCCGGCGGACTGAACATCGCCTGCCACGCGTCCCACTGCTGCCCGCTCGCGCCCGATGGATCGATGGCGCGCTCCATGCCGATCTCCTCGCGCACGGTCATGAGCACCTTCTCCATCGGTCCCACCGGCCGACGGAAGCTTCCGCGCTCAGCGCCCTCGCCATCGGTGAACAGGTTCTCATCGCGATAGAGGTCGCCCAGCTGGAAGGCGCTGAAGTCGACGGGATCGGGCGCGCTCGACCAGCACCCGCCGAAGAAGTCGGGGTTGGTCAGTTGAAGCCAGAGCGAACTCCAGCCGCCGCTCGAATGCCCGGTGACCAGGCGCGCCTCGGGGCTTCGCACGAGCCGATAGCGCTCCTCCAGCAGCGGAACGAGTTCCCGCACCAGGGCCGCGCCCCGCGGGCCGTTCATGATGCTGTCGGCGAAACCGTGATGCCCAAAGGCCCCCTCGGGATCCAGCACGACGTGCACAGCCTGCGGAACGCTCAGCGCGCTCTCGGGAATCGAGAACAGCCGCTCGATCTCCCGTGCCGCGGTCATGCGGCCGCCGAAGCCGGGGATCACGTACACCGTTGGCCACACGCGGCGCGCGTGATTGACGTCGTGGTAGCCGGGAGGGAAAACCACCGCCGCGCGATGACGCACCACGCGTCCAAGCGCGCGGGAGAGCATCGGACTCGGCTCGTCGATCCACGCGATCTGCGCCGTGCTCGTGGTGTCGGGCGCGGCAACGGCCGGACCGAGTTCAAGTTCGAGCGTGTCATCGGCATCGCGGCGAAGCGTCACCTCGACAGGTGGGCCGAGCATGTTTCCCGGCGCGCGGATGCCGGCCTCGTCACGACTCCTCTTGAAGACCGCCTGCGCGATGAACGCGCCATCCAGCGTCTCGATGGGTCCTGGCCATGCCGCCGTGCCGTCGCCTGCCATCTCGATCTCGGCGCCGACCCGCACGCCCGCGACGGGGCCGCTGAAGATCGGCTGCGGATCGCTGAAGAACGGGGCGTCGGAGGGTTCACCGTCCTCGCGGCATTGCACGCTCTTCAGGAAGACGACCATCCGTCCAGCGGTCGGACCTGCGCCGAGCGCGGTGGACGTGGTCTCCGGCACTCGCACCACGATTCGATCGCCGGCGTGCGCGCCGCACGCCACGAGCCACGCCGCCACCAAGCGTCGAAGGCCGAAACGATGCATGAGGAGCGATGGTAATCGCTAGAATCGCGCAGCCATGCAGCTCCGATCCATCATCGCTCGCCGAGGCACCCTGGCGCTCGGCCTCCTGATGGCGGCGCTTGCGGGATGCGAGGGCAACTCGCCCCTCGAGCGTCATGCCGACCGCTTTCTTCGCGAGGGCGGTGACGGCATCTTCGGGCAGACAGGTGTCACGCAGAACCTGACCTTCCCCGATGCGCCGGGTCTGGTGCATGTGCGGGTGCGAAACCTGCAGGGCGACGTGCGGATCCGCGGCAGCCGCACCGAGGCCGAAGGCGAGACGCGCGTGCGCCTGCGGCCCAACTCGGAAGTCGACTCGGGCTACGCCGCGACCACCCAGCTCGACACGATGAAGTGGGACGCGCAGATGAAGCCGCAGCCCGACGGCAGCCGCCTGCTCGAGATCACGATCGCGACCGAGGACCCCAAGGCATGGTTCGTTCGCTGCGAGATCGAGATCGACACGCCGCGGCTGGGTCGCGTGGACGTGCTGACCGACCATGGCCGCGTGCTGGTGGTCGACAATCGGGGCGGCGTGGTCACCAGGACGACCTTCGGCGACGTGCGCATGCGCACGCCATGGCCGGTGCTCGAGCCCTGCCGCATCGACGTGAAGGACGGCGACGTGGAGTGGATCGTGCGCGGCGAGTCGAGCGGCGCCTTCGACTGCGAGACGATCGGCGGAAAGATCAACGTGTATGCGCGCTACGGCCGCTGGATCGCGGTCGATCCTCGCAACGACCATGACTCGCTCGCCGCCACGCTGAATGGCGGCACGAATCCCGTGGTGGTGCGCGCGCAGGATGGTGACATCAGCGTGATCGTGGTCGAGGATCCGCACGACACCGGCACCTTCGCCAAGCCCTGAACGTCGAGTGCCATGAAGGAAGTGCAGGATCACTGGTTCCGGCTGGCGAAGGCCGAGGGCTACCGTGCGCGCAGCGCCTACAAGCTGCTGGAGCTCGACGAGCGATTGCGCCTGATGCGCAAGGGCGATCGCGTGCTCGACGCGGGCGCCGCACCAGGAAGCTGGACGCAGGTCGCCGCACGGCTGGTGGGCGATCGCGGCCGCGTGGAGAGCGTGGACCTGAAGGCGATCGATCCCAAGGGCCTTCCCGCGAACGTGCGCGTGCATCAGGCCGACCTGCGCGAGATCACCCACGAGAGTCTCGGCGGCGGGCTCTTCGACGCGGTGATCAGCGACATGGCGCCCGACACCTCCGGGGTGCCCATGGCGGATGCGGCGATCAGCTGCCGGCTGTGCCACGCGCTGCTTGATCGCTGCGCGCACCTGCTGCGGCCGGGTGGCACGCTCGTGATGAAGGTGTTCGAGGGTGGCGACTATCCCGAGCTGCTCAAGCGCGCCAAGGCGCTCTTCAACGATGCCGGCGCCAGCAAGCCCAAGGCGAGCCGCGCCGAGAGCGTCGAGATCTTCATCTGGGGCAAGGGCTGGAAGGGCCCGCCACGGAACGGTGACGGGACCCCCACGCGCACGCGCCCCCAGCCAGGCGCGGGCTGGCGCAAGCCGGAGGCGTGATTGCGCGCGTTTCGCGCGGAATGCAAGCGGCGTTGGAGCACTTGAACCCTAGAATCGGCGCATGACTCGCGCCGCGGATGGCTCGCCCAATCCGGCCTTCACCGATCTTCCGGTGATCGGCATCACCATGGGCGATCCGCTGGGCATCGGCGCCGAGGTGGTCGCGAAGTCGCTCTGCGATCCGGCCATCTCGCGAATCGCGCGCTTCGTTGTGTACGGGCAGAACCAGCTGCTGGTCGACGCCGCCGAACGCGCCGGCCTGCGGCCCGCATGGTTCCGACTCGCCAAGGAAGGTCTGCCGAGCCAGCGCGCGATCGCAGCCGAACCGGTGGTTGTGGACTATGGCCATGAGGACACGCTGCCTCGTGAACACGCGCCCAGCCGCGCTGGTGGACTGCTCTCGAAGGCCTTCGTGGAGGACGCGATCACAGACGCCCTTCGCCCAGCCGGCGATCCGCGCCGCCTCGACGCCGTGGTGACGGGGCCGATCTCGAAGGAAAGCTGGAGCATGGCCGGTTTCCGCTGGCCTGGCCACACCGAACTGTTCGCCGCGCGCTGCAAGGCACCCCACCACACCATGCTTTTCGAGAGCCCGCGCCTCCGCGTGGCGCTCGCCACCGCGCACGTGGGACTTCTGGAGATCCGAGACCTGCTCACCATCGGTCGCGTGTTCGACCCGATCGAGCTGGGTGCCGCGCACTGTCGCCGACTCGGCATCGACCGGCCACGCGTGGCCGTGTGCGGCCTGAATCCGCATGCCGGGGAACGCGGGCTGTTCGGCGACGAGGAGAGGCGCGTGATCGGTCCCGCCATCGACATGGCACGCAACGCAGGCATCGATGCGCATGGCCCCTTCCCGGGCGACACGATCTTCATCGAGGCCGCCGCAGGCAAGTGGGACCTGGTGGTCGCGATGTACCACGACCAGGGCCTGATCCCGGTCAAGCTGCTCGGCTTCGACCGGGCCGTGAACGTCACCGTGGGCCTGCCGATCGTTCGCACCAGCCCCGACCACGGAACCGCCTTCGGCATCGCGAATCGAAACGCCGCCAGCCCGAACAGCATGAAGGCCGCGATCGAGCTGGCGGCGAAGCTTGCCCGTCAACCCGAGGTTCGCCCGGATCGCGCGCGAGTCGACGTGCGCTCGCACGCCTCGGAAACCGGCACCGAGGACGGCGGCGTGGGCCGCTGATCCGCACCCGCGGAGACCGCCGGCTGCGGCGTCTTCCCGGATCGGCTCGCGTCGGCCCGTGCGCCGCGACGAGCACCCCGACGTGCCGCGCCGGCGGCGACCGCTCCAATCGCGGCCGCCGCGCCCGGCCCCGGCACGGGCATCGCCGAGAGCCGCAGGTTGTCGAATCGGATGTTTCCGCTGCTCGTGGTGGCGCCATCGACCAGCACGCGCACGCGCGCGCGCGAAGCCTGCTCCAGGAAGTCGAACGTCGCGAGGTCGATCGTGTGCACCTGCCACTGCGTGGTGCTTGCGTCGATCGAGCCAGCCATGCGCCAGGCGTCGCCGTCCCAGACCTGCACCGAGGTCGATGCAAATCCGCTGCCGCTTCGCCGTGCAGCGACGCTGAACACCAGGTCTCCAAGCCCCTCGGTTCGCACATCCATCACCAGCGCGCGCCCGTTCTGGCCGGAGCCGGTCACCACCAGCCCCATGCCGGCAGGATCTCCGGACCACGCATTCAGGTCCGTGCCCGCCAGCACACCCAGACCACTCGTGAAATCGGCGAGGCTCATGGTGCCCGTGCCTTGATCGGCTCCCAGTGACGCAGGCACCGCGCCCGACAAGCCGTTGAAGTTCCAGTTCGCCACCACATCCGCCCTGGCGGCACACGCACAGAGCGACAGACTCGCCGCGCCCGCAAGGGCCGCGGCCATGCCACGATTCGATCGACGCATCGCTTCCTCCTTGAGTTGGACCGGCGGAACGCTCCGCCACGGCGACCTTGTAAGCCACCGCGCCCAGGCCTCCGGAAAGACGTGCCGTTTTTCAGGACGATTCCCGATTTCACCGCGCGCGCCGACGACCGCCCATCCCGCGCGCCTCACGACCGCAGGTGATTCGGGTCGATCAGCCAGAGCCAGTCATCGAACAGGAACTCGAAGCGCGCCGCCAGCAGCGCGATGCGGCCCATGACGGTGAAGCCGAAAGCTGCACCGAAGGTGATCATGAGGTACCACACACCCACGCGCGCGGTGCCGCCGACCACGCCCTTGTGCTCCACGCTGAACAGGAAATAGGTGAGCGCGCTGAGCACGCCCGCGACCACAAGCACGTTGGCGAGCGTCGGCCACAGGCTCGCGTACCAGTCGGTCGCGCCGTCGGCGCCGGGCACCACCACCACGACCGACTCCATCGTCGCGAGCCCCTGCGCCATCAGGTCGCTCTCGACATGGCTCACGATCTTCAGGCCCGCCGTCACGCCCACGATGAACGCGAGCGGCCATGCGCCGATCCAGCCTCCGCGCGGCGCCAGTCGCCACAGCATCATCACGCCGAGCGCCAGCGCCAGCGCCATGCTCCACCACTGGACCTCGCTCACCGGCTTGAGGGAGGGCTGGACGTGCGCCTGCACCAGCGCGGGCAGCAGCGCGCCGAACAGCTTGGGCACCAGCGTGTCCCAGAACCCGATCACCATCCAGTACGCCGCACTCACGCCCACCACCGTGGCCTCGGCAAGCTTGTAGAAGACGTTGTCCGCCCACAGGAAGCTGAAGATCGCCAGCGTGAAGAACGCGGCAAGCCACAGTCCGATCGTGCGCGGCCACGAGAGCTCGATCCGGTTCTGCGCGGGATCCTTCGCCTGCGCCTCGAACCACGCCTTCGGCGGCACCGCGCTCCATTCCTGCCATCGAACGTCGGCGGCATCACCCTCGGCGACGCGCTTCCACGACACCGTCGCGGAACCATCCGCCTCCCTGGACTCGACCTTCGCGTACGAGACGTCCTCGCGCTGCACGTAGACACGTCCGAGTCCCTGACCCGACATGCCGCGCACCACGAGCAGCGCCGCGAACACCACGCCGATCACGATCCATGCGAGGCGCTGGCGACTCATGCGCGCGCCCCCCGGCGACCGGCGAACTGGATCACGTTGCCCACCACGATCAGGCCCACGAGCAGCAGGTGCCCGAACAGCTGCGGGGCCATGCGTCGCTGCGCCTCAAGGTACTTGGGCTCAGGCTCGCCACCCATCGTGCTGTTGAGAAGATTCTCGTACTCCGCCGCACCCTTGATGGCCCCGAGCAGACCAGCCAGCTGCACCGGGTAGTAGGGATACATCTGCGGCGTCTGCACGCCGGTGCAGCCCGCGATCATCCTCACGCTGCCCTCGCTGGCGCTGACCACGTACTGCACCCACTCCTTGCTTCCCGGGTAGCCCGCGCTCACGTTCACCAGCAGCGGGAAGTCGCGCACCGTCCGCACGCCCTCCAGGATGGGCAGGTCCGACGCCGACTGACCACGCACGTCCTTCGGGAACGCCTTGGTGAAGTCCGTCAGCACCACCTTCATCACGCCCTCGTTGCCCGCCTGGAATCCCAGGTTCACGAAGTCGACGCCCTCGCGCATGTGCGGATAGTCCGCGCGGATCACGTTGGCGATCGTCTCCTGCGCCATGTTGCCGCCGAGCGGCCACAACGCGATGCACACGATGCGCAGCTTGCGCGCGGCGCACTGGCGGATCAGGCTGGTGGCCATCGGCTGCAGCTCGCCCGAACTCGCCGGGTCGTAGTCGAACGCGAACAGCACCCGGCTGCCGGCGGGCAGGTCGTTGATCAGCTTCAGCACGCGGCGCGCGGCGTCGGTCGGCGCATCGGGCGGCGTGCGGCCCGTGAGTCCGCTCCACAGGATCGGCACCGCCACGGCGATCGCCATCAGCAGGAAGATCCATCGCCGGTCGAGCGACTGGATGCGCGCGAGAACGCTCATCCTTCGCCACCTCCTCCACCCATCCAGCTTCGATCCACACCCAGCAGGATGCGCAGGCTCGTGGCGGCCACGCCCAGCGCGATTCCGATCAGGATCGCGCGATTGCCCGCGGTGTTGAAGACCTGCATCACGTAGACGCTCAGGTTCTCCAGACGCAGTCCGCTCGCCCACTCCGGCAGCCAGGCCGTCAGCACCACGCCAGCGAAGGTTCGGCCCAGCAGGATCACGAAGGCCGTGCCGAGCAGCAGGCTCGCCTCGAGGTTCTTGGCGCGAAACGCCCGGAAGGCAGCGCTGGCCACGTAGAACGCCAGCAGCGCGAACATGGTGCTCGTGAGCGGCACCATCGCGAACTCGTAGATCCACCCGAATGGCGTGTCCGCGCTCTCCTGCTTGCCGCCGAAGGCGGCCTGCGGAAAGTCATGGCTCGGGTGCACGCCGACCTTGCCAAGCCCCACGATCAGCGTGACCAGGAACGTCACGAGCACCACGATCGCGAAACCCCAGCCCGCGTCACGCCGGCTCACCTTCGCCAGGTTCGCCTTCAGCAGGCTGCCGGCACCAAGCACGCTGGCGATCGCGGCGATCACGTTGAAGGTGTCGGTGAAGTTCTCGCCCCAGCTCTCCATCGGGCGGATGAAGGCGCTCGCGAGCACCGCCACGCCGGCGACGATCGCGATCCAGAGCGGAACAAGGCGGGTCAGCACCATCGGTCAGCCCCCCATCGCCTTGCGCACCAGCGCACCGAGTTCCCCGAGCCATGTCGCCGAGGGAACGAGCGCGGCCACCGTCGCCACCACCGTGCCGAGCGCCATGAACGTCATCACCGCGACCTTGCCCGAATCCTGCGCCTGCAGCGTGCCGAGCTGGTCGGGCTCGCCGCTCAGGTAGGCGCTCGCCGCGAAGAACTCCTCGCCGATCAGGGTGTAGTCGCAGGCCGCCACGAAGAACGGCAACTGGCTGCTCTCGGCCGTTCCCGCGATCTGGATCGCGCCGATCGCGTTGCCGTTCTCGCTGAAGATCAGGCTCTCCGCGAAGAAGCACCCCATGTAGAAGCATGCCGCGGGCTTCTCGCGGATCATCTTGCCGCCGACGTAGGCCACGTAGCCGAACTGCTCGTCGGTGACGTAGTGGATCCGGTCAGGCTGATACGCGTCGGTGCGCCCCGCGGCCATGCAGCTGGCCTGCACCGCCTCGCGCGCCGCCTCCATCACGAGCGAGCGACACACGGGGGCCTCGACCGTCGCGTCGTATTCCGCGGCGGTCCGCGCCACGCGACCAAGCATGGTCACGCCCGCCACCGTCTGGATGTTGTCCATGTCCTGAACGCCGGGAACGAAGAGCACCGGGCGACCCATCTCGGTCGCGCGTCCGATCGCCTCGTCCACGGCCTCCAGGGCCGCGATGCGACGGATGGTCGGCGGCTTTCCACGGCGCGAACGCCAGACGAAGATCGCGGTTGCCGCGCCGATTCCCACGATCCACGCGGCCAGCGGCAGCCGATGCTCGTTCAGGAGGGATTCGGTGGCGGCGACCTCCGCCGCGACTCCCGTGTCGGCGTGCGCGCGCTGGCCCCGCCCCCAACCGATCACGCATCCGACCACGATCGCCAGCCACGGCCACGGCGACCGGAGTCGATGAGGGGCGCGAACCATGCGCGGAATGTAACGCGACTCAGCCCTCGATGCGCTCGACGTTGGCGCGCGGCACCATCACCGTTCCGCCCCTGTCAAGGGACACCTCGAGCACGCGAGCCTTGCTGCCACTGTCGAGCATCGCCGGTCGTTCGGGAAGCGCCGCCACCCTGCCGATCACGCCGAAGTGTGGATCGCGAATGATGCGCACGGGTGCACCGATGGAAAGCTCGCCGTCGATGACGCCACCACGATCGACCTTCGCGGGCGCATGCTCGATCGGCACCACGATCTCGGGTCGCATCACGCCCGCGCGGATCTGCGTGGCGCCGTTCACGCACGCCTCGCGCCCCTGATGGCCCGCCAGCAACTCGAAGGTGCGGCGCGCCATCGCGATCTCGCCGAACCCCTCGGTGATGATCAGCGTGAGGCCGCACCTCTCGCTGCCCGTGATCGCCACGCCAAGATCATGCCCCAGGAAGTCGCGCAGGTCGGCGTCGTCGATGCCACCACTCACCACGGCCGCCGCGCCCACCGACTTCGCGCGCGCGATCGCCGTGGCGGTCATGCGCGCGCCACCCACGATCACGCAGCCCTTCATCTCCGGCCGGATCAGGTCCTCGTGCAGTTCCTCCTCGGGCGCGCGACACGCCAGCGCAAGCGGTCCGCGCACCTCGCCTCCCACGCCGAAGATGCCCTGCACCAGGGCGGCATCGGTCTCGATCACCGCGCCTTCGCCCGCAATCACCTCGACCACACGCCCAGGAACATGGGCCAGAACCTGCACCGGCTGACGCGGACCGCGGATCAGCACCAGACCGCTGGAATCGCTCACGCTCTCGATGGTGCCTGCGGCGCTGGCCTTCACCTCGGTCTTCATCAGGCCGAACACGCCCTTGCTGCGCGCCAGCACCTCGTCCCTGGCCACGGCCTCGCCCACCTTCTTCAGCATGAGCCCCGGCAGGTCGCGCGGCTGGCAGGCAAGCAGATTCGCCACCTTCATGGGGGTCACGTCGCCCTCCAGGAAGGTTTCGGCCACCACGGTGGAGCCCTGAACCCGGTCGCCGAGCGCCACCCGCACCTCGCCGGGCGTCGGCAGGACCCGCCTCGCCTGGTGCAGCGCATGGTTGCAAACCTTCAGACCGGGGGTGTAGGCCTTCGCCATCCTCTCAAGACTACTTGTGGAGGAAGTCCGGCCGCCGGCGCGTCTCGAGCCGGCGGCCGGCTCCGGAATCGCGTCGTTCCCGACAAAAACCCCTTTTCCGACCCACAATTGCGACTACCTTCCGTGGAAAGGTTGCCGCAAAACCCCCGAGAAAGACCCCATGCACGCCATGACCCTCCTCAGTTGCACCGCGACCCTCGCCACGATCGCCACCGCATTCGCCGCGCCGCCCCGTGCGGCCGTGTCCGCGGATGGCCACGGGCCCTTCATGGTGGTGCCGATCCAGGAGGACGAGCCGGTCCGCAACCACGCCGAGCGCGCTGGCATGAACCTCATCCCCGCGCCGCAGATGATGCTGAGCCCGGTCGATGCCGATGGCCTCACGCTCGAGGATGAGCTCGAGACCGAACTGAAGCCCCTTCGCTTCTCGATCCAGCGGCCGGTGCAGGTGCGTCTTGGCGATGGCGAGTGGCTTCCAGTCGAGGGCGGCCGCGTGTGGCGCCTCGAGGTCCGCGGCATCGGCAGCGTGAACAACCGACTGCACCTCTCTGGCCTGAACCTGGGCGAGGGCCAGGAGATCCACCTGAACACCCCCGGCATCCCCGACAGCATGGTTGGCCCGATCACCGGCACCGGACCGTTCGACAACGGTGAATTGTGGGGCACCTTCGCCTCCGGTGAGGTGAGCCACCTCGAGTGGTTCGTGCCCAATGGCGTGCAGGTCAACCAGCTTCCCTTCACGGGCCTCGAGTACGCGCACGGCTACAAGCAGGTCTTCGCCACCCAGGAGGAGCTCGACGCGGCCGTTCGCCAGGAGGCCTCCGGCTGCGTGATCGATCCCTCCTGCTACAGCCAGTGGGCGAATGTCTCCAACGCCGTCGGACAGATGACCTTCACCAGCGGCGGCGCCAGCTACGTCTGCTCGGGCCAGCTCATGGCCACCACCTCGGCCGACGAGACGCCCTACTTCAGCACGGCCAACCACTGCATCAGCACCACGGCCGAGGCCAACAGCCTGGTGGTGAAGTTCTTCAACCGCGCCAACACCTGCAACGGTTCGGTGAGCGCTGGCACCACGGTGTCCGGCGGCTCCGACCTCGTGTCCACGTACGCGGGCAGCGACTGCACCCTGCTGATGCTGCGCAACACGCTGCCAAGCGCGATCTACTGGGTGGGCTGGAGCGCGGTGAACGTGCCCAACACCACCGCCAGCACCGGCCTCAGCCACCCCAACGGCGTCGAGCAGGACATCCTGTTCGGCACCAAGGTGTTCGACATCACCAGTTGCGCAACGGGCGGCATCAGCAACTACGCAGTTCGCATCAACCACACCCAGGGCGTGAGCGAAGGCGGCAGCAGCGGTTCGGGCATCTACAGCAACAGCGACCAGAAGCTCTTCGGCCTGCTCTCCTGCGGCCCCACGAACAGCTCGTGCACCAACATCCGCTACGGCGAGTACGGTCGCTGGGATCTCGCGCTCTCCTCGGGCGGCTTCAGCACGTTCATGGCGGCCGGCACGGATGACGCGCAGGAGGAGAACGACACCTGCGCCACGGCGCGACCGCTGGCCCCCGGCAACTACACCGGCCTGATCGTGAAGCGGCTCGATCGCGACTTCTACGCGCTCACGGTGCCGCCCACGGGCACGCTCACGCTTTCGAGCACCTACACCCACGCGCAGGGCGACGTGGACTTCAAGCTCTACGACGCCTGCGGCGGCACGCTGCTGCTCGACCGCAACGCCAACGTGAACAACGAGGCGTTCAACTACACCAACACGACCTCGAGCAGCCAGCTGATCCTTGAGGTCTACCTGTCCACCGACACGCGCAACGGCTACTCGCTCAACTACGGCGTGACGGTGCCCGCGCCGGCGAACAACGAGTGCTCGGGGGCCACCGCGATCGGTGACGCGACCTCCGCGTTCAACACCTTCGGCGCCACCAACTCCGCCAACGCGATCCCCGCCTCGTGCAATGACGGCGGCGGCACCGCGATCAACAAGGACGTGTGGTTCAAGTACACCGCTTCATGCAGCGGAACCGCCAGCGCAAGCACCTGCGGCACGGCCGGCTTCGACACCAACATCGCGATCTACGACGGCGCCGCCTGCCCCGGCGCTGGCACCTCCGTGCTGGCATGCAACGACACCGGCGCGGGCTGCAGCGGCGGCACGAGCACCGTGGAATGGGAAGCCGTCGAAGGCGGCACCTACTACATCCGCATCGGCAGCCCAGGCTCCGGCAGCGGCACCGGCACGCTCACCACGAGCTGCACCGCAGTGAACCCGTGCCCTGCCGACCTTGATGGCGACGGCGCCGTGGGCGCGTCCGACGTCTCCTTCGCCCTGCTGGACTTCGGCGCCTGTCCGGGTTGCCAGAGCGACGTGGACGGTGACGGCATCACCGGCGCTTCGGACATCTCGCTCATGCTGCTCGACTTCGGTCCCTGCCCCTGAAGCGGGTGAAAGGCCGGGGTTCCGACGACCTCCGACAGTCGCCGGAACCCCTCGCCCATGGATGACCCGCTTCATGCCCCGGAAGGGCCTGATCAACGTTCGATCGCATACTCCAGGCTGACCACGGCACGCATGGTCTTCTGGATGGCGGTCGTGTCGTAGTCGCGCCCGTATTCGTTGTTGTCGATCTCGCCACGCGCGAGGATCTTGATCACGCCCTGCGAGGCGCTCTGCAGCGCCCCCACGCGCGAGCCGCTTCCCTTGGCCAGCGTGTTCGCGCGCTCGAAGGCGTTGCGCGTGGCCTCGGCCAGCAGGTCCGCCTTGGCGTTGTCGGGGTTCGAGATCAGGAAGGCCGGGTCGTTGGAACGGACCTCGACACCCTCCTTGATCAGTTCGGTGGCTCGCTCGGAGAGCTGCTTCACCTTCTCCACCTTGTCGCTGAGCACCGCGACCGACTGGTTCAGCGTGTAGCTCTCGATGCGCGGCAGCTCGTTGCCCTTGGTGTCGCGAGCGTGGGTCATGCCGGTGTCCACGGCCTCGGGGCGGATCTCCTCCGGCGTGAAGCCGTTCTCCGTCACGAAGCGCTTCAGGCGCTCCACGCCCGTGTTCAGCCGCGCATAGGCCTCGGGCAGGGTCGCGCCGCGGGCGGTGACCACCGCCTTCCAGACGGCACGGTCACTGGTCAGGTCGATGCTCGCGGTGCCCTTCACCTTGATGGTGCTGGCGGTCCGCATGGCGATCATCGCGCGGGAAACGCTCTGCGCGGCATAGGCGAAGCCCATGGCCAGTGCGGCACCAAGGGCCAACATGCCGAAGCCGCTCGAGCTGAGCCAGCGACGGCGGACGGGTACGGGTGTCTGTTCGGACATGACGGGCTCCAGGCCCACGGCATGTCCACGGGACATCCGAAGGCGCTTGGTCGGAGGTGCGAGTTGTGGACGGGCTTGCCGAACGAAAGGCAAGCGGGGCGTCATCGGCGCGCCAACCACCGAACCTTGAATGCGCGCGAAGATTCTTTTCGCGGCTCGTTCAAGCCGGCTTCGGGGCTACACCCGGAGGTCGCGACCCGTGGTGTCGCGCATGCTCACCAGCGTGCCGACGGCCAGCAGGCCCAGCCCGCCGATCCACGCCATGGTGGCTCCCGGCATCTTGAGTTCGGTGGTGAACCAGCTGTCAAGACCCGGCATGATTCCGCCGGAAAGCGCCATGGCCACGCTGTAGGCGAAGCTCATGCTGACCACGCGGTTGGCCACGGGGAACATCTCGACCAGCATGGCGCCCTGCATGCCAAGGGCCATCGCGATCGGGATG
>JBIIOC010000099.1:0-7663 GCA_044337135.1 Phycisphaerales bacterium | reverse complement strand
GCGGCCTTCGCCTTCTCGCGCAGCGCCTCGATGGGCGCCTGCAGCGCATGCTTCTCGGTGGCAGGAAGCGTGAGCTCCTGGCTGAGCGCGGTGATCGCGCTCGCCTCGTCGACCAGTGCCTGGCCCTCCAGCTTATCCGCGGCAGCCAGGCGATCGCGCAGGTTCCGCGCGGCCAGGAACGCGGCTTCCGCGGGCACGCCGGCCATCGCCAGCACGCGCCGCACGCCCGCGCTCAGCGCCCCCTCGCTCACGATCGCGAAACGCCTCGCCGGCGCGGTCGAGAGCAGGTGGGTGCCGCCGCAGAACTCCACGCTGCACTGGCGCCACTTCGCGTTCGCGGGATCGGCGAGGAGCTCGGCCACCGTCGCGCCGACGCTCACCACGCGCACGGGGTCGGGGTACTTCTCGCCGAACACCGCTCGCACGCCGTTCACGCTCCTGGCCTTGGCCAGTGGCGCCTCGGCGGCGTCAACCTTCAGGTCCTTCGCGATCGCCTCCTGCACCAGCCGTTCGACCCGGGCGATCTCGTCGTGGGTCATGGCGCGGCCGAAGCTGAAGTCGAAGCGCAGGCGATCGTCCGCCACCAGGCTGCCGCGCTGCTGCACCTCGTCGCCGAGGGTCTCGCGGAGCGCCCAGTTCAGCAGGTGCGTTCCCGTGTGGTGCGCCGCCACATGCTGGCGATGGCTGCGCGAGAGGTCCAGGATCACCGAGTCGGACCGGTTCAGCCGGCCGCGTGTCACATGGCCGATGTGCAGCACGAAGCCGCCTTCCTCCTGCACCGATTCCACCTTGAATTCCGCGACGTCGCGCGTGTCGCCGTGCCCGCGCGCGGCGTGGACATCGCCCACCATGCCAAGCGATGCCTCGGCCGCGGCGTGCGCACCGCCGGCCATGCGATCGACCTCGTCCATGGTGCAGCTGAGCGTGGCGCCCGGATGGTCGGCCACGATCATGCCGGTGTCGGCGACCTGTCCGCCGCCCTCGGCGTGGAAGCTCGTGCGCCGCGTGATCACCGCCACCTGCGCGCCGCTCTCGGCGTGCTCCTGCAGATGCTTGCCGTCCCAGATCGCCTCCACGCGGCTGGTCACGGCGCGCGCGGCGTGCTTGGGCGAGATGTCCGTGGGCTTCACGCCGAGCATGCGGAGCTTCTCGATCGCGTCGGGCGTGAGCGTGATGCGATGCTCGGAACCCGCCGCGGCGCGACTCGTCTCGCGCGCCTTCTCCATCAGCGCCTCGTAGCCCGCCTCGTCGACCTTCAGGCCGCGCTCCTGCGCCATCACGCTGGTCAGGTCGACCGGGAAGCCCATCGTGTCGTGCAGGCGGAAGGCGTCCTCGGCGCTGATCACGCCCTTGCCGGCCTTCGCGCGATCGGCGGCCTGGGCGAAGAGCTCGATTCCGCGCTCGAGCGTGCGGCCGAACGCCGCTTCCTCGTCGCGGATCACCTGCGTCACGTGCGCCTGCTTCGCCTTCAGTTCAGGGAACACCCCGCCAAGCGACTCCACCACCGCGGGCACCACCTGATGGATGAACGGACCCTTCGCGCCGAGGTACTGATGGCCCATGCGCGCCGCGCGGCGCAGGATGCGGCGCAGCACGTAGTTGCGGCCGTCCGCGCCCGGCGCGGCGCCGTCGGCGATCGCGCTGCTGAGGCAGCGCACGTGATCGGCCACCACGCGGTACGAGATGTCGATGTTGTCCTCGAGCTTGCCGCCGTAGGCACGCGCGCCGGTCGCCTGCTGGATCGCCGCGAAGAGCGGCGTCCACAGGTCGGTGTCGTAGTTGCTGCGCTTGCCCTGCAGCACGCTGACCAGACGCTCGAGCCCCATGCCCGTGTCGACGTGCTTCGCGGGAAGCGGCTTGAGCGCGCCACCCTGCTCGCGGTTGAACTGGATGAACACCAGGTTCCAGATCTCGAGCACGTCGGGGTCGCCGCTGTTCACCTGCTTCGCCGCGTCGCGTCCACCGATGCGATCGAAGTGGATCTCGCTGCACGGACCGCAGGGGCCGGTCTCGCCCATCTCCCAGAAGTTGTCCTTCATGTTGCCGGGCAGCACGCGCGCAGGGTCGAGGTACTTGCACCACATTTCCCTGGCTTCAAGATCGGGCTCGAGCCCCGCCTGCGGATTGCCTCCGAAGTAGGTCGCGTAGAGCCGCTCCTTCGGCAGGCCGTAGACCTTCGTGAGCAGTTCCCAGGCCCAGTCGATCGACTCCTTCTTGAAGTAGTCGCCGAAGCTCCAGTTGCCCAGCATCTCGAAGAAGGTGTGGTGGTAGACGTCGCGGCCCACGTCCTCGAGGTCGTTGTGCTTGCCGCCGGCGCGGATGCACTTCTGCGTGTCCACGGCCCTCGTGTACGCACGCGTTCCGCGGCCCAGGAACACGTCCTTGAACTGGTTCATGCCCGCGTTCGTGAACAGCAGGGTGGGGTCGTCCAGCGGCACCACCGGGCTGGATGGCACCTCGGTGTGCCCTGCCTTCTGCACGAAGAACTCGATGAAGGTTCGACGGATGTCTGCCGCGGAGCGCATCCGACGATTCTAGGTTTTCGCGGGTACCCTGTGGCACATGCATCCGCGGCGACTGCTCATCGGCGGCAACTGGAAGATGAATGGCGACCTGGCTGGCGGGGTCGAACTGGCGGAGGCCGTCGGCTCGGCGTTCCAGCCGATCAGAACCGATGTGGACGCGGTGATCTTTCCGCCGTTTCCCTACCTGCAGTCCGTGGCGCGCGCGCTCGGCCACTCAGGGATCGAACTGGGCGCGCAGGATTGCTCGGCAGAGGCCAACGGGGCGCGAACCGGCGAAGTGAGCGCCTCGATGCTGGTGGACTTGGGAGTCCAGCACGTGATTATCGGGCATTCCGAGCGCCGTCAGTTCCACCACGAGAGCGACAAGCTGGTCTGCGAGAAGGTGCACATGGCGCTCGAAAGCGGCCTGAAGGTGATGCTTTGCGTTGGCGAAACATGGGAGCAGCGCAGTGCCGGACAGGCCGTGGAGGTGGTTCAAAAGCAGCTTCGGGGCGCCCTGGAGGGCCTCAAGGCCGATCGGCTGGGCAGCCTGACCATCGCCTACGAGCCCGTCTGGGCCATCGGAACCGGCAAGAGCGCCACCCCCAAGGACGCCGCCGAGGCGCATGAAGCCATCCGGAAGGACCTTGAACACCTGTATGATCGTTCCTCCTCCGCGGCGGTGCGGATCCTTTACGGAGGTTCCGTGAATGCCGCCAACGCGCCAAGCCTCTTCGCCCACCTCGAGATCGAGGGAGCGCTGGTGGGTGGCGCGAGCCTGAAGGGCGCCGACTTCGCCTCCATTCTTGGAAGCGCAGCGACCGCGTTCAAGGGCCGTCGCGGCTGATCGCTTTGGAGCAACCATGGGCATCGCCTTCACGCTTCTCACCGTCCTCTTCATCGTCGTCAGCGTTGCGCTGGTGCTCGTCATTCTCGTGCAGCGCCCGCAGGGTGGTGGTCTTGCCAGCGCCTTTGGTGGCGGTGGCGGCACCGACACCGCATTCGGTGGCCGAACCGGCGACGCACTGACCGTGGCCACGGTGGCGGTGTTCTCGGTGTACCTGCTCCTTGCGATCGGGCTGAACATCTTCAATCGTGCACCCGCGAAGGAAGAGGCGCCCGCCGCCGTCAGCGAGAGTGCGCCCGCGACGCAGGAAGTTCCGATGACCCCGATCCAGGTTCCGGCGAGCCAGCCCGCTGCCGCACAGCCCGAGCGTGCTGCGCCTGCACCGGCTGCTCCTGCACCGGCCGCGCCTGCTGCACCCGCACCAGCTCCGGCCGCGCCGGCACCGGCTCCAGCTCCGGCGGCTCCCGCGCCTGCACCCGCCGCGGCTCCCAAGGCCTGAGACAGGCTCACGACCGATGATTCGCAGCATGACCGGACATGGCGCGGCCTCGTGCGAGCACGAGGGCATGCATCTGGCCGTCGAGCTGCGATCGGTGAACAACCGCTCCTTCAAGGCGATGCTTCGACTGCCGGATTCGCTCGGCTCGCTCGAGGGTGAGCTTGAGTCATGGCTCGCGCGCCGGATCGGGCGTGGCACCGTCTCACTGACGGTCCGGATCGGCGATGGAACGTCGCGCAGCGCGGGTCGCATCAACGCGCAGGCGCTTCGCAGCTACATGGACCAGTTGCGCTCGGTGGGTGGCGAGGCCGCCGTCGCGTCGCTCGCGGGCGCTCTGCTTTCGCTGCCGGGCGTGGTGATCGACGATGGTGGTGCCGCGATCTGCTCGGCGGCACGCCCGGTGATCGAGCGGCTGCTCGACGAGGCGGCCAAGGCGCTCTACGCCATGCGGGACCGCGAGGGCGAGGCGCTGCGCGCGCAGCTCCTGTCGTTCGGTGACGTGATCGAGTCGCGCCTGCAGGAGGTCGCGCAGCGCGCTCCGGAGGTCGGTCGACTCTACGGCGAGCGACTGAAGGCGCGCCTGAACACCATGCTTTCCGAGGCGGGCATGGCTGCGCGGCAGGAAGACGTGCTGCGAGAGGTCGCCACCTTCGCCGAGCGTGCCGACGTGGCCGAGGAAGTCCAGCGCCTCGGCGGGCACCTGCAGCAGTTCCGCAAGCTGCTCGATCCGAAGAACCCGGAGGCGGTTGGCCGCACGCTCGACTTCCTGGCGCAGGAGATGCTGCGCGAGGCCAACACGATCGCGAGCAAGGCGAGTGACCTTGAGATCGCTCGCCGCGTGGTCGAGATGAAGACGGCGATCGACCGGATCAAGGAGCAGGCCGCGAATGCCGAGTGACCCGGTGCCGGCGCTGCCGGTTCCGGCCGAGGCGATCGAGGCGGCGGGCCGCTGGGAGCTGGGCCAGATCGAGTCCATCGTCACGCTGCCCGGGGGAAGCAGCGCGAGCCCGAAGTTCCTGGTGCGGTCAGCGCGCGGGACATTCGTGCTGAAGTGCCGTGCCGCGCACGCCAGCGATGCCGAGCGGATCGCGTTCGCGCACGCGTTCATGCAGGCCACGGCGGCCGTCGGCGTGCCGGTCGCGATGCCGGTCGTCTCCCGTGCGGGGTGCGCGCATGAATCGGTGGCCTCGAGCGCTTGGGAACTCTTCCCCTTCATCGAGGGCGAGCGCTGGTCGCGTCGGCCGGGACAGGCGCGCGTCGCGGGCGAGGCGCTTGGCTGCATGCATGCCGCGGGCCTTGCGCTGGTGTGGCATGGGCATGTGCAGGCGGCCAGCTTTCACGGAAACCTGCAGGTCCTCGAGGCGCTGCGGCGCGTTCCGCGCGCCGTCCAGCGGGTCGAGCCCGATGTCGAGATGGTCGCGCTGTCCAACGCGTGCGAGACGCTGGCCGAGGCCTACACCGAGGCTTCCGCCGCGGTGGAGGAGGTGGGCTACGTGCGGCTCGACAGCCAGGTGGTGCATGGAGACTTCCATCCGGGCAACGTCATCTTCGATGGCGATCGCGTTGCGGCCGTGATCGACTTCGACGCGGCGCGACTGGAGCCCGCGGTGGTCGACTTCGCGAACGGACTCATGCAGTTCGCCTGCTTTCGCGGCACCGCCGCACGCGTGGCAACCTGGCCGGCGGAGCTCGATCCACTGCGCCTGGCCGCCTTCGCGCACGCCTACGCGCGACGCGGCGATGGGGCGCTCATGGATCAGGTCGACATGGTTCCGCCGCTTATGATCGAGGCATGCGTGTCCGAGGCCAGCCTTCCCATCGCGCGCCGCGGGCGGTTTGGACCGGCGAGGGCGTCGGAAGTGCTCCAGCTGGTCGCGCGCCGCGTGAACTGGCTGCGCCGCAACGGCGCGCAGGTCCGGGAATGGCTGCTGGGCTCGCTCTGCTGATCGCGCTGTCGGCTTGGGCGCAGGGCCAGATGCCGCAGGAGCCGGCGCCGTTCCAGCCGCGGATGGTTCCGGACATGAACCAGGAGGTTCCCGCGCTGCGCGAGCGGCGGAACCGCCTGAACGCGCAGATCGCGGCCGCGATGGGGGACATGCAGCTGGGATCGGTTCAGGTGAGCGATCGCGTGCGCGCGCTCGCGCGGAGCCTGGATGATCCATCGTTCGAGACGCGTGACCGGAGCACGCGCGAGCTGATGGATCCGGCGATCGACGACCGGGAGGTCCTTGCGCTGCTCGATCGCGGCACGCTGGGCGACGAGGCGCACGAGCGGCTTCTGCGCGTGGCGGTGCGGCGGGTGCAGGAGAAGCCGCGCGGGGCGATCGGCGTGCGCATGGCCAACGCGCCGCCGGATCGCGCTGGCGTGGTGGTGCAGGCGACGATCCCCGGTCTGCCGGCCGACAGGGTGCTGCTGCCGGGCGACGTGATCGAGCGCATCAACGACACGCCGATCCGATCGACCGACGAGCTGGCGGACCTGCTGCAGGGACTTTCACCGGGTGCGGAGGTGAACGTGGTGGTGATGCGCGTCGAGCGCGATGCGCAGGGCCGTGCCATGCAGGGTCCCGATGCCAGGCCGCTCGAGCGCCGTCGCGAGTTCCGCATGCCGCTCGGCAACGCGGCCGAGCTCGATCGCGCCGATGCGGGGGCGCAGGTGAACTGGCCCCCGGGGATGCGGGGCGGCAACCTGTCCCTCGAGCGGCGTCGCGCGCAGGTCATGATGATCGAGGCACGCTTCGCTCGCCCGCTGCCGCCGGTGATCGTGGTGCCGCCGCCCTCCGAGGCCGTGCCGACCCCCTCGCCCGGCGTGCCGGGCGCCGCACCGCAGGATTGAGCGGCGATCAGGCGTTCAGCGGATTGCGGAAGTGGTGGTCCTGCAGCGGAGCCACGATGTCCAGCACCTTCATCAGCACCATGGCGGGGCTGCCGGTCGCCGGCACTTCCTTGATGATCGAGGCCGGATAGTGATTCAGGATCGGTGCGGTCTCGCGGCGGTAGACCTCGAATCGCCTGCGGATCACCTTCTCGTCGGCGTCATCAAGGCGGTTCTCCTTGAGCGCGCGGCGGCGCATGCGGCGGACCATCTCGTCCTCGTTCGGGCAGATCAGGTGCAGCACCAGCAGCACGTCCAGGTACTTCTCGACCGCCTTGGCCTGCGTGATCGTGCGCGGAATGCCGTCCAGCAGCAGCAGGTCCTGCGCGGGCTTGTACAGGCTCAGCACGGTCTGCGCGTGCATGTTCTGCTGCCACATCTCGACGGTCAGTTCGTCCGGAACCAGTTCGCCGCGGCTCGAGTACTCCATGAACTTCTTGCCCAGAGGGCTCGCCAGATCCAGCGAGCGGAACACGTCGCCGCAGGCCAGATGGAAGAAGCCGGGAATGTGGCCCAGGATCTTTCCCTGGGTTCCCTTGCCGGCACCGGGGGCGCCGACGAGCAGGATGCACTTGTAGCGGTCTGACATGTGGATGGACTCCTTCGGGAAGTATGCCACAGGGTGCAGCGTCATGCGAGTTGGATAGGCTCGGTCCCATGGTGTTTCGGACCGAATGGATCCTGCCCGGGGATGGCGGCGAGGGATCGCTGCGCGATCGCGTGCTTCGAGGACGAGGCCTGGTCGGCGAGCGGGACCGGGTGCTGTTCGCGTCGCCACTGCCCGCACTTTCGCTCCTTCGTGAACCAGCGTCGCTGCCCGGGGCCGATGCGGTGGCCGGCGTGCTGGACGCATGGTTGCGGGAGGGACTTCGCATCGCCGTCTACGGCGACTACGACGCGGACGGCCTGTGCGCTGCGGCATTGATCGCCCGCTTGCT
>JBIIOC010000098.1:0-7675 GCA_044337135.1 Phycisphaerales bacterium | reverse complement strand
TACTGAATCGGACTCATCAGTCGTGCCACACGCGCCGCGGTGCGGAACCACCACGATCGCCGCTCGAAGTCCGCCAGGCTCGCGCCGTGGCAACGCTCGAAGTCGCGCCGCATCATCTCCACCACGGCCTCGTCGATCGTGCCCTCGGCCACCAGCGTGATCTCGAAGTTGATCCTGAAGCTTCGGTTGTCGAAGTTCGCCGTGCCGATGGCCACCGCATCGTCGCACAGCAGCACCTTGTGGTGCATGAACCCCTGCGTGTACCGGTACACCTTCACGCCGGCCGGAATCACGTCGGGCAGGAAGCTGTAGCTCGACAACCACACCAGGATGTTGTCACTGCGTCCCGGCAGCACCAGGCGCACATCCACCCCGCGCTTTGCCGCCAGTTGCAACGCCGCGATCACGCCCTCGTCGGGCACGAAGTACGGCGACGCGATCCACAAACGCTTCTTCGCGCTTGTCACCAGATGCATGAACATCAGGGTGCACGTCTCGAACTCGTCCGCGGGGCTGCTCGGCAGCACCACCGCATCATTGGCGCCGTCCGCCGCGCGATGCGCCTGCCACTCCAGCGTGGGCATTCCGCCGTGCGCCCACTGCCAGTCCTCCAGCCAGGCCAGTTGCACGCCCAGCACGGCCGGCCCCTCCAATCGAACGTGCGTGTCACGCCACGGGCTCATCTCGGGGTCGCGCCCCAGGTACTCGTCACCCACGTTGATCCCGCCAAGGAAACCCACGCGCCCGTCCACCACGACCACCTTGCGGTGGTTGCGAAAGTTCAGCTGGAACGGATTGCTCCCCTTCGTGCTGCGGAAGGAGCCAACCTCGCAACCCGCCGCGATCAATGGCGCCAGGTACGAGTCCGGCATCTCCAGGCAGCCGATCTCGTCGTACATGAAGTGCACGCGTACGCCCCGCTCGCGCGCACGGACCAGCGCCTCACGGTAGCGCGCCCCGATCCCGTCCTCGCGCACGATGTAGAACTGCGACAGCACGTACCGCTCGGCGCGATCGATCGCCTCCAGGATCGAAGCGAACGTTTCCTCGCCATCGACCAGCAACTGCACGTCATTTCCAGAAGTCGCCGGCAGCGCGGCCAGTCGCTCCAGCGCCGGGCACACCTCGCGCAGGCTCGCGCCGGGGTGCACCGCATGAGTCTCCATGGCTCCCCGCACCCGCGCGACGAGCTCCTTCAACCCCATTTGCCCGCGACGGATCTCGCGCACGTACGCGTCAAAGCGGCGATTGCCGAAGGCCAGATAGAACGGAATCGAGACCGCTGGTATCAGCATCAGCGCCAATGACCAGGCGATCGTGCCCTGCGGCGTGCGGTTGCGCATGATCGCGTCCAGCGCAAGCCACACCCCCGCAAGCTGCACCAGCACCACCGCGGCAGCGACGATCAGTGTCCAATCGATGCCAGCAGCTGGCGACATGCCGCGCAAAGTAGCAACCTCACGCCCGCGCTCGCGAAATGTGCAAGCATGATCATCCCGCCGTCACGCCGTACCACCCACAAAACCTGCGGTGCGCTGCCATCAAGGAGACGAATCATCAGCCACCACCACGAGCAGACCCTGAAGCGGCTCTCCGCGCATCCAACTTTCCGATCCCGAAGGGTGGCGGCCACACGCTCGACGATGACCACGAGATCCCCGCGATCCGCCGAGTCCTCAAGCAGCGCGTCGCGGCCCCGGCCGACGCGCCCCGAGCGTCGCGCCGCTCACTGGCACGGGCCGAACTGGAGCAGCATCAGACTGAGATCGCCGCCCGTCACCTCGCCATCGCCGTCCAGGTCCGCCTGGCACGCCGTTGCGTACTGGAACGACTCGGCCTCGTAACTGCGACCGCCGCACTGCACCACCACCTTCGCCTGACCCGCCTCGCCCGCCGGCGTGGTCGCGCTGACGAAGCCCGACGACTCCAGGCGCACACCCGTGGCCGGCTGCCCGCCCACGGTCACGGTGACCGGGGCCGTGAACATCTGTCCCTGGCTCACGATCGTGATGCGCGTGCCGCCTGCGAGCGGCCCGACGCTCGGCGTGATCAGCGCGTGCAGTCTCGTGAGCGCGAGCGAACCGTTGCCCGACGCCGAGATCTGCGATGCCGTCTCGAGACCGGCCGGCACGTTCGTCTGACCGAAGTTGTTGCTGCCCCAGCACGCCACGGTGCCGTCGACCTTCAACGCCACGCTGTGGTTGTAGCCCGCCGCGATCTGCGACACGGGCCCGAGGTTGGCCGGCGGTGTGCACTGGTCGTAATAGTTGAAGCCCCACCCGACCACCGAGCCCGTGCCCAGCACGCCACCATCGCGGCGAATGGCCAGCATGTGTCGATAGCCCGCCGCCACCTGCGTGACTGCGCCCAGGTTCGCGGGCAGGTTGCCCTGACCATCGAACGTGTCGCCCCACACGAAGAGTGTTCCGTCCATCTTGATCGCCGCGCTCGTCCGTGCCGTCACACCCGATGCGACGCGAGCCACCGCGGTCAAGCCCGCGGGCACATCGCACTCGCCGGAACCATTCCAGCCCCATGCGCGCACGGTGCTGTCCAGCATCAGGGCCAGCGTATGACGATCACCCGCGGCCACCTGCCCCACCCCAGGCAGGCCAGCGGGAACGTTGCACTGACCAAAGTCGTTGAAGCCCCAACTGCGCACCGTTCCGTCGGTCTTCAGCGCCACCGTGTGAAAGTAGCCGCAGGCGACCTGCGCAACCTGGTCAACGTCCGCCGGAACGTTGCACTCGCCGCGCGTGTTGCTGCCCCAGGCGAACACGACGCCGCCACGCATCGGGTCATCCGAGATGCGAAGCACCGTGGCGAAGCTGCCGCCGGCAATCACGTTGCTCACATAACCGGTGCTGGCAGGCGGCACACCCACGGCGGAGTCGCCCCAGCCATGCACGAAGCCCCCTTGGGCGAAGGCACCCGCAGTGATGGCGAACAGACCAAACGCGGCGATACCGAGCGAGCGAAACTCCATGACAACATCCTTCCGATGCGGCCCGAAACGAATGCGCCGGGCATGGCGACCGCCTGTCGTACCCACAGGCAGCACCGCAAACTAAACCGTGCCCAGCGGTCGATCAAGCGACAGAATGCGATTTTTCCGCCCACGGCGGCCTCGCCCGCGCGCGGATACACCTTGCGCATGCCTACCGCCCCTGCCCCGGTCATCTCCCCCCAGAAGCAGATGACCGGAATGCTCGGCCACCCCGTTGCCGAGAACCCCATCGATCGCATGTTCGATGCGGTCTTCGCCCATCACGGCCTGCCCTGGCAGTTTTGGAAGAACGACATCGCCAACGAAGCCGACCTGGCGCTTGCCGTAAAGGCCCTGCGCCCCCTCGGCTATCGCGGCATGTGCATCACCGTTCCATGGAAGGTGGCGGTGATCCCTCTGCTCGACGAGGTCGACGACGATGTGCGCGCCATCGGCGCCGCCAACTACATGACCATCGAGAACGGTCGCCTGATCGGCCACAACAACGATGGCAAGGGCGTGGTGAAGGCGATCGCCAAGGTGGTACCACTGAAGGGCCAGCGCGTGGTCATGCTTGGTGCCGGCGGTGCAGGCCGGGCCATGGCGGTCGAGATCGCGTGGGCGGGCGCAGCGCATCTCACGCTTGTCACGCGTCGCCGCGAGCAAGGCGAGGAAGTCGCCGATCGCGTGCGCAAGGCCAGCGGCGTGCCCTGCGAGTGGCAGGCATGGAGCGCGCCCGTGCGGCTGCCCAAGGGCACCACAATGCTCATGAACGCCACACATCTTGGATGCGCGCCGCACCTCGAGGCCGTGCCCGTCGATTGGAGCACCATGGAACCCGGCTGCCTCGCGGTCGACGTGATCACGAATCCGCGCATCACACCCTTCCTGCAGGCCGCGCGCGATCGCGGCTGCCCCATCGTGGACGGCGTGGAAATGCTGGTGCAGTTGGCCATGCAGATCTTCGAGCGCTGGACGAGCATCCGCCCCGAGGAAGCCGTGTTCCAGCGGGCCGTGGCTGCCGCCCTGGGGGAGGCCGATTGAACGCAGCGCGCTGAAACGGCCCAATGCACGGATCATGGAGGTCACCAACCGCCTCCATTGCAACCCGATGATCAACACCACGCACCCAATCCTGCTGACCGGCATGAACGGCACCGTGGCACCGGCGGTCGCCGAGGAACTTCAACGTCGCGGCCATGGGGTGATCGCGTGGAATCGCGAGCAGTTGCCGCCAGAGGACCTCACGGGGGCGCGGACATTCATTGCGCGCACGCGTCCCTCCGCCATCGTGCACTGCGCCATGGGTGACCCCGACTGGGGCGCAGGAATGGCACAGGCCTGCGCCGAGATCGGATGCGTCTTTCTGTTCACCGGCTCTGCCTCGGTCTATGGCAAGCACCAGACCGGCCCGTTCAAGATCAACCGCGTGCCGGAGCCCGACGATTCCTACGGCCGGTACAAGCTCGACTGCGAAAGGCGGATCCTTGCGGCCAACCCTCAAGCGCACATCGTGCGACTTGGATGGCAGATCGCGCTGCGAAGCGGGGGCAATCAGATGGTCGATTTCCTGCAGCGAGCACAGAAGGAGCAAGGCCACATCGATGCCAGCACAGTCTGGTTTCCTGCCTGCTCGTTCTTGTCCGACACCGCGCGCGTTCTTGCGGATGTGCTCGAGCGTTTCACGCCCGGCACCTATCTGCTCGATGGCAATCCAGGCCTCAGCTTCCTTCAGATCGCCATGGCCCTGAGGAGCAGGCTGAACGCGGATTGGGACATCCGACCCACGACAGCATTCGTCTACAACAACATGATGCGGGACGATCGACTGCCCAAGGTCAGCCTTCGACTCGACTGAGCCATCAGGCTCTATACTTGGCATCGCGCGGGTGTAGCTCAGTTGGTAGAGCGTCAGCTTCCCAAGCTGAATGTCGCGGGTTCGAGTCCCGTCTCCCGCTTTCCGTCACTCGATGACTCGACGCGCCTACTCGCGTCAAAGCCGAGACTTGCGAGCACGTCGAGCGCGGAGCCCTCCGATTCGAGATTGTCTGATAGCGGCCGAGAATGCCTCCGCTTACCGTTCTCATAGGTAAGCAGGGCGGTAAGCGGCGATCCTGCGTCCTGAGTGCCGGTCGCCCGCACCCGCTTGTGACGCTTCGGAATGCCGGCCACATTCGGAGAGGGTGCCAAGCCTGCTCCTACCGAGCAGACGCGGCTTCGGAAGCCCCCGGGGTAGTCCCGGCATTTCCCTTGCCTCAACTCGCCTTTGGTGGCACCCTGTGTCTGCCGGGGGATCCGGCAGAAAGGTTTGGACAACATGAAGCAGATCAGTACGGGTGCGGGCCTCTTGGGCCTTGGAGTGTGCATGGTTGCCACGGCGTTCATTGCTAACCATCGCAGCGGCAGTGAGGCGTTTGCGCAGGTAACCGGTGGAGAGAGGCGAATCGTTGCCACTGGCGTTTACGGAGCCGCGTTCGAACAAAATGGGGCTGGCAGCCAGCACTGGGCATATCGTGTTTGGTCAGACAACGCCGTTGAAGTCAAGTTCCTCGGAACCACCGGGGAGACATACGCCAATGACTCGGGAGGACTCTTGATCACGCGGCTTGTTCAGGCTCCACAGGTTTGTGGAAACTGTCGGGTTGAGGGAGTTTGGCAGACGGTGGACACTGGCTCACCAACCTTCATGTCCACGGATGTTGATCGCACCGGGCAGGTTGATTCTGGCGATATTGCCCAGGTCTTGCTGGATTTCAATACAACCACCGACCCAACGACGCCACCGCCCATCGACTGCACGATCAACGCCCCACGCTAAGGATTAATCCATGCCAAATGTTTCAACCGGACTTGGTTTCGCAATTCTCGGCGGCTCTATTCTGTCGGCAGCCATCGTGTCAAGGATGCCAGCGGGAACCGCCGCTGCGCAGGGACCCGCGGGGCTGGCGGCTCCACACCGTGCGGAACAACTGCACCGCCGCCCAACGAACATCGCAGCGATCGAATGCCAACTACCACCGGAGACATGGCTCAGCCCAACGCCGCATGTTGCCCAACTGTGCAGCGGAAATCTGGTGGGGCTGAGCAACCTCGGCTCGGCGGATTTGAACCGCGACGGCACCCTCGAACACTTTGGCCCATACAGCTTCGAATGGAACGCAGTCTCGCAAGGCGCCGTTACAGCAGAAATACTCGATTTCTACCGGGTGCAGTTCGGTTCCTCCGGGGGCCAACTACAGTCCACGAGGTGCCTGCAACTGGGACCAAGCTGTGCAAATCAACTTCGAGCGCTGTTACCGGGAGCCCAGTCAATCCTAGTTGGCGTATCTCGCTACGGGATGATGGACTACAACGGGTGGGCTGACTGTGACAGCGATGGTGATCTTGATCTCGCTTTAGTCATGACTGCATCATTTGGGAGCTACGGCGGCTACTACTACCTGTGGTTCGAGAATATTGGCATGCCCGTCCTGCCTCCATCGAATCCGTACGATCTCGACGCTGACGGCCACGTGAACACGGCAGACTTGTCCTTGCTGCTGATGGAATTCACCGACTGACGGCTAGTTCTGATGCCTACCTTCGCCTCAGTAAGCGCCATGCCAAGCTGTCGCACGCCCCGCCAGATCGAGGTCAATCATCAGGAGCAGTCGCATGCCAAGCGCATATCCATTCGCCGTCAACACTCAGTACACCCGCCGGGACGTCTTTGAGATCGTCGGAATAAACGATCCGGGCGGTGGCAGCTGGTACACGGGCTACACCGCACATGGAGACGACTGGTTCATTTTCTGCGGTATCGGCACGCCCGGGCGCACCGGCCACAACTATCCCAATCACTTCCGCGACGGTGCACTGGTTTGGTACGGAAAGAACCGCTCTCGACTTGGCCAACCCTCGACACGGAGCCTGCTCAGACCGCGTGGCCGGGTTTACATTTTCTACCGTGAGTACGAACGCAGCCCATTTACCTTTGCCGGCGTCGGAACACCGCAAAGCTGGCGGGATGTCACCCCGGTAGAGATCGTCTGGTCGCTAGAGGATCCCAATTCGGCTGTGGTTGACACCCTTCCGGAGGAGATTCCTTCAGACGAGACGGTCTTCGAAGGGGCAAAGAAAACTGTGGCCGTCAATATCTACGAACGCGATCCAACCGCGAGAAAGGCCTGCATCCGTCACTGGGGAGCCACCTGCGTCGTTTGCCGATTCGATTTCGGCGCCACCTACGGCTCGCTGGGTGAGGGCTTTGTGCATGTTCATCACCTAAGGCCCATTTCCGAAATTGGGGAGCGATACAGACTGGATCCGATCCGAGACCTGCGGCCGGTCTGCCCAAATTGTCATGCAATGCTCCATCGGAAGCGGACCGTGCTAGACATCGATCAGCTCAAAGCGATGCTTCGATCATCCAAGTGAGCCGCGGCTCCTACCGAACGACAACTCAACCAAGTCAATCGGATTGTCCGACTCTCGCCAGAAACTCGTACAGGCCTTGGTACAGACTTTGCGCGAAACAACCGGCACAAACGAGACGCTGCTAGGGACACTGACGCTCGATCGGAGTGCAGAAGGGCCATTCGAGCGAGGCGCGACGGTTCCGACCGTGCTTCCCAAGCTGAATGTCGCGGGTTCGAGTCCCGTCTCCCGCTTTCACCTCAGCGCTTCAATGGCCGTGCCATGATCCCCGCC
>JBIIOC010000097.1:0-7727 GCA_044337135.1 Phycisphaerales bacterium | reverse complement strand
CGTATAGTCAGGGCAAGGGGGATTGATCGCCTGGGAGCGCGCGGTTGACCGCTCAAAGTACGGGCAATACAGTGCCAACTCGCGGGATATGTCGTTTGAAATTCCTATTCGCTTGGATTTCTGAAAGAGGCCGATGCCGGGGTGCCGATGAAGCAGCTGTGCCGCAAGCACGGGTTTTCTGAGGCGAGCTTCTACGTGTGGCGAAAGAAGTATGGCGGGATGGATGTCACGGATGCCAAGCGGCTCAAGGCGCTGGAAGAGGAGAACGCCAAGCTGAAGAAGTGGTTGGCCGAGTCGCTGTTGGAGCAGGAGGTCACGCGCGAGGCGCTTCGAAAAAAGTGGTAACCGCCCCAGCGCGTCGGGAGTTGGTGCGGTAGATGATGAACAAAGGCTTATCGGAGCGGCGTGGTCTGGCGCTGATGCGCATGAGCGCCAGCGCGCTTCGATATGAACCGCGTCCCGATCGAAATGAAGCAATGCGTCAGGACATTGTGACGCTGGCACAGCGGCACCGACGCTATGGGGCGGGAATGATTTATCTGAAGCTGCGCCAGAGCGGCCAAATCGTGAACCACAAGCGGGTGGAACGCTTGTATGCGCTGGAGAATCTGCAGATTCGCAAACGTCGGCGCAAGAAAGTCCCGATCACGGACAGACACCCGCTGGTACGGCCGAGCACGCCCAATGCGTTGTGGTCGGTGGATTTTGTATTCGACCGAATTGCTTCAGGGCGAGCGCTCAAATGCCTAACCATTGTCGACGATGCCACCCATGAGTCGGTGGATATTGCCGTTGAGCACTGCATGAGCGGGGATCAGGTCACGCGCATTCTGGACAAGCTCTGTGCCTTACGCGGCAAGCCGCAGATGATTCGCTCCGACAATGGGCGCGAATTCACGGGCAAAGCGATGCTGACCTGGGCACATCGAAACAACGTAGCGCTTCGACTGATCGAACCGGGCAAGCCCAATCAAAACGCCTATGTCGAGAGCTTCAACGGGCGGCTACGCGATGAATGTCTGAACGAACACTGGTTCACGAGTGTGCACCAAGCCAAGGCAATCATTGAAGCCTGGCGACGAGAGTACAACGAGCAGCGACCGAAGAAATCACTGAACGGATTGACACCCGCGCAGTACGCAAAGCAGCTAGCGAGCAACACCACTACAATGCAGCATGACTCTAGTGCAACGTGCTACTGAAGACGGGGGGATGTCGCAACCCGTAATTTGTGAGCAATCACCGCTTGTTCATGTTCCTTTAGAAGCGTTCGTGTGGTGAATCCATTCTCCTGCAAATACCTCACCTGAATCTCGAAGAAACGATACTGCCGTTCGATGTACTCCCTAGTCAACGGCGGTGTAGACTTAAACTGGTTCACCCAACCAACTCGATTTACTGTTCTTTCTCTATCCATAACTTTCCTTTTCCATAAGGCAGTTTACGAAATTGAATTCTGAAAAATAATTGCTCATCCGAGTCTCGGGCTAATCCTGATGTCACAGAAGCGTTGGTTGGATGGAGCGCAGCGATAGGCAACGTATACTTGGTTGTAGGCGATGTTGGGCTACGCTCGCAGCACCTCGCGATGCTCGATGATACTACGCCCAACCCAATCTTCAGGTGCCAGCGTTTCGCGCCGCGCGTGCTCTAAATAGTGTGGGGCGACCTCAGAGTCTGTCCCCGGTGTTATCTTGATCGCGCGGAACCGAACGCCTGAAGCAATATTTCCATCATCAGCGCATACGACTCCAATGCCGCACCTCGAAATCGAAAACAGAACCCACGAAATTACCAACGATGCGGCATGGACGACGGAGTGCGTTGAACTCTGTTCCGGCGACTTGATTGTGGACGGCACACCGTTCGGAACTTATGTCGCCGCGCGCTACACGCAGTCACCACGACCCCCGCAATTCATCGTGAACGCCATACACGAAGACGGGCAAGTGAAGCTGAGCATTCCATTCGAATGTCACTCAGGCGCAAATCAGTCGGTCGTGCAAATTCCTGAAACGGCCTCGCCTTGGCAAACTGATGGCATTCTCATTGGCCCCATCCCATCGCTGCCAGAGATGGCCGACTACACGCGAGCGCAGCAGATACTGCAAGTCGCCCGTGAACTCGTAGCCGTCGAACGCATCTTCGCGTCAGCAATGCAATGAAGTTTGACGCCCGGCCCACGCGCTCGCAATGCCTCTTTCTCACAAATTGTTTGAGCTGTAGATTTCCGTTATGCTTCGTCGACCCGTGCGGCGCCGATAACCTCTGTGCTCGCAATCGTTAAGATCTGCGACGCACGGCAGGATCTGACGGATTCAATCCCCAGACGGTAATCGATCACTGTGCTCACGTATTCCGCGACATGTACATAAGACTACTCCGCCGTGCCATCGCTGTTGCCTCGTGCCTGCTATCAACGCATGTTGTCGCACAATCCGCGCTCGTGCACATTCAAGGTGAGGTAGGCAGCCGCGAGGCATACTACGCCAATTTCGCCATCGTCTCCGATAGAACGCCTGTCGACAAATTGTTCGGGCCGATCGCCGTACGACGTCTGGACACGGTCATCGTGTACGAGAGCCCGGACAAGCCTGAGTTCACGGAGTTGCGGTTGGAGTTCGAGTGCACCGTCAAGTACGCCTATGACGGCAAGACCGTTCCGCCGCAGCCGGCTTTCGATGCGCCGGTCAAAGTCCGTGTGGGCGATGGCGGCTGGAAGTTACGTCGCGAAGATCTTCAACGCGAGGATGTGCCCGTCGGCGCCTGGCGCACGGCCAACTCTCCTGTGTTGCTGAAGTTGCACAAGATCGCGTGCAACGAAGACGTGATGCGTGCTGCTCTCGTAAAGGCTTCGAAACACAACAATGACATGAGCATTTTCCGCGCAGAGATCAAGAAGATTGGTCTCCCCGAAGATTTGCAGTTGGTAAGTCGAGAGCTCGCGGTCGGGTACATGGATTTCTCTTGGTACGTGCTCTGGCACGACGTCAAACGACCCGATCCCACCGGCAAGTGGTCGCGTCGCTCCACCAAAGCCGAGTTGGAAGAGGCTGAAAAGAAAATGGCGCAGCTACGTCGGCAATTCGACCAATTGGCCGCGGGAATCAAGCCAAAGCTTGAGCAGAACATCAAACAGGCAGATGAGCAGTTCGCGTTTTACAAAGTTGCTGCGGACGTCAGGGGTGATCGCAAGTTGTCTCGCAATGAAAGTCTGATGCTGTCCGTTTGGGAAGCGAAGCCCGAGCGCGAGGTTGCGATCACAATGGGTGCCCCTGTCGTGTCGGATGTCGGCGGCCTACGGTTCCTGAGCTATGGCCAGGAGTTCGACAACCGTGTGATCGTCGGCAATCGCCAAGGCGCGGTGTGGGAAGAAGGTCTGTACGAAAACTGCAGTGTTCAATTCGTTCTGCATCGCGACGACAAGAACACCTTTCGAGTTGCTGACGTGAGAATTTGGGCAGACTCGAATCGAATTGGTCAAGTCGTATTCGCGTGCAACGGATTGCTGGAGACTCCACGATGAAAAGGTTCGCAATCATTCTGGCGCTGTTTTCGGTAAGCGCGTTTGCACAATCAAATTCCAACGACCCTATGGAAGATCTCGTTTCTTCTGCCAAGAAGGAGATCAATGCCCAGGAGGCGATTGAGAAGACGAAAGAACGCGTGCAGAACGATCCGAGAAAGAAAAAAGTGCAGAACGGCTTCTGGCAATTTTTTCAGGGCAAGCGCGATGCCAAACCTGGGGAGTCATGTATGGCGGTCTTCTGGAAACACGATCGCATGATTACCATCACCGGGCCGGGTGGCAATTACAAAGGCGCGCTGCTCGGTTTCGTTGCAATCAAGCCACCGGCGACGTTTCCTCGGCCCGATAATCCCAACGACATTCAAAAGGTCAAAGTGACGTTGACGCAAGGTGCCGATGCACCTGCAACCGTCATGGCGTTCAACAGAACGATCGGTGGATTTTCGGATGAGATTCAGTTTGCCGTGCCAACGATCGATGCAGCGCTCGCGGGAATGGAAGACAAACTGCGATTCAAGATCGATCATGCGGGCAATGCTATCTTCGATCTCGAGTGGCACTCGGGTCTGGCCGCGCGCGAAGTTATGCGCAGTTGCATCAAGGGTGAGAAGGTCGATGGCAAAGAGGTATTGTGAGTGCAGCTTGGGTAAAATCGGTGTCAGACCCTGAGGTTACCCCGCATTTTATGTGACGGATTTGCACGCGAGTCGGGTCTGTTTGCGAAGCGTTAGCAAGGCCATAGAGGATTTGAATTCTTGAAATGGCGCATGCGCGGCCTCTAGAATTCTGCGACCCAACGTGATCACCGAGATCCTGGGCACCCTCGGCGTGGGGCCCTTCAAGATGATCTACACCTACGGCTCGGTGGTGTTCGGCCTCGTGCAGTACATGCTGCCCTTCGCCGTGCTGCTGATCGCCCCGGCGGTGACGGCCATCGACGAGGAGGTGGAACTCGCCTCCGAAACGCTGGGCGCGCCCTGGTGGCGCACTTTCCTGGAGGTGACGCTGCCCCTGTCCAAGCCCGGCCTGGTGGCGGCGGCCATCGTGGTGTTCACCCTGGCCCTTACCGATTACGCCGTGCCCGTGATTCTGGGCGGGGGCACCAACGACTTCGTGGCCAACATGGTGTACGACGCCCTCTTCCGTACCTCCGACAGCGGCATGGGCTCGGCGGTGGCCATCGCCTTGGTGGCGGCGGCCACGCTGCTGGCGGGAATGCTGCTCACATGGCTTGGCGCGGGAACCCTGGGCTTTCGCGGCGATGCGAGGCGATGAAACTGCCCGCCCGCCGGCGCGCGCGAACGGGGGAGGGGCCATGAACGGCCGCCGCGCTCGCGACGTGGCGATGTGGACGGTGGTGGCCGTCAACCTCGTGGCGCTGGCGGCGCCCACGCTCATCATCCTGGGCGCGTCCTTCACGGCGGGCAACATCATCACCTTCCCGCCGGAGGGCTTTTCGTTCAAGTGGTATGGAAAAGTGTTTGCCTCGGAGACGCTGCGTGACGCTTTCTGGCGCTCGCTGCAGGTGTCGCTGGTGTGCACGGCTGCGAGCATCCCCGCCGGCACCCTGGCGGCGCTGGCCCTGGCGCGGCGCCGGCCGCGCTTCCCGCGTGCGCTGCAGCTCTACCTGCTGCTGCCCTTCACCGTGCCGCTCATCGGCTCCGGCATGGGTCTGATGATGTTGTTCGGCGAAGCCGGCATCCTCGGTCAGGTGTGGCCCGTGGGCCTGGCCTGCTGCATCATCAACCTGCCCTTCATGATCTGGGCCGTGCAGGCTTCGGTGAATGCGCTCGACCCCGACCTTGAAAACGCCGCGGCCACCTGTGGCGCGGCGCCCACCCACGCCTTCTTCACCATCACCCTGCCGGCCGTGACGCCGGGCATCATCACCGGGGCGCTGCTCATGTTCGTGCTGGCCTTCAACGAGTTCCTGGTGAGCCTGCTGCTCACCGACGCCAACACCGTGACCCTGCCCGTATCCATCTACAACTCCATCCGCAACGTCATCACGCCCGATCTGGCCGCCGTGTCGGTGGTGTACATCCTGGTGGCGGGTCTGGCCATCGCCCTGCTCGACCGCGTGGTCGGGCTGGAGATTTTCCTGAAGAGCAAGCAATCATGAACGCACTCCTCTCCCGCCCGGTGTCCTTCCACGAACTGGACCGCCTCGACGCCGCCGCGCGCACCGCGCTGTTGGCGCGCACCGAATCCGATCTCACGCCCTTCCTGGAGCGGGTGAAACCCATCGTCGAGGCGGTACGCGCCGACGGTGATGCCGCCATCCTGCGCTTCGCCCGGGAGATCGACCGCGTGGCACTCCCGCCGGACGGCATCGCCGCCACCAAGGCGGACTTCGACCGCGCCTTCACGCGCGTGGACCGCCCGGTGATCGAGGCCATCGAGTACGCGGTGGAGAACATCCGCCGCTTCCACGAGGAGCAGAAGCCCGAGTCCATGTGGATGAAGGAGATCCGCCCCGGCGCTTTCGCGGGCGACCGCTGGCTGCCCATCCCGTCGGTGGCCTGTTACGTGCCGCGGGGCAAGGGGGCCTTCCCCTCGGTGGTGATGATGACCACCGTGCCCGCCGTGGTGGCCGGTGTGCCCGAGATCTGCATCGTCACCCCGCCCGGGCCGGGTGGCGACTTCGACGACGCCACCCTGGTGGCGGCTCGCATCGCGGGGGTGGACACGGTGTATCGCGTGGGAGGCGCCGTGGCCGTGGCGGCCGTGGCCTACGGCACGCACAGCGTGCGCCGTTGCGCCAAGATCGTGGGGCCGGGCAGTCCGTGGGTGGTGGCGGCCAAGCGCCTGCTGGCGGGCGTGCTCGATACGGGCATCCCCGCGGGCCCGAGCGAGTCCATCGTCCTGGCCGACCACACAGCCGATGGCGCGCTCGCGGCCCTGGACCTGCTCATCGAGGCCGAGCACGGCCCCGATTCGTCGGCCTACCTCGTGACGGCCAGCCGGCGCGTGGCCGAAGAGGCCATGGCCGCGCTGCCTGGCCACTGGGCGCGCATGGGCGCGCAGCGGGTGGAGTATTCGTCCACGGTGCTATGCGGCCCGCGTGGCGGCGTGATTCTGGCGCCGGACATGGAGGCGGCCTGCGCCTTCACCAACGACTACGCGCCCGAGCACCTGATGATCCACGCCGAAGAGCCCTTCCAGTGGGTCGGGAAAATCCACCACGCCGGCGAGATCCTGCTGGGCCGCCATACGCCCATCACCCTGGGCAACTTCGTGCTCGGGCCCAACGCCGTGTTGCCCACCAGTGGCTGGGCGCGCACCTTCTCGCCGCTGTCCGTGTTCGACTACATGAAGCGCACCGGCATCGGCTACGTCACCAGCGCGGGGTATCCCGAACTCGCACGCCACGCGCGGGTGCTGGCCACCTACGAGGGCTTCGAGGCGCACGCCAATGCCGTGTCTGAACTTCGGGATGCGCTCATCGCAGAAGGAACCACGCCATGACCGGCTTCACCGCCGCCAATCCCGACTTCGCCGCGCTGGTGCGTAAGTCGGTGCTGAGCATGCCCTTCGCGAAGCTGCTGGGTTTCGAGTACACGCGCATCGAGCCGGGCGAGACCGAGATCGTGCTGCCCTATCGCGAGGAGCTGTCCTTCCGCCCTGGGTTCTTCGCGGGCGCGGTGGTGGGCTCGCTGGCCGACTTCGCCGCCGTGAGCGCAACCTTCACCCTGGTGCCGGCCGGCTGGCTGGTGGCCACCGTGGACTATGACGTGAAAGTGGTTGCGCCCCCCGCGGGCGAAAAGCTCATCGCCCGCGGGCGCGTGATCAAGCCCGGCAGCACGCTGCTGTTCGGCGAGGCGCAGGTGTTCGTGGAGAAGGGCGGCCGCGAGACGCTGTGCGCCGTGTGCCTGGCCACGGCCCGGGCGATGGAGATGCGCTGAGCCGCCGGCGTGCGGCGCCTGCGGGCGGCGAGCTTGACCGGGCTGGTCGAGCCGGTGAGCGCGCGCAGGGTGTTGGCCGAGGTACTGTAGCTGTCGAACTGCTCGTTGGGGATTCCCATCAGCGCCTTGGTTGCCACGGCCTCGGCATACAGCGGGTGTCCATCAGCGGCTTCACCGAAGCGCCGAAGTCCAGGCGTGCCCGCCCGGGCGCGGGTGCCGCCAGCGGCGTGCGCTCGCGCAGGGTGGTGCGGCTGCGCACGGCCAGGTCGTGGTGCTGGCGCGTGCCAGTCGCC
>JBIIOC010000023.1:0-26563 GCA_044337135.1 Phycisphaerales bacterium | reverse complement strand
TCACCTGCTCGCGCTCGGCGGCGCGCTGCTCGGCATCGCGCTTTCGCTCCAGCACCATGCGGACCTGCGTGCGAAGGTTCTCCTCGGTCTCCAGGCCCATTCGGTCGGCCAGTGTGGGGGCATCCAGCGGCGTGATTCGGTCGGCGTCGTCGAACTTCAGCTCGAAGCGGATCTTCGCGCCGCGAAGGTCCTCGCGCTCGTGGTTCTCCGGGGCGACGGTTTCGATGGTCACGCTCTCGCCGACCTTGCGGCCCTCGAGGTGCTTGGAGAGATCGTTCACCAGGATGCCCAGCAGGGATCCCTTGCCCTCGTCGACGGCGTCGGGAACCACCACGAGCGCCTTCTCCATGTTGAAGAAGGGGTCCGTCTCGCCGTTCTTCCAGGCCTTCGCCGTGCAGAGCATGCGATCGAGCGGCTGGAAGGGTCCGGTGATGCGCTCGGGCGTTCCGAACCGGAAGCCCTGGCGGCGGATCTCGGCGGCGACGTGGTCGTCCTTGATCTCGAACATCGGCTTCTGGATCGCCAGGCCGTCGGTCTTCGGGGCCGTGAAGTCGGGCGCCACCTCGACCTCGACGGTGTAGGTGAAGGCCTTGCCGCGGGTCAGCGTTGGCTCGGTGGCACCCTCGGGCAGCGAGGGCTCGCCGACCGGACGGAGCTTGTGGTCCTGGACCACCTTGCCGTAGGTCTCGCCGAGCAGCTGGGTGCGCGTCTCCTGCAGCAGCATGTCGCCGAAGCGGCGCTCCAGCAGCGCGCGGGGGGCCTTGCCCTTGCGGAAGCCGGGCAGCGCGGCCTCGCCGGCCAGGTTGCCGAAGCCGTTCTCCAGACGGGCGTCGACGTCCTTCGCCGCCACGGTGACGGTGATGCGCTTCTTGGCGGGGCCTGCGTCCTCGACCTTGACCTCGGGCTTCATTTCGGCGGTGGCGTTGCTCATGGTTCTGCTTCGTGTTGCGGTGATGGAGAAGCCCCGGCGGGCGCCGGGGCGAAGGGGGACGAGTATAGGGGCTGCGGGGGCGCGCGCTGAAGGGGTCAGGCCGGACGGAGGGCAATGTGCCGCAGGAAAATGCCGCACCGCCGATCCCGGGATCCGGGCTTCAGTCGCCGCGCTCGCCCGTCAGGAGCAGGGGCCGAACAGCAGGAGCATGAAGCCCACGTCGCCCGGATCGACCATGCCGCTCTGATCCACATCCAGCGGATCGCCAGGGGCGGCCGGCGTGTTCATCTCCAGCAGCAGGAGCGCGATGTCGCCGGGGTCCACCTCGCCGGATCGATCCAGATCGCCCGGACAGCCGGTCGAGATGGTGCCATTGCCCTCGCACTCATCGGGAATGCCGTTGCTGTTCATGTCGATCCACGGTGCGATCTCGATCTCGCAGATGTCGAGCAGGCCGTTGGCGTTGCAGTCGGCGTCCAGGGCAGCGGTGTATCGAAGCGTCGCCTCGATGTACGACGGCGAGACGGCCGGGCAGCGGTTCGTGTCCACGGCGATCGAGGGAACGAACTCGATCGCCACCATGCCGCCTCCCGCCGAGGCGGCGTAGTTCCAGACATTCATCGGGATGAGCAGCCCGCGGTCGAGGTAGCCGTTGCAGTCGGCCGAGCCGCCGCCGTTGACATGACCCGCGAAGCGGCCGTTGATGATGACGGTGAAGTACTCGCCCGCCGAGGCGAAATCGCCTCGCACGCGCATGTCGAGCGTGACGGACTCGAACGCCCCATCGACGCCCGGCAGGGCGGGATCGACCGTCCAGGTCTGCGGCCGCGTGAAGCCGAACGGCGACAGCCGCGCACTTGCCATGTCCACCTTCCCGTACTGGGCGCACCCGTCGGGCACGCCGTCGCTGTCGCAGTCCTCGACATCGCCGTCCCTGATTTCACAGGCGTCGAACACGTGACTCCCATCGCAATCGAGCGACGGATCGTCCGCGAGATCGCACGAGTCGATGCGCCCGTTGACATTGCAGTCCGTGACACGGAAGTCCGAGGCGTAGGCGAGTTCGAAACTGTCGAGGATCTGGTTCTGGTTGCAGTCCAGGCTTGGATCATCGCGGATCTGGCAGGCGTCGATGCGCCCGTCGAGGTCGAGGTCGTAGATGGGGTTCGCGGCGATCTGGTCCGCGTCGGCGATCCCGTCGCGGTTGCAGTCCTCGATGCATGCATCATCGACCGAACCGTCGCAGTCGTTGTCCTTGCCATCGCACCACTCGGTCGCGCCGGGATAGGTCCTTGAATCCTGCGGGTCGCAGTCCGAGGCGTCCACGGTGCCATCACCGTCGGCGTCGCAGCGCGTCGGGTCGTAGCAGGGTCCGCCGATGGCGCAGGGGCCGTCGATCATTCCGTCGCAGTCGTTGTCCTTGCCGTCGCACAGTTCCGGTGCGCCGGGATACATGGTGGGGTCGCTGTCATTGCAGTCACCGGCTGCCTGGAAGCCATCGCCGTCATGGTCGTCCCAGTCATCCACGATGCCGTTGCAGTTGTTGTCAAGGCCATCGCTGAACTCGTAGGCGCCTGGATACACATCCGGGTTTCCATCGTCGCAGTCGCGAAGGAACGAGTACCCGTCGCCGTCCGCGTCCTCGGCGATCTCTCCGATGGCATAGCTGTGGGAGCCGCCGCAAGCGATCTGGTTGACCCCGATCAGGTCGATCGGGGGGGAGGTCTGGCCAGCGGTGTCCGAGCCCCAGGCCACCACGGTGCCACTCTCCCTCAGCGCGCACGTGAGGGATGAACCGGCGGCGATCTGCAGGACACCGATGGCATTCCCGGGGGTATCGACCTGGCCGAAATGGTTCCAGCCCCAGCCGATCAGCGTTCCATCGCCCTTCAGGGCATAGGTGTGGAGGGCGCCGCAGGCGACCTGCGTGACGTTCGTGGCGTCGCTGGGCGTCTCCGTCTGGCCGTAGGCGTTGCTGCCCCAGCCAACGAGTGTTCCATCGCTCCGCAGGGCGTAGGTGAAGTCCTGACCGCAAGCGACCCGCGCGACGCCGGACAGGTTGGCGGGCGTGCTGGTCTGGCCGTCGATGGAGGCGCCCCAGCCAAGCACCGTTCCGTCATTCCGAACGGCGTAGGTGTGCCAGGCGCCACACGCGATCTGGGTAATACCGGTCAGGTTGGTCGGCGTGCTGATCTGGCCTTCAGCGTTGTTGCCCCATCCAAGGACCGAACCATCCGTCCTCAGGACATAGGTGAACCATTGACCGCACGCGATCTGGGTCACGCCGTTTGCGCCGACAGGTGTCTCGATCTGTCCGTCGGAGTTGCTTCCCCACCCCATGACGGTTCCATCGTCGAGAAGGGCGTAGGTGTGAACGCTGCCGCATGAGATCTGCATGACCCGCGAGACATCGAGCGGGGGCGTGGAGATCTGCCCGGCGCCATTCGATCCCCATCCGATCACCACGGGGGTGTTCTGGGCGAACGCGATACCGGTCGGAAAGGCGAGCATTCCGCCGACCAGCGCGAGCAGGCGTGCAGGGGTGCCGCGGCGTGACGCGACTGTCTTGCAAAGGCTTGCCGACTCGAGCGCGTTGTTCCGGGGCACGGGCATGGGAATTCTCCTGCGCAGCGCCCGCGTTCGGAAAGGAACGGTCGGACCCCAGGCTTTACAACGTAACCCCGTGGCGGGCCAGGTTCAAGAATTTCCCGTCCGAGGCATTGAAAATACGATGGTTTGTCACGCTTGGTCGGCCGCGTCCTGGGGCCATCCATCGCCTAATGGAAGGGGACGGACCGTGCGGCCCGTCCCCATGGGTTCTCAAGTCACTCCGCGCGCCTGCTCACCGATCCAGCAGCATCTCGGCATAGGTGGGCAGCGGCCAGATGTCGGCCGGGGTCCACTTCTCGATGCTGTCGCAGATGGTGCGCACCTTGGTCATGGCGGACACCACCTCGTCGCGGCACTGGCGCATGTGCTTGGCCGTGTCGTCGAACTCCTTCGACTCGGCCTTGTCCAGCTCGGCCAGCGCGCCGCGCAGCGAAGCCACGCTCTGCACCCAGTGGCGCAGCGCCAGCTCCTCGTCGGGGCACTCCACGCCGGCGGCGCGGCTGCTGCCGACCGCGTCGGCCAGTTCGCACTGGGCGCGCGTGGCGGCGGGCAGGATCTGCGTGCGAACCATGGTGGCGAGAGTGCGGGCCTCGATGCCCACCACGGTGACGTACAGCTCCATCAGCACTTCCGCGCGTGCATGCAGCTCCTTGGGGCTGAGCACGCTGTACTTGTTGAACAGGTCGCGCGCCTTCTTGCTGTCGAAGGCGGGCAGCGCCTCGGCCGTGCTGCGCATGTTGGGCAGGCCGCGCTTCTCGGCCTCCTTGTGCCACGCTTCGCTGTAGCCGTCGCCGTCAAAGCACACGCGGCGGTGCTTCTTCACGATCTCCTTCAGCACGCCGCGCACGGCAGCGTCGAGCTTGGCGGCGCTGGGGTTCTTGCCGGCCTTCTTCTCGATCTCGGTGGCGACGAAGTCCAGGCTTTCCGCGATGATGGTGTTCAGCACGGTGTTGGGCCACGCCACGCTGGCGGTGCTGCCCACGGCGCGGAACTCGAACTTGTTGCCGGTGAAGGCGAAGGGGCTGGTGCGGTTGCGATCGCTGGCCGCGCGCGGCAGCAGCGGCAGGGTGCTTGCGCCCAGATCCAGTTCGCCGCCCTTGATCGTCTTCTTGGGTCCTGCACCCTCGAGCTGGTTCAGGATGTCGGTGAGCATGCTGCCGAGGTAGATGCTCATGATCGCCGGCGGAGCCTCGTTGGCGCCCAGGCGGTGATCGTTGGCGGCGCTGGCGATGCTGGCGCGCAGCAGGTCGGCGTGCGTGTCCACCGCGCGGATCACGCCGCACAGGAAGGTGAGGAACTGCAGGTTGTGGTGCGTCTCCTCGCGGGGATCGAGCAGGTTGATGCCGGTGTTGGTGGCCAGGCTCCAGTTGTTGTGCTTGCCGCTGCCGTTCACGCCCGCGAAGGGCTTCTCGTGCAGCAGGCACTCGAAGCCGTACTCGCGCGCGGTCATCTTGAGCACGTGCATGCACACCATCTGGTGGTCGCAGGCGATGTTCGAAAGTTCGAAGGTGGGAGCGATCTCGTACTGGCCGGGCGCCACCTCGTTGTGGCGGGTCTTCACGGGCACGCCAAGTTCGAACAGGCGATGCTCGACGGCGGCCATGAAGCTGATCACGCGATCGGGAATGGCGCCGAAGTAGTGGTCATCCAGCTGATGGCCCTTTGGGGGCATGGCGCCCACCAGCGTGCGGCCGGTGATCATCAGGTCAAGGCGCGCCTTGTACAGCTCGCGGTCGATCAGGAAGTACTCCTGCTCGCAGCCCAGCGTGGCCACGACCTGGTTCACGCCCTTGTCGGTGCCGAAGATCTTGAGCACGCGCATGGCCTGCTCGCTGACGGCGCGGATGCTGCGCAGCAGCGGCGTCTTCTTGTCGAGCGCCTCGCCGGTCCAGCTGACGAAGGCGGTTGGGATGCACAGCGTGGTCACGCCGCTTGGATTGCGCAGCAGGAATGCCGGGCTGGTGGGATCCCATGCGGTGTAGCCGCGCGCCTCGTAGGTGTCGCGGATGCCGCCCGAGGGGAAGCTGCTCGCATCGGGCTCGCCCTGAATGAGCTGGCTGCCGGAGAGCTTCTCGATGGCGGTGCCATCACCGAGGATGCTCAGGAAGGCGTCGTGCTTCTCGGCGGTCATGCCGGTGAGCGGCTGGAACCAGTGGCAGTAGTGCGTGGCGCCGTTCTCGATGGCCCAGTCCTTCATGGCCACCGCGACGGTGTTCGCCACGGCGGGGTCGAGCGTGCGACCGTCCTGGATGGTCTTCTGCAGGCTGGCATACACGTCACTTGGCAGGCGCTTCAGCATGGTGTCGCCGCTGAAGATCAGTGTGCCGTACACGTCACTGGCTCGGGTCTGGGTGCTTCCGTTCACGCTCTTCTCCTGGCTGGTCCGCGACATGGCCTTGTCGTTCCTTCGATTTGGGGTGCGCCCCGAGCCCAGCGAGCGGGCACGGATCCGGCGAGCATAGCGTGGCCCGAAGGGGGTTCGAGGCGGGAAAAGACGATGATTTCAACGAGGCCCGTCGCGGGCCCGGCACGGCGGATCAGCCGTCGTCTCGTGCCCGCGTGTGGCGCTTGCGATGGCGGCCCGTGCTGAACGCGTCGCCACCCAGCCAGCCCTTCCACCAGAAGTAACCCAGGAAGCCGAGTGCCGTGCTCAGCATGAGGCCCAGCGCGAACGGATAGCCCATGCGCCATTCGAGTTCGGGCATGTTCCACGGGCTGTTCTTGGGGTCGAAGTTCATGCCGTAGACGCTGGCGATGAATCCCAGGGGGATGAAGATCGTCGCGATGATGGTGAGGAACTTGTTCACCTCGCCCAGGCGATTGCTGGTCGCGGTGAGGTAGATCTCCATCAGGTCGCTGGCCATGAAGCGATCGGTCTCGAGCAGGTCCATGAGGCGCGCGACGTGGTCCTGCGCGTCGCGCAGGTAGGGGCGCAGTTCGGCGCCGTAGACGCGATCGAGTCCGTTCATCGCCGCCACGGCGTCGCGCATGGGCCACACGGCGCGACGGATGCGCATCAGGTCCACCTTGATCGCGCGGATGTCATGGATCTGCGCCACGTCCACGTCGTGGACGATGCGTTCCTCGAGTTCCTCGAGGCGATCGCCCATGTCGCTGACGAGCGGGAAGTAGGCGTCGATCACCGTGTCGATGAGCGCATAGGCCAGATACGCCGTGTTGCTCGAGCGCACGCGGCCGCGGCCGGTGCGGATGCGCTCGCGGATCACGCTCAGGCAGTCGCCCGGGGCGGTGGCCTGAAAGCTGACGACGGCACGATCCGTCAGGTAGAGGCTCAGTTGCTCGCTCTCGAAGCGCACGCCATCGCGATGCGTCTGCGGCATCGGGACCACCAGGAAGGTGCTGTCCCCGTAGCTCTCGACCTTGGCTCGTTGGGTCGTGTCGGTCACGTCCTCCATGGCCAGCGGGTGGATGCCGAAGATCTCCTGCACCTTGCGCAGGATCGCCTCGTCGCCGAAGCCATCGATGTTCAGCCAGACCACCGGCCACTTCGCGAGCAGCTCGCGAACCTCCTCGGGCTGGCCGATCGTGACTTCCTCGAATCCGCTGGGCGAGAAGCCGAACGCCGTCATCACGGGCTTGGCCGAGCCGGGCTCGACCTGCAACGTGCCTGGAGGCAGGTTCAGGTTCGGCATGCGCCGGTTCTTGCGGCGCGTCGGGATGGGGACCTTCACCCAGCTCATTCCGAGCACCGTACCGCGGGGGCAGATGAGCCTCAACCACCACGACGGTTTGGATTCAGTTTTTTCCAGCAGTCCACGCGCACCACACCATCCAGGCCGCAAGTCCCGACCGCGCGGTCCAGGCGATCGTGCGGATCCAGTTGGTGTCCACGAGTCGCGCGTGCGCGGACGCGTCGAAACCCTGCGCGAGCGTGGCATGGCACGGCACGCTGATCATGAAGGTCACGCTCCAGAGCAGCGCCACAAGGCCGGCGCCGGCCCATGGCATCCATGCGGGCACGGGGGCGGGTCGCTGCACCAGCAGCAGTCCGGCCAGCGCGGCCTCGATCAGCATCATGGGGCCCACCAGCGGCGTGATCCAGTTGGAGTGCAGGCGCTCGTACGTGGCGAAGTTCTCGCTGCCCACCCGTGCCATCAGCGGGTAATGCACCACCTGGATGGTCCAGATGAGGCCGGTCAGGAAGCAGCTGACCGCGAACTGCGCCAGGAGCATGGGCATGGCCAAGGTTTCGATCACGCGGGGGCTCGGGATTCGGGGTGGCTCAGGCCACTTCGAGCCAGCGCAGGGCGCCGGTGGCTGGTTCCAGCAGCGCCACGGTGAAGGGGCGCGCGCGGTGCAGGGCCCCGGGATTGATCACGCGGACCCCTTGCACCATGTCGTCGCGGCGCTCGTGGGTGTGTCCGTGCAGCAGGAAGTCCGGGCGGTCGGCGAGCACGCTCGAGACCACCCGCTGGCTGTCGCCGTGCGTGAAGGCGACGCGACGACCGTCCACGATCACCTCGCCGCTGGGGTGCCGTGCATCGAGATCGATCGCCGCGGCGTAGCGCGCCAGCACGCCGGCCGGATCGCAGTTGCCGAAGGTCACATGCGCGTGCAGGCCCGCGAAGAGATCGAGCACCTGCTCGATTTCCACGTCGCCGCAATGGATGAACTCCGTTGCGCCAGCCTGCTGGAGCAGCTCGATCGCGCGGCGCGTGCGCTCCACCTGGCTGTGGCTGTCGGAAAGGATGCCCAGCAGGGAGCCCATGCCGGCATCCTGCCCTTGGCGTGCGCCGATCGCAAGGGCCGCTAGCCTTTCCGCCCATGTCGAACGCAGGTTCCATCGTCACCCGTTTCGCCCCCTCGCCGAGCGGCCACCTGCATGTGGGAGGTGCGCGCACGGCCCTCTTCTGCTGGGCCTATGCGAAGGGTCGCGGCGGCAAGTTCCTGCTGCGCATCGAGGACACCGACCAGAAGCGTTCCAGCGACGCGGCAAGCCTCGGTTTCCTGAAGGACCTGAAGTGGCTCGGCATCGACTGGGACGAGGGTCCCGCCTTCGAGGGCTGCGGCGGCGGGCCGAACGGTCCGTACTTCCAGAGCGAGCGCGTGGACACCTACAACCGCCACCTGAAGCAGCTGGTCGACGCGGGCAAGGCCTACCACGCCTTCGACACCGCAGAGGAACTCGAGAAGAAGCGCGCGGCCGCCAAGGCGGCGGGCGTGGCCTATCGATACGACGGAAGCGAGAGCATCGCGCGACCAAGGGCCGAGGTGGAGAAGTTGCTCGCCGAGGGCAGACCGTCCGTGATCCGCTTCCGCACGCCGGTCGGTCCGATCACCATCAAGGACGAGATCCTGGGCGAGGCGACGCTGCCCGCTGGCGAGGTGGACGACTTCGTGATCCGCAAGGCGGACGGCTTTCCGACCTATCACTTCGCGGTGGTGGTTGACGACGAACTGATGGGCGTGACGCATGTGCTTCGCGCGCAGGAGCACTTCAACAACACCGCCAAGCACATGGTGCTGCAGGACGCTCTGGGATTCCGCCGGCCGACCTACGGACACCTGCCGCTCATCTTCAATCCCGACGGCAGCAAGATGAGCAAGCGCGACAAGGACAAGGTGCTTCGCAAGACCGTGAACGAGCGAAGGATCGCGGAGCCGCCCGTGGGCACCGTCGATCTGGAGCGCTGGAAGGCGTGGCTGGCCGACAAGAACACGCAGCTCGACTACGAGCAGGCGAATCGCCTGGCCGCCGCGCTCGACGTCCAGCTGCCCGAGATCAACGTGGATGACTTCCGCCGCAGCGGCTACCTGCCCGAGGTGGTGTGCAACTTCCTTGCGCTGAACGGCTGGAGCCCGGGCGAGAACCGCGAGAAGTTCGACAACGCGTTCCTGAAGGAGGCCTTCGACCTCTCGCGCGTCGTGAAGACGCCGGCCAAGTTCGACCGCGTGAAGCTGTTGAGCTTCAACTGCGACGCGATCACGGGCATGCCGCGCGAGCGGTTCGTGGCGCTGGCGCGCGCGCATGGCGAGGTCTTCCACCCGGAGTTCATGCACAAGCTCACGCCGGCGCAGTTCGAGGCGCTGGCGGGCGCGAGCCATGAGCGCTCGAAGACGCTGGATGACCTGTTCCGCGGCAGCCGCTTCCTGGTGCTTGGCGACGAGGCCTTCGCCTACGACGCCAAGGCCGCCGAGAAGAACCTGAAGGCGGGCGAGCCGAGCGGCGTGGCGCACCTGAAGGCGCTGCGGCCGCTGCTGGCCGAGGTCAAGACGTGGGACGCGGCGGCGCTCGAGGCGGCGATCAAGCCCTACGCCGATGCCAACGCGGGCGGACAGCTTGGCAAGGTCGCGCAGCCGTTGCGTGTGGCCGTGAGCGGCGGCACCGTGAGCCCGCCGATCTTCGACACGCTGGCGATCCTGGGGCGCGAGAGCAGCCTGGCGCGGATCGATCGCGCGCTGAAGACGTTCGGCTGAATCAGGGGGCGGTCCAGACCAGGACGGTCACGCCGTCATGCTCGATGCGCCGGTCGGGCTCCGGCAGGCCCCGCACGGCGTCGATGGTCCCGTCGACGGAGGGGGCCAGCAGGGCGACGCTTGCGCCGCGTGACTGCGCCAGTCGCTGCTCGATGGTTTGCGCAAGCCGATCGGTGGGAATCAGCCGCGCCATGTCCTCGTCGGGCTGCATGCCCCCGTCGAACTCGCCGGGCCATCCCGTGACCATGATGTCGCGACGCCGCGTGCTCCAGATCGCCGCGTGCGCAAGCGGGGAAGTCGAGATCACGCAGTCCGCGGACGCGAGCTGCGCGTGCGCCTGACTGAGCAGTGCCCAGGGATTGCGCGTGCCGCGCACGATCGCGTCGGGGAACAGCCAGGGCACGCATGCAAGGGCAAGGGCCGGTGCCGCCGCGGTCCGCAGCAGCCAGCCTGAGGAGTCGCGCGCGCTCCAGCTCCAACGATCGACCCACGCCCAGGCCGCCAGCGCGACCGACACGACGATCCACCGCGCGGCGGGGGCGTTATTCCAGAGTTCCGGGATCGGCGTGGGTTTCGTGCCGGTGACCGCGAGCGTCAGGGCGGCCAGCGCGGCAAGCATCAGGAGGCTGCGCGCGACGCGCTCGGGGATGCCGACCGTGATCCGACCTTGCTCGTGCGCGCGCATGAGCCCGATCGCGATCAGCGCCGAAAGCGGCGGGAAGAGCGGCAGGGTGTAGGTCGGCAACTTGCCGGAACTGGCCGACAGGATCACCAGTGGCAAGACGAGCCATGCGATGCAGAAGCGGATGCCGTCGGTTGCCGCGCCGGCCGAACGCAGCGCGACAGCGGCCTTGGGCCAGAGGAGCGACCAGAACAGTCCAAGCGGCGGAAGGATCGCCAGATAGAGCCACCAGGGCTCGGGATGGTGGATCCCGTCCGGTCGCAGCGCCCGCTTCAGGTGCACGTACTCGATGAAGAACTGCCAGAAGCGAGGTTCGCGCTGATGGATCGCGATCGCCCACGGCGTCACGACCAGACCTGCGAACACGATCGGGATCCAAGGCAGCACGAGAAGTTCGCGCCACCTTCGTTGCCAGAGCAGGTGCGCGGCGCCCACGGCCGCCGGGATTGCGAAGGCGAGGAACCCCTTGCAGAGGAACGCAAGGCCAGCCGCGACGCCGGCGGTGACCAGCCAACCGATACGGCGGCTGCCGCGCGTTGTGCATGCGCCGAACCACGCCGCCATCGTGAGGGAGAGCATGCCGGCGAACGCGCCGTCGGTGATCGCGACGGTGCCGAAGATGAGCGGGCCGACCATCGTGGCCTGCACCGCGATCGTGGCCGCGAGGAGTTCCGGCTTGCGTGTGGCGCGCGCTGCCACCCAGCCTGCCGCGAGCGCGCCCAGCAGCATGCCGAGCACGCTCGGCAGTCGGACCGCGAAGGCGTTCTCTCCCAGAGCCGTGGTGCATGCCGCAATGCCCCAGATCGCCAGCGGTGGCTTCTCAAGCCAATGGAAGCCACCCAGCCGCAGGGCGATCCAGTCCTGTCGCTCCACCATCTCGCTGGCGATCGCCCCATAGCGAGCCTCGTCAGGCACGGCGAGCGGGCGAATGCCCAGACCAGCGATCGAGGTGAGAACGAACAGCGCGAGCGCCCAGGCGAGCGGCGCCCGGCAGGACTTCGACGCGTGGGAATGCATCACTCCTGCGCGTCCTTCGCAGGCCACGAGCGTCGGATGATGTAGAGCGGCCGTCCCTTCACCTCCACGAAGACGCGCGCCAGGTACTCGCCAAGCACCCCGATGCTCATCATGATGAGCGCGCTGCACACCAGCATGACCACGATCAACGAGGCATAGCCTGGAACGTCGCGTCCGAACCAGAGCGTGGAGGCGATCACGAACGCCGCGTAGGCGAAGGCTCCAAGACCCATGAGCACGCCCAGGAGGCTGCAGGCACGCAGCGGCAACGAGCTGAAGCAGGTGATTCCGTCGATCGCCAGACGCCAGAGCGACCGCGCGGTCCACGCCGAACCTCCCTCGCGACGTCCGGGCCGCTCGTAGTCCAGGAAGGTCTGGCGGAACCCCACCCAGGCGAAGATGCCCTTGTTGAAGCGCGTGCGTTCGGGCAGGGTGAGGAGCGCTCGAACCACCGCCGCGTCCATCAGCCGAAAGTCGCCCACGTTCACGGGAATCGGGATCTCCGACAGTCGGTGCATGAGTGCGTAGAAGCCCGCGGCGGTGAGGCGCTTCATCGGCGTGTCGCCCTCGCGGAGCACGCGCCGCGCGTTGACCACCTCGAATCCGGAGCGCCAGCGCTCGACCATCCCGGGAATCAGCTCGGGCGGATCCTGCAGGTCCACGTCCATCGGTATCACGGCCTCGCCGCACGCGTGCTGCAGGCCGGCGGTCAGGGCCGCCTCCTTGCCGAAATTGCGCGACAGGTCGATCAGGCGCAGTTGCGGCAGTCGCTCGCGCCACGCGAGCAGGACCTCGAGCGTGCGGTCCTGGCTGCCGTCGTTCACCGCGACGATCTCGAACCGCTCGCCAGCGACCCCGCGCAGCACCGGCACGACGGTCTGCAGGAAGACATCCACCGAGGCTTCCTCGTCCTTCATCGGAACGACGACGCTGAGCATGGGCGACCGGATCGCCGGGCCTGCCGCGCCAAGACTCGAATCCGAAGCCATGGCCGAAGAGTAGGGGGTCTGCCGAGAGGTCATCAGCGGAACGAACGGTTTCGCAGCAGCACGTCGTCCGGGAAGCGCACAACGACCTCGAACTCCGGCAGCAGCTCGATCAGCTTTCGCAGGCCGACCTGGCCCTGATACATCTCGTTCTCGTTGTACTCGGTGTAGACGTAGCGCGTGAACTTCAGGGATTCCGCGGCGCCCGCGATCAGGTCCGCCTCGGCACCCTGCACGTCGGCCCAGATGAAGTCGATGCGCGTGATCCTGTTGCGCTGCGTGAAGGTGTCGAGTCGCATGGTCTCGACCTTCATGGTCTTGTCGAACTTGACCCACGGGTGGAAGTCCAGGTGCTTCGCGGGCCTTCGCAGCGAGCCTGACAGGTCCCACTCTCCGCCCTCGGGCATCTGCACCCCCGTCGGAGCCTGATCGGCGCTGCTGAGGTGGAACTCGGCCTCGCCATCCTGCGCGCTGATCGCCAGCGGCCACAGCTTCACGCGCTTGTCGCGGATGTGCTTCTTGAAGCGGGCACGCGGGCGTGGATCAGGCTCGAACGCATGCACCTGACACTTCGGGAACATCTTCAGGAAGCGGTCGATCTCGGCGCCGTCGTTGCAGCCGATGTCAAGGATGACTGGATCCGGCCTGCCGATCAGCTTGAGAAAGTCGCCGTCGGCGAGCTCGCCGGGTACCAGCGGTGGCAGGGGCTGCATGCGCGCAAGTGTAGGGGTCAGTCGCCCGTCTTCGTGCCTGGTGCGTAGCCGCTCTTGCCCGGAGCCACAGCGCTCCAGTCGCTCCAGGTGTTGTTCTGGCCGAGCACCATGACCTCAATGTCGCCGTTGCTCCACATTCGGAACAGGCTCATGCCATACGGGGTGCTCTCGCTGGCGATCGAGACCACCTTGCCGCGGGGGTCCTGCATCGCAGTCGGGGCAGGTCTGGCGGCGAGGAGCATTGCGGCGAAGGCGGCCGAGACCAGCGCGGTCGGAATCAGCACGCGGCGGGTGGGGATGGTGGGGGTGGGCATGACGGGTGGATCCTCCGGAATCCTTCGTCGGCGCTTGGGCGGAATCCGCTACACTCTCCGGCCTTGGACCGTTGGCGCAGTTGGCTAGCGCGTCTCCATGACACGGAGAAGGTCACTGGTTCGAGTCCAGTACGGTCCACTTCCTCGTTTCGGCGGTGTCTGCCCCAACCTGCACCACATCGCCAGCACCTGCCACATCCTGCCACTTTGCCGGGGGTTGCGTCTGCTTTGGCACATCGGGGCAGCGAGAGGCAGCAGCAGGCAGCACCCGCGTCTGCACCCCACTTTGGGGTGCTTCCGACGAATTCAGCACCCCTAATGCACCACCAGTCGGTGCGCGGAAGATGTCGTCTGTCGCACGCAAGTAGTGCTTCATGGCCACGGCGACCGTGTTGCCGCTCCACGCTGCAACATCCGCTAGGTTGCGCTCTCGTCGGTGCCAGTCAGTGATGCAGCTGGCACGCAGCGTGTGGTACGGGCGCGGCCACTCGTCGATGCCTGCCGCGCGGATCGCTCGCAGCAGCGGCATCGTCGGCGCCGTGTGCTTCCGCAGCCTCGGCAGCAGGTACTTCTCGCCTTCGGGGGCGTCGTGGAAGGCGCTGTGCAGGGCGGCGTACAGCTCGGGGCAGAGCGGCACACGCCGGAACGCCTTGCCATGCCGCTCGGTCTTGGGCGACTTCACGCGCAAGGCACCCTTGGACCAGTCCACATCTCCCCAAGTCAACTCCCGCACCTCGCTGGGGACGCGCAGCGCGGCCAGCCTGGACAACATCACGAGCAGGCGCACCTCGGGGTCAGTCACGGCATCCAGCACCTTCGCCAGCGCCTCGGTGGTTACATAGGTCTCGCGGGCAGGATTCGCGCCGACCGACTTGGGTACCGCATCGAACGGGTTGGATGCGAGCACGCCCGACTTCACCGCCGTGCTCATCGCCATCGACAGCACGCTGCACATCTTGCGTACGGTCGCCTCGGCCAGCCCGCCCTCGCCGAGTCGCCCAGGCTGCGCGAGCAGCCAGGCGCGGAACTCGTGCACATCATCCTCGCTGATGCGTGACAGCAGGCGGTCGGCACCAAAGTAGGCGAGGGCGTGGGATCGGGCGCGTCCCCACACTTTCCTCGTGCTCGGCTTCACGCGCTCACGCTTGGCGTGCGTCGCCAGGAACTCGTCCAGGAAGCTCACCAGGGCGCAGTCACGGCCACGGCTTGGCGTCAGCCCCAGCCCCGCCAGGCGCTCATGCACGCGCTGGTCGCACCGCGCCAGCCAGGCCGCGGTCTCGGCATCCGGCGCCACGCCAGCCACGCGTGAGGCGATCAGCAGGCGCATCCGGCCAGCCACCTCGTCGTGGTGGCGCTTCGTCGCGGCACCGCCGAGGCGCAGTGATCCACGCCGACCATCAGGCAGCTGGAAGCCGACTCGCCAGCCCTTCGCATCCCGGTTCACGCTCACGCCCATAGGTCACCTTCCTTTCGGTGCTCGGTCTCTCGGATCGTATCGGTCGATTCCACGCGTCCACTCAACAGCCCAGCCACTGCGATCAGCCAGGCACTGCACCCAGCAGGCTGCACGCCAGCATCCACCTGCTGCAGCAGTACCAGCAGCGCCTCGCGGTGGCGGTCGAGGCGCTCGGCCAGTCCCAGCGGCAGCTGGCGCGGGCGGTGCAGCAGGAACGGGCGGTTCCCACGCACCTCCACACCAGCCGCCGCGAGGGTCAGCAACAGGTCCACTAGCGGGTTCACCGGGCGGTCCATTCCGGCGCCTCCACCGCATCACCATCACCGGAACCCTCGGATTCCTCGGCTTTCGTGAGGGTTGTGGTGATGGTGATGGGTGCAGCCACCGACCAGCGCGTGGTCGCCGGGCCGCCGCGATCACCAGGTGGCAGCACCCGTTGCTGAACCTGCCCGCGAGCCTCCAGCCGGAGCAGGTCGCCTTCAGCCTGCTGGACCCGTCCGCGGTAGCGGTGGATGCCGCGGGCGACCTCGGCGGCGGTGCTGTCGGGGTGCCTGCGCAGGAACTCCACCAGGGGGTTCAGCCCCTCCTGATCGGTCTGCTGGTGCATCTCGGCGTAGATCCGGCGGGTCTCGTGGCGCCACCATCGCGTGATGGTGATGGCCGCCTTCATGCTCTCCGGCTGCAGCTCACCAGTAGGCACCAGGCCAAGCTGCACGCGCACCTCGTGGTCGAGCAGCGCCAGGCGTGCGCAACCGCCTAGCAGTTTCACCAGCGCCGACCGGAGCGCTCCAGTGGTGTTGCGATAGTCGGCATCATGCTCCGAATAGAACTCGGCGTACATCTCTGCAGCACCATCAGACAGCTTCACGGTCTTCGTGGGTGCTAGCGGATCGATGCCCTCCCGCTGGTCGCAGAGTCGCCTGATCAAGTTAGCGAATCGATCCTGCACCCCGGCGTCCATGCCGCTGCGCTGGAAGCGCCGCTTAGGCAGTTCCGGCGGCCACATGACCATGAACCTCGCCAGCAGCCCACTCTCGCCATGCGCAGTGCTCGGCCCCAGCAGGCGCCGTAGTGGCCCAGGTTGGATGCCGCCGAGCACACTCAACGCAGCCACGGGCACATGGATGCTGCCCTCGGTCTTGCGGTCCACCGTGATCGCGTCACCGTCGTACATTCGCAGGTAATGGGTGGCGTCGCTGCCCTTGCCGCCGCTGCGGTACTGATCGAAGCCGCCGACGAATCCCGCCAGCTCGTCGTACAGACCGAATACGCCCGCGGGGTTGTCTCGCAGGATGGATATGAGCGCCTCCATCGTGATGTTGTCCACGGTCATCCGCGGCAACGGGGGCCGCTTCGGAGCGCTCGGAGGTTCACCCGGTGGTCCCTTCGCCTTCCGGCGCTGGACCATTGCTTCCTCGTGTGCCCGCTTCTCGTGCGCGAAGCGCTCCATCGCTCCCTGGTTCGCAGCCTGCAGCTGCGTCTCGCGCTCCAACAAGGCGGGCCTGAGCTTGTTCAGGCACGGCGTCTTTCCGTTACCTGACTGGCAAACCACTGCGATCCACAGCATTGGCGGCACTATGAAGTCCGGGTTCAGCGTGAGCAGCCTGGTCCGACCGAGGGCGCCCGCGAGCACGCCGAGCGCCAACCCAGCAGCCATCGCCGGATCGACCTGGGCAGCTGGCGCGGCAGCCTCGACCATCTCGCGCACGACGGGCGGCAGCGCTGCGACCGGGAAGGGACGCCAGGGCAGCACCTCCTCGGCAGGCGCTCCGCGCTCGACCTGCCGCACAGGGTTGTCGCGACCGTGCTTGCACGCGTTCTGCACCTGGCGGCTCACCAGGTCGTGCAGATCGAAGCCGTGCAGCCCTAGGCGCTCTGCAGCTCGCCTGATCACCTGCTGCACATCAGGCAGCGACCAACCCAGCCGCGTCAGGTGCACCGCCTGGTGGTACAGCTCGCCGCGGCGCCCCTTCGCCTGCCCACGGTGCAGCTGCTCGGGGGTCGCCCGCTCAAGCACCCACCTCGTGTGCTCGGGCACCTCGCGTCCGTCAGCCAGTGGCACCAGCACATCCAGCGACCGTGCTGGCGTTGTGTTGGTCTGGTGGCACAGGGCGCTTGGGAACTCCTCGAGCGCGTAGACGCGCTCGGCGTCCACTTCCACCAGCTCAGTGACGCGCCCCTCAGCCAGCGGCTTCCGGCAGGCGAAGCCGGGCAGTCGCATCAGGCGCGGCGCGTCGTGCACGCTGCGGTCGGATCGAAGGCGCTGAATGATCGCCTTCTGCATCGCGTTCCATGCGGCCAGGTCGCTGATCGGTTTCTCCAGCCGCCAGTACGCGTGCACGCCCTTCGGCGTGCGCACGATGGCGGTGGGGTATGGCAGGCCAGCCTCGTCGATCCGCGCCTGGGCATCAGCCACGGTGATCCGGTTGGCATACGCGGTCTCGCCATCGCCCTCGGGGTCGAAGTCGGCGAACACGCACCGCGCGAGGGGCACATCCTTCGCCTTCGTTCCGCCGCGCGCGCGGCGTGGGTTGGCGCCGAAGTAGTGGGATCGCTGGGTGTCGGCAGCCAGATCGGTCCAGGCCTGCGACAGGTCGCTGGTGCGGAGCTGCACCCACTGCTGCCCAGACGACTTGTCGCTGATCAGGGAACGCAGCTCCACCCAGTCGCCTGGGGCGAACAGCGTGTTCAGCAGCGTCGTGGCGGGGTGTTCATTCATCGGCGTACCTCCAGCTGCCGCGTCCAGTCAGCGAGAGCTTCACGGCGAAAGAGCACGCGTCGACCGATCCGCAGGTGCGGCACCTCGCGGTCGCGCACCAGCCGCCACATGGTTCGCTCGCTCAATCCGGTGAACTTGACCGCCTCGGCCATCGGCATGAGCAGCGGCGTCGTGGTGGTTGTCATCGGTCACCACCTTCCGGACGAGTCCACCAGCCGTAGACGCATCGGCGGCCGTAGCGGGACGAATCGACGACATCGTGCAGCACGCCATCCACCACAGCGGCCACACCCATGGAAATGCGCACGACGATCCTGCCGCCGGGTAGTTCCCGTCGATGCAGGTGAACGGTGCACCCTTCGCCCAGGAAGGTGGCGGGCGTCCATCGCCAACCGAGCCACATCATGTAGAGAGGCAACCAGGTCTTGAGGCGCCCGCGCTGCAGATCGCAGTGGCGTCGGTACTTCTCAACCTCGTCGAACACATCGGCGTAGCGGCGTTGGTCCACGATGGCCACGGCACGCACGACGGGATCACCGTGAGCACCGCGGAATCCCTCGCGCTGGCGGCCGCCGTCATCGAACTTCCATGGCATGGGAGCGTGATTCATGCCGCCACTATCGGCGGGAATCTCGCGGCCTCAAGGGTGTGGAACCCCGATCCTGTTACTTGTCCCGTCGTGTCCCGTCGTGTCCGTTACTTGTCCCGCTACGGCTTGCCTTGGGGCGTGCGCCATCACCGTACTTCTCCACCACATCGGCCACCGAGTAGAGCCAGAAGCGCTGCTTTGGCGCGCGGCGCGTGTTCACCGATTTGCCGCGTTGCGCCGCCTTCCTGATCGCGTCGCGGTAGTTCTTCGGGAACTCGGAAAGTCGGCGGTAGTCGGAGGCGTTCGTCCGCTCCGAATCGCGCAACTTCTGCACACGTTCTGCTCGCCACACGGCATCTTTGAACCGCTCGATAGCGTCCATGCACCAAGCCGCAGCGGCAGGTGCAGCGGTTGGGCAAGCTTCCCGCTCTTCTTCATCGTCGCGGGGTTCAGCCCATCCTTTACCAGCAACTTCTGCGCAAAGAGACATTAGCCGCTTCAGCTTCCTCCGGGCTTCGGCGTTGTCGCGGCCATCAACCCAAAGAGCGTGCAGTGGCCCGTGCAGGCGATCCAATTCGTTGACCGTGCGTGTCCAAATGATGCGCATCGTGCCACCTCCAGTGCAGGCCGGAGCAGCGCGGCGGCGAAGGTGGTGGCCGCCGCTACTGCCCCCGATGGTGGACGCGTTGCAACACGCCCACGGCCCGCATGAGAACCGTATCACGCCCCAGGGTGAAGGTGGAACAGCATCAGCGCTTCGGCCGAGGCGGCAGCTGCAGGGGTTCCTGAACGGTGTGGTTCATGCCGCTCAACCTAACTGCGGGGCGTGATGGACCAGCCGGTGCGTGCCCTATTTCCTGAACTTGATCCGGCAAGGGGGGTCCGAATATCTCGGCTGCGCGTGATCGTGGGCCCAATGTGGTCCTTTCCGGCGATCGCCATTTCGGAAGCCCCCCCGGGGGTAGTCAGGGCATTTCCCTTGCCTCAACTCGCCTTTGGTGGCACCCTATGTCGGCCGGGGGATCCGGCAGAAAGGTTTGGATTCAACATGAAGCAGATCAGTACGGGTGCGGGCCTTGTGGCCCTTTCGGTTGGCATGGTTGCCACCGCGTTCATCGTCAGCCAGCGCGGAGGCAGCGAGGCCTTCGCGCAGGGCACGGGTACGGAGCGGCGGATTGTGAGTGCTGGCGTGCACCAGTCGGCGAATCACCTGGTCGCGTATCGCATTTGGTCTGACAATGCGATTGACCTCCGTACTCTTGGAATCGCGGGATCCAGTACCAGCTACGGTTCACTCTGTTTCGGTCAGTACAGCGGACCCTGGTTCACAGCGGACAATGGAACCAGCGGCTTCCGCCCGCTTACCGACGTGGACATGAGCGGCGAGACCGACGCGGGCGACATCTCGCAAGTTTTGCTCGACTTCAACACGCGCTCGGACGACCTGCCTCCGCCGCCCATCGACTGCACGATCAATGCACCACGATAATTGCCGAACCTCAAATCTCAAAGGAGCCAAACATGAAGCAATTCAGCACTGGTACGGGCGTCGCAGTTCTCGGAGTCTGCATCCTCGCGGCGACCGTTGTCGCCACGCAACGCGGAGGCAGTGAGGCGTTCGCGCAAGGAACTGGCGGAGATAGGCGTATCGTCAGCACGGGCATGATTGAGGTGCCAAATCGCTACGACTATGGAGGCTGCGGGCTGGTCGCGTATCGCATCTGGTCTGACAACGTGATTGATCTTCGTGGACTTGCGTACTTGGCTGCGGGCAATAGATCAGGCTCCACACCTGCATCAATCGAGGCCACACTTGCGGGATCATCGCAAGGCTTACTGCTGCATCAATGGATGACGGTCGACAACGGAACTTCCGGCTTCCGCCCGCTCACCGATGTAGACATGAGCGGCGAGGTTGATGGCGGCGACATTTCGCAGGTGCTGCTCGACATGAACACCACCTCCGAAGACTTCCCGCCACCGCCCATCGATTGCACGATCAACGCACCGCGCTGATCCCTTGGCCTAGCCAAACCTTCGCCCTGTCCGGCTTCTGCTGGCAGGGCGTTTCATTTCGTGCCAGGTGCCGCGCAGCTCCGCACCCACGAATCCCAGCGGTCGCAGTGTCCCGGAGACTCTCACCCTGTCCCCCGCGGCGGATTCCACAGCGGGACAAGGAAAGCCAACAGTTGGAAATGGGAATTACGGCGTCCTCGCGACTCGAAACCCGATGAAGCTGTAGCGGGCGCCGGGGGCATTATTGCTGCGACCGGACGCGCGGCAGTCGTACGAACTGTTATCCCAACTGCTTCCGCGGATCACGCGGTTACTACCGCTACCGGGACCAGTCGGATTGGTCTGCGCACCTGTCGCGTAGATGTCGTACCAGTCTTGGCACCACTCCCACACATTGCCTGACATGTCAAACAAGCCGAAGCCGTTGGCAGATTTGCCGGCAACAGGGCGCGTCTGTCCCCACGCGTTGCCATTGAACCACGCAATAGTGCCCAATTGATTGGAATCATTCGTGCCGTTCGGGTATCCGGGCATGCCATGAAAGGCTGTTGCGGTGCCAGCCCGGTACGCAAATTCCCACTCCGCTTCCGTGGGTAGCCGCATGCCAGCGGATTCGCAGAAGAACTGGACGTTGTTCCAACTCACCTGTTCCACCGGGCGGCTGTTATCGCCGACGAAGTAGCTCGGATTGCTTCCCATCTTGGCGATCCACTGTGCCTGCGTCACCTCCGTGCGGCTCAGGTAGAAGGCCTGCGTCAGCGTCACCTGACGGGTAGGGCTTTCGTCGCCGTCGCACGAGTAAGCGTTCGACGCACTGCACCCCATGTTGAACACTCCCGGTGGAACCAACACCATCTCGATGCCCGTGCCGGTGTCGCGCACGCGCCAGGGCAAGTTGGTGGCGGTGATGGCGGCGCGCAGCGTTGCGTCGGGCACCACGGTGGCATTTGGCGTCTGCTCAAGCACGGTGCACCAACTTGGCGGTGGCGGGGCGTTGCCATACGAGAAACCGCCGCTCAGCGTCGCGGTGCCGCCAGGCGTGGTCACCTGCACATTGGCCGCGCCCACCGAGCCGGGTGGCGTGACGGCGGTCACCGTGGTGTCGTTCACCACCACCACGCTGGTGGCGGCGTTGCCGCGCACGGTCACGCTGCTGGTGTCCGTCAGCGCGGCGCCGGTGATGGTGATCGTGGTGCCGCCAGCGGTGGGACCTAAGGCGGGGCTGACGGCCGAGATGGTGGGTGGGTCGACGGGGCAAGGGCCAAAGTCCAGCAGCACCATCGCAACGTCACCCAAATCAACGTACCGATTGCCATCCACGTCGCTCGGACATGGCGGGTTGGCCGCTGCAAGCGTGCACAGCAGGCCCGAGGCCGCAACAAGGGCCAGAACACGCAGGCGCGCGACAAGGCTGGCGAACGGAATGCGGATGCGGTTCATGGCTCGAATCAGTCTGCCACAGTCTCTCGGGCGAGGCAAAACAAATCCGGCCGTAGGACTAACGTTTCGGCCGTAAGACGGGGGCGTGCCCTGCCGCAGCCCGGATTTCGCCCGCGGGGCGGTTTTGGTGACGGTGACGGGACCGCGCTTCAAAGTCCCAAATCACATCCTCCCTTCCCCGGGTGAGAAAGTCAGCCCAGCGGCGGAAGGGTGGGTTAGACACCAGGCAACTCGGCACCAGGGCATCCTGATCCGGCGTAGTTCAGTGATCCGGTCGATGGCCACCCTCACACGCGCAGCACGCACCTCACGGGTCGCTGGTGCTTGCATCAGCCCCTGCACCTTCGCCAGGCGCCAGGCTGCAGCTCCGGCAACGGTCAACCCCCAGGGCAGTCCACGAGGGCGCGGCCGGGCGCCCCAGGTCTGCAGCAGCGTCGGCTCCAGGGCAAGCGCTTCAGCCAGGAAGGTCTCGGCCAGCAGGCGCTCCCGCACCGTGCGCTTCACCTTCCAGCCATGCAGGTGCTGCACCTTCGCATAGGCGGTCCAGGGCACCCAGGACGGGCACAGACCGACCGCGGTGACGAAGGGCAGGTCGATCACCGCGCAGCTCCTCGGGCCAGCAGCAGGATCGCCTGGCGCACCTCGCTGGGCAGCCTCTCCCAGGCGTCGATCAGGGGCCGCAGCTCGTCGGCAGCACCCCTAATGCACCCCAGCGAGGATCGGTCACCCGTGACATCGTGCGTTTCGCCCGATGGTTCATGCTGAAAGTGTGCTCGCGTGTTGTGGTCCAGTACGGTCCACTACCCCATATTCGGCAGGCTTCGCCCCATCGCGGGGTCCGGCCGTCACGGGGACCACCGGTTTCAATTCCTTTTGAGTGGCCGGGATTTGCGCCTGAGTCCATCCGAAATTGTCGTGTTTCCGCTTGGGCCCGCATGTACGCGTGCAACATCGCACGTTGTCTGCGCGAAAGGGAAGGTCATATGCGGGGAATCCGACATGCCACAGCGCTGGTCTGCCTCGCGGCGCCATTCCTGAGCGCAACCTTCGCGGCGGCTGATTCGGCGTGCCCTGCCGACACGGATGGCTCCAAAACCGTTGACTTCGGGGATATCGCGCTGATCCTGCTCGACTTCGGCGCCTGCGCCGGCTGCGCGAGCGATCTCGACGGCACGGGCACGGTTGACAATGGCGATGTCGCCATGGCGCTACTCGAGTTCGGACCATGCGCAAGCTGGTACACCGTGCTGGAGCAAACGCCGGATCCTGCGGTGATCTACGACGCCGGATTGCGCGCGGCCATCACGACCACCGGCCTGCCATGGCGTGTGCGCGACAATGGCACGGGCATCGAGATGGTGCTGATTCCGACTGGATCCTTTCAACGGGGCTGCACGCCATCGCTGCAGACTGCGTGCGCCTCGGCGGAGAGTCCGGTGCACCAGGTCACCCTGACGCAGCCGTTCTACCTCGGGCGCTACGAGGTGACGCAGGCGCAGTGGACATCGAAGATGGGCAGCAACCCAAGCCAGTTCAAGACGGCGAGCGAAGAGGTGCCCGCATCAGAGGTCCCGAATCGTCCCGTCGAGAAGGTCTCGTTCAATGGCGTGAAGCCGTTCCTGACCGCCACCGGATTTCGCCTGCCCACGGAGGCGGAGTGGGAGTTCGCGTGTCGCGCTGGCACGGCGACGGCGCTGCATGGTTCGGCCGCTATGCCTGCGGGCACCAATGACGAACAGCAGTTCGGCGACCTGGCGTGGACTTCGGACAACAGCGGCGCCCAGACCCGTCCTGTCGGAGGCAAGGCAGGCAACGGCTTTGGCGTTCACGACATGGCAGGCAACGTCTGGGAATTCGTGGCTGACTGGTACGGCGATTACACGCAGGATCCCCAGGTCGACCCGACCGGTCCAGCATCCGGAACTACATGCATCGTGCGCGGTGGGGGTTTCGACTTCGGTGGCGCGTCCTTCTCGCGGTCGTCGTACCGATCCTTTGGCTTGATCACCTTCCAGAGCCGGAGCACCGGCTTCCGCGTCGCCAGGAATCCGTAGTTCTCGCTTGTGCGGAACCCCTGCAAAGGGATGGTGGCTTGAAACGGGTGTTTCGGCATGGATCTTGACAGGTCCCGGGCTAGATTGAAGCTGTGGATCTGACCGCTTCTCTGATCGCGGTGGCGCTTGCGGGGGTGCCGAATTTCGCGGCCCCCGTGGATGTGGCATTGCCCGATCGGCACTTTCCGACACGACCCGCGTTGGCGGATTTCAACGGTGATGGCCAGCTGGACCTGGTGGTGCCAGGACGCAATGCCAGTGGACTCGTGGCGGTGGTGCGGGGGCAGCCGGGCGGATTTGCGCTCGAGGGAACGATCGCGGTCGGCGTTCAGACGGATTGGGCCGAGGCGGTGGATCTGGACGGCGATGGCGACATGGACGTGGCGCTCGCTGCGCGCGCGCAGCCGGGCGGTGTGGTGATCCTGTGGAACACGGCAGGCACGTTCGACGCGCCGCAGCGCATCGCGCTGGAGCGCGAGACGCGATGCGTGCGGGCGACCGATATCGACGGTGACGGGCAGTTGGACCTGCTGCTTGCCAACGCGAATTCGGGCGGGATCACGTGGATGCGAAACCTCGGTGCGCGGACCTTCGTGGTGCAGGCGAGCGCGCGCCTGAATCGATGGACGCAGGGCACCGCATCGCCGAGCGTCGTGTTTCCGCACGACCTGGATGAGGATGGCGTGCAGGAGATCATGGATTTCGCCGGTGGTGCGAGCCGCCTGAACCTGCGCCGCGCACGGGGCGCCGGCTTCACGGGCGAGCGCGCATGGTCGTTGCCCGACGATGGTGGCGTGATCGGCGTGGCGCTGGCATCGTCGGCGGATCTGGATGGTGATGGTGCGCCCGAGCTGCTGACCACGGCGATCAATGGCAGTCGCAACAACCCCGTCTATGTGTGGTCGTTTGCCGCTGATGGAAGCAGTGTGCGGGCGCGGAGCTTTCCCGGACTCCTGAATGGCACGGCCTGGAATGCGGACGCAGCGGATCTCGATGGCGATGGTGACCTGGATGTCATGTCCATGACCGTTTCCGACGGTCGCGTGAGCGTGCTGGAGAACCTCACGCCGCCGGGAGGTGAGTTGGTGCTGGCGCCCGCGGTGCCGATCCTGACCGCGGTCTTCCCGCGGCATGTGGTGCCGGTGGATGTCGATGGCGATGGACGGCTGGACCTTGTCGTGTGTGACTACTTCGATCACCGGCTTCGCGTGCTCCGAAATCTGGGATCAGCTGTCGCGCCGCGAAGCCTGGACCGGGTCGAGCCGGTGGATCTGATGACCGCGAGTGGTGAGCCGGTCGAGGTGGCGGAGTCCTTGCTGGAACTTGGACCGCCGATGCCGAGCGCAAGCGTTCCGGCAGAGCCCGGGGCAGTGAGCCTCACGGCCTCCTGTGGCCCGCCCGCGGGCGACTGCAACACCGAGCACGCCGGCCCCGGCTGCTTCACCACGCCCTGCTGCGAGAAGGTCTGCACCTTCGACATGGATTGCTGCAACGTGTCCTGGGATGCGGACTGCGTTGAGCTGGCGCGCATGGAATGCGTGGGACTCGTCTGCCCAAGCCGTGGTGCGTGTGCGCAGGGTCATGGTGGGCCAGGCTGCGAGGACGCGACCTGCTGCGAGCTGGTTCGGCGACTGGATCCGAGTTGCGGATCGGTGTGGGACGAGCTGTGTGCCGAGCTGGTTCCGCTTGTCTGCGCTGGAGATGCGCCGATCGTCACGCCGCCCGCCAACGCGATCGACGAGGCGGAACCGTGCTACGAGTGGCGGAATCAGGGGTGTGGCTATCGCTCCGCACCCATCCACGACGCGCTGTCGCTGGGCACGCCGATCAAGGGTTCCGTGACCGGCGATGGCGCTCGCGACGTGGACGCGTTCACCTTCTCGGTGCAGGAGCGCCGCGCCCTTCGACTGGAGCTGCACGCGGACTTCCCAGCGCAGCTGGTGCTGGCCGTGGGCCCGTGCGACGGCCCCCTTGACACGATCGTGGAAGCTCTGGTGCCGCCTGGTGGTTCCGCTGTCATCGATCGCGTGATGGAGCAGGGCGATTACAGGCTCACGATCGGCCCGGCGGTGGCCACGCGCACGCTGCGCAACGGGCAACCCTGCCTCGAGGTGGAGCCGGGAACCGATCCTCCGGATCCGCCCCCCGTTCCGGGGTACTTCCACGGTGTCTGGTGGCTGCAGCCGGATCTCGGCGAGCCCATCGAATTCGGGGACCTGGATCGCAATGGCCGCGTGGAGTTCGGTGACGTGAGCCTTGCGCTTCTTGAGTTCGGGCCCTGCAACGCGTGCGAGGCCGACCTGGACCAGAGCGGCGTGGTCGATTTCGGCGATGTCGCGCTGATCCTGCTCTCTTTCGGCGGGTGAACCAGCCACCCGCCTCCCCGGCGCACCACGTTGATGATGCGCCGGGGAGAAGCTGGAGTCCTCAATCAGGCGGAGCGTCGTCGGCTCACAAGACCAGCCAAGCCCAGCAGCGCGACCGCACCTGGCGCCGGCAGCTGGTTCGCGGGCACCTTGTCGGAGCCCTCGCCGCCATCCACGCCATCCATGCCGCGGAATCGGACGATGAACGCATAGGGGTCGGAGACCAGATCGC
>JBIIOC010000096.1:0-7885 GCA_044337135.1 Phycisphaerales bacterium | reverse complement strand
AAGGGCTCCACCACCAGGCGGCCGCGCACCGTGCCGAAGCTGATCGCGTGCTGCGCGCCAAGCTTCAGGGGCGCGGCGAGCGACGCCTCGATGCAGTCGAAGGGAGTGGGCGGCAGGCCGATGCAGCAGCCGTCCCAGCGATTCTTCATGACCAGAAGCTCGCTGGTCTGCTCGCCCCAGAGTGGCGGTGCCAGGTAACCGCTGATCTGCACCCACTGTCCGTTGAGGAAGTCGATGTGCGACGGGGCGGTCATCGCGCCAGCCGCGGCATCGATCGTCTCGCTGGCGCTGAACACAAGGGGCCACGAGATCACGAAGGGATCCTGCTCGGTGCCTGCACCCGTCACCATGAAGCGGCCATCCAGTTCGATGGAGCCGTCGGACTTGCGTTCGATCCGCGCGGATGGTGGGCGCGAGTCGGTCGCGGCAGGCGCTGGAGGCCTTGCCACCTCCGGCTCAGGTGGTGTGGCGGGGTGCTCCGAAGCCGGCCATACCAGCGCGGCCACGCCTGCCAACAGCACCGCGACCAGCACGGCCCAGACCAGCTTCATGCGGGTTCACCCGTCAGGTGACGCAGGATCACCTCGTGAACGGCGTGCATCGGCAGCCGGCCCTCATGCGGAAGGAATTCGCCCTCGGCCAGCAGCACCGGCTCGAGTTCCGGCTCCAGGTCCACGCGACCGTGCGTGCCACGGACCAGCGACGCGTCGAGTGGCGTGCACTTCAGCAGGGCGCGCATGCCGAGTCTCTTTCGAAGCATGAACCAGCCCACCTTGGCCGACGTGGCGAGCGGACCCGCGTCGAGCAGCAGTTCGCATGGGTCGTATCCGGGCTTGCGATGGATGTCGACCGTGCGCGCGTAGTCCGGTGCATCGGCCGGACTGGTCCACCACGGGTAGGCGAACCACGCACCCGGCTCGGGCACGAGCACCAGGTCTCCGGATCGTGGGTGATCAAGCTGCAGTTCCGCGCGCTCGGATCCCGCAAGCACGCGCTCGATGCCGGGAAGTTCGGCAAGGATCGCCCGAGTGCGCTGCAGGGCATCCGCATGCCTCACATGCACGTGCGCAACCTGATGGTCGCACAGCGCGAACGCGGCGCTGCCGTTCAGGTCCAGGTTCAGGCCGCCGAACTCCTCGCGCACGGACAACAGGCCGGCCTGCCGCAGCGCGCGGTTCGGATGGATCACCTGCCGCGCCTTCTCGATGCCGTACTCGCTGCAGATGATCAGGCGCGCACCCCGCGCGTGACACGCCGCAACCAGCGACTGCAGCACGCGATCCACCTCGCGCAACTCGCGGCGCACGTTCGGCCCTCCAGGCCCCTCGCGCTGCAGCACGTAGTCAAGATGCGGCAGGTAGCAGAGCGTGAGTGCGGGATCGTGCCACGCCATCACGCGCTTCGTGGCCTGCACGATCCACTCCGTGCTGCGGATGTCGGCACGCGGGCCCCAGAAGTGGAACAGCGGAAAGGCCCCCAGTTCGGCGGTCAGTCGCTCGCGAAGCCCATCCGGAGTGGCCAGGATGTCCGCGGCCTTTCGGCCATCGGCCGCGTACTGCGGTCGCGGCGTCACGGTGAAGTCCGCGCTGCTGAACATGTTGAACCAGCCGAACAGGTTCGCCACGGTCAGTGCCGGAAACCGTGAGCGTGCCGATTCCCACACCAGCGGCGCCTGGATCAGGCCGCGCGATTGCCGCCAGAGTCTGGCCTCGCCGAGCTCGCGATCCAGCCATCCATTGCCCACGATGCCGTGTTCCTGCGGTGTCAGTCCCGTCAGCATGGTCGCCTGCGAGGTGCAGGTCACGGCTGGGAACGCGGGCCGCAGCATGTGCACGCCTCCGAGGGCGCGGGCAAGGTCGCGCAGCGTCGGGGTGTCGGCGCCGATGTGACCGGCGGAAAGGCCCGCGACGATCGCGACCACGGTGCGCTGCGCACCGGATGGATGCGGCGTGCCCATGCGTCAACTGCCCAGGATGCGTCGCTGCATCCAGAGCGTGAGGAGCCCCGCGCCAGCCGCCACGAACACGAGCGAGCCGCCGGCGAGCGGCGCAAGGGATGCGGCATCGATGAACGCGATCGCGGCGATCCACGCCATCACGCCATGTGGCCGCTTGTCCTGGCGCTGCAGCAGCCACAGACCGCGCAGCATGGTCCAGCACGCGAGTGCCAGCGCGGGCAGCGCCAGCGTGAGCGCTTCGCGCGGAAATGGCTGCAGCACGCCACCAAGCATCAGCGCCAGCGGCGCCATCGCCGCCGCCAGCAGCACCACGAACAGCACGCCCACCGGAGCCACGGGGCGTGGTGTGGGCACGCGGGCAGCCTCGTGGCGCGCGGCCAGCGAGATCGTGGCTGTGTAGACGCCCAGCGGGATCGCGACGGCACCCACCAGCGCCCAATCCGGCTTGTTCTGCGGCGCTGCGGCGATGGCCGAGATCACCGGCACCAGCGTTCGGCACGAGGCCATGAGAAGGGGCGCGGCCGTCGCATCACGATGCAGCAGGTTGTAGGCAAGGATCATCGCCAGCAGCAGCAGCGACCACGGCACCACGGCGCTTCCCACGGACACCATGGCGATGACACCAGCCGCGAGCAGGCCCATGCCGAGCGAAAGCGCGCCGCGCTCGGACACCTGCCCCGACACGATCGGTCGATCCGGCCGCTCGATGCGGTCGATCGGCTGGTCGAAGTAGTCGTTCATCACCATGCCGCCGGCATAGAGGAGCGCGGACCCCACGCCGCACAGCGTCATGGCGCTGGCGTTCAGCGCGCTGGCGCTGGTGTGTGCGCCGATCATCGTGCCCACGAGCGAGCCGGTCATCGCGGTCGGCGCGTTCGAGATGCGGAGCAGCCGCATCCAGGGGCCGATGCCTTCTCGGGGCGATGTGCGGGAACCGCTCATTCGTGTGCAGCGTGTGCGCCGGTGGCGCATTTGGCAAGCAGCGCCCGGGCGTGCAGGATCTCCTTCGCCAGGCCTTCCTCCACGCTTGCGGCGGCCGACGCCGGCAGCCGATCCCACGCGTAGGTCTCGACCTCCATGAAGGGCTGGTGGCCTGCCTGCAGCACGGCGCGCAGGAGGGGCTCGATCGCGTCGGTCGTGGTCGAGAGACCGCAGACCTCCCGCATGAAGATCGGCACATGAAAGTGACAGCGCCAGGGCAGGCCGGGCCGGGCCGCGGCGTGATCCGGGATGTCCTCGTACACGCGTGGCTGTTCCATCGATCCGGTGACCACCTGGTGCAGGAAGCGTTCCTCGTCGAAGCGTGCGAGGGCCTGCAGGCTCGGCTCGGAAGCGTCGCCGCGGAGGGCCGACGAGACATGCACGCGATGCACCGGCACATCCGCCTCGACAAGCGCCGCCATCTCGGCTTCGGGCGTCTCGTCCATCACGGCAAGGTGGCATGCATCCAGGCACGCGCCGACATGCCGGTGCACGGGATTCGACCCGTCACGAGGCCGCAGGCAGTGACGCATGAAGCCGGCCAGTTCGGACACGGTCTGGATCGCGCAGCCCGGTTCCGGCTCGATGTCGAGCGTGATCCGCAGTCCGGTGTGCGATTCGATCCGCGCGAGCGCCCGCGCGACCTGCTCGATCTGCGCCGAGGCGAGACCCACGCTTGCACCGCACCCCTCCGCGCTGAATCTCGGTCGCCAGCCAAGCGGCAGCGTGCTGATGCTCGCATGACGCGTGCCCGGCGCCACCAGCCGCGGAAGCAGCTCCGCAACGGCGATCGTGTGGAGCGCGCGGCGCGCGTCGGCCCAGTGCGGCTCGTACACGCGGGTCTTCACCGACGCGGCGCCGAAGTTGCCGTACGGGAAGGCGTTCACGGCCGCGATGTGGATGCCGTGCGCCATCGCCGCGTCACGCAGGCGCTCCGTCTCGGAAGGTTGCTCATGCAGCTGGCGCGTGGCTTCGGCCGACAGCCACACGCCCACGGGCAGCGGACCGCCACCGACCAGGCGCGCGACCTGCGCCACCGGCCCCAGCAGGCTGCGCCTCAGCTCGTCAAGGTTGCGCCCAGGATGGACATTCGTGCAGTAGCCGACCGGCAGCATGCGCGGTCAGGGGGTGGCTGCGGGGGGCTGCTGCGGCGCCACGCGGCCATCCGTGCCCTTCAGGATGCGCATGAGCGTGGCATCCATCTCGTTCGGATGCCCCATCCAGGCGATGTTGCCGTCGCGGTTCACGATGAAGGCGAACGGAATCGAGCGCTGCTTGGCCGCGAACATCCAGGCCTTGCCCATGCTTGCGTCGCCATCCCACGCGATGCGATAGCCGATCTCGTCGCCGCGCTGCTTCACGAACGCCTCCACGCCGCTCAGGCGCGGATCGACCTCGGGCGGCTTCTCGCTCAGGCCCGGCTTCGCGCCAGCCTGACGCTCGGCGGCGGCCACGCCGATGATCACGAGTTCCGGATGGGCGCGCTGCAGCTCGGTGAGGTGAGGAATGCCCTTGATGCAGGGACCGCACCAGGTCGCCCAGAACTCCACCACGTACACGCGGCCCTTCTCGAACTTCTCGACCGGTTCGCCCTTGACCCACTTGTCGATGGTCAGCGCGGGTGCCGCGTCGCCCGGTCGAAGGGGGGCAGTCTGCGGTGCCGGCGCGTTCGGGCTCAGGTCGGGCCTGGCCGCGGGGGCGGCATCCTGCAGCAGCATCATCAAGGCGATCGCAAGAGTGTGCATCATGAGTTCTCCTTCTTGGTGCGCGCGGCGGCTGCCGCATCCACGAGTCGCTTGATCATGCCGTCGCCGAGTGCCGGATCCGTCGTGCGTTCCGGATGCCACTGCACGCCGACGTAGAACGGTCGTCCGGCGAGCTGGATCGCCTCCAGGCATCCGTCGGGACTGCGACCCTTCACCTCGAAGGGACCCGCGTCGCCCAGCATCTGGTGATGGCTGCTCGTGATCTCGCCCTTGCCGAAGGCGGTGTCGACCGCATGCAGCTGGTTGTCCTGATGGCGCTCGCCGCCGGGAATCGCGTCCGGCACGTGCTGCACCAGGTGACATCCGCGGTGCACGCCCATCATCTGCATGCCCAGGCAGATGCCGAGCACGGGCTTGCCGGGGCGCTGGTCGAGCGCGGCCAGGATGCCGAACTCGCCGGACTGGCGATCCGGGTTCATCACGTCGCTCCTGGGGTGCAGTTCCTGCCCGAACTTCCGCAGGTCGATGTCCTTGCCGCCGGTGATGATCACGCCGTCGACGGCATCGATCAGCGCAAGCGCGTCGCCCTGCTCGTGCGTGAGCAGCACCGCCACGCCACCGCAGCGGTGCACGGCCTGCACGTACTGTCGGTTCACCCGATAGCTCACCATGCCGTTCGACTCGCTGATGTCGGTGGTGATGCCGATGATCGGTCGCGACATGCCCGCGAGTGTACGGGGCGCCTCGGCGGTGAGCCCGCGCCAGGCCGCAAGAAACGCGAGCGCGAGCGCGATTCCGGACACCGCCCAACCCAGCGCGACGCTCGCCGGCATGCCGAGCCTCGATTCGGTCAGCAGGATGGTGGAGCCGACCACGGCCACGCCGAGCGTGCCACCGATCTGCCGGATCGTCTGCACCAGTCCACTTGCCTGCGCGCGATGCGCGGGTCCGGCACGGCTCATGCTGTCCACGTTGGTGGGGCTCATCACGAAGCCGACGCCGGTGCCGAGCATCGCCATGCCGACGGCAAGCACGGGATAGCTCTGCAGCAGCGCCCCGCCCGCCTGCACGAACATGCCGGCCGTGGCCAGGGCCGTGCCGATCAGCGCCGGCCTGCGCACGCCCACGCGGTCGTACAGGCGACCCGCGACATGCACCACCACCAGCACCGGAACCAGCATCGGCAGCATGCGCACGCCCGCTTGCATGGGCTCGAAGCCGAGCGCCTGCTGCAGGTAGGCGCTGCCGAAGATGACCAGTCCGTTCATCGCGAACTGCATCGCGAACAGGATGAGGGCATTGAGCAGGATGCCGCGGTCGCGAAAGAGATGCAGGGCCAGGAGCGGTGAAGGGTGCCGCAGCTCCCAGCCCACGAAGATAGGCAGCAGGGTGGCTCCGACCAGGAGCGCGGCGATCACCGAGGCGTCGGTCCAGCCGTGACCGTGCACCTCCATCAGTCCGTACACGAATGCCGGCAGACCGATCACCAGCAGCAGCGCGCCGAGGGGATCCGTGCCCTGGCGAGGGCGCCGCACCTCGTGTGGCCGCGCGATCACGGTCATCAGCAGCGACGCGGCCGCCACCGGCACGTTGATCCAGAAGTTCCAGGGCCAGCTTGCAAACTGCGTGAGCGCGCCACCGATCGCGGGCCCGGCTGCCAAGAACATCATGGGAATGCCGGCGTAGACCGCCATGGCCTTGCCGCGCTCGCCTGGCGCGAAGCTGCCGACCACCAGGCTCGCGCTCGCGGGCTGCATCAGCGCCGCCGCGGCACCCTGCAGGGCGCGCCACGCGATGATCGATTCGGCGTTCGACGCGAAACCGCAGGCAACGCTCGCGCCCGTGAAGGCGAGCATGCCCGCCACGAAGGAGGGCACCTTGCCGAAGCTGTCGGCTGCGCGTCCACCAAGGGCCACCAGGCTCGCCAGCGCCAGTATGTAGGCGTTCACCACCCACTGCACCTGCACGGACGAGAGAGCGAGATCCTTCTGGATGGCCGGCAGCGACACGCCCACCACGGTCACGTCGAGCATGATCATGCTCAGGCTGCCGGTCATGGCCAGCAGCGTCAGCCACCTGCGCGGGGCGCCGTGTTCCTCGGCATGCATCACGCGCGCCATCGTAGGGGCCAGGCCCTTCAGCGGCCCAGGTCGGGCGCGGTCGGCCGGAGCGGCGCGTCGCTGAAGTTCGGGCTCTGGCCCAGGAACGCGCGCGGGTTCTCCAGCGTGATGCGGCGCACCGCGTCGACGGCATGGCCACGCGCGCGCATGACCGCCGCGGCCTTCGGCACGGCCAGCGGATCGCTGTGGCCCCAGTCGCCCGCGCTGTTGATCCACAGGCGCTCGGTGCCATGCATCTCGATGATGTCGACGGCGCGCGCCGCGGTGCACTTGGTGTCGGGGTACAGCGTCATGCCGGCCCAGTAGCCGGCGTCCAGCACGCCGCGCACGGTGTGCTCCTCGACGTGGTCGATCAGCACGCGGTCGGGCTTCAGTTTCCCCTGGTTGCGGATCGCGTCCAGGATCAGGCGCGTGCCCTTGCGCTTGTCCTCCAGATGCGGCGTGTGCACCAGCACCAGCGTGTCGAACCTGGCCGCGAGTTCCAGATGCTCCTCGAACACGGCCAACTCGGTGCGGCTGTTGCGGTTCAGGCCGATCTCGCCGATGCCCAGCACGTTCGGCCGCTTCAGGAACTGCGGGATCAGCGCCATCACGTCGCGCGCGAAGGCGTGGTCCTCGGCTTCCTTCGGGTTGATGCAGATCCACGCGTGATGACGGATGCCGTAGGCCGCCGCGCGCCGGGGTTCCGTCTCCGTGAGCTGCCGGAAGTAGTCATGAAAGCCCTCCGGGCTTCCGCGATCGAAGCCCGCCCAGAACGCCGGCTCGGTGATGGCCACGCAACCCGCGACGGCCATCCGCGCGTAGTCGTCGGTGGTCCGGCTGACCATGTGCACATGCGGATCGATGTACATGTCAGGCCGTCCTCGGCACCCCGCGCGCGGCCTTGCCGTCGGCGTGGGCCGCGGGCTCGGTGGTCGCGTCGCTCCAGAGTTCCAGGATTCGTCGCGCCCGCTCGGGCTGGCCGTCGAGCGCAAGACGCATCGCCTGACACAGTGCCCGCACGCGGTCGTCGGCAAGCGCATCCGCGGGCGTGCCCTGCACCGGTGCGGCACGCTGCACCCGGTCCAGGAAGGCGGCGACGTCCAGCACGCGTCCGCGCGCCTCGATGAAGCCCAGCTGGA
>JBIIOC010000095.1:0-8027 GCA_044337135.1 Phycisphaerales bacterium | reverse complement strand
GGGTCGTAGTCGAAGATCGTCTTGCCGAAGCTCGGCGCCTCGGCCAGCTTGATGTTGCGGCGGATCGGCGGCGCCAGCAGCCGGCAGTCGCGCCACGGCACGTCGGCTTCGCGGAACTGCTCCAGGTGCGCGCGGATCTCGTCGACCACGGCCTTGCCGTGGCTCGACAGCGTCTCGTGCATGCAGAGGATCACGCCCGAGGCGACGAGACCCGGATTGAGACCGGCGGCCACCAGCTGCACCGTGCTCAGGAGCTTCTCCAGGCCGCGCAGCGCCAGGTACTGCGCCTGCATCGGCACGAACACCTCGTGCGCCGCGGTGAGCGCGTTCACGCTGAGCACGCCAAGCCCCGGCGGGCAGTCGAGCAGGATCACGTCGAACTTCTTCGCGACCTTCGCGAGCGCGTCACGCAGCACCGTCTGCACGCCGTCGCGGCCCGCCAGTTCGCCCTCCACCAGCGCCAGTTCGGTGTCGGCGGGGATGAAGGAGAGCTTGTCGCGACCCTTCACGATGCAGTCCTCGATCTTCGCCGGCGGCTGCGAGAACAGCGAGCCGGTGCTGGGACGCCCCTCGTCGGTCTCCACGCCGAAGTGCAGCGAGAGGTTCGACTGCGGGTCCATGTCCACGAGCAGCGTGCGCAGTCCCGACACGGCGAGCGCCGCGCCAAGGTTCACCGTGGTGGTGGTCTTGCCGACACCGCCCTTCTGGTTCAGCAGCGCGACGATGCGGGGGCTGGCCGGGCGGGAGGACATCGGCGGCGAGTATAGAAGCGAATCCGCGCGGAAACGGGGCTCCGCCGCGGTGTCAACGAACCGGCGGCGTCCACACGCGACACACGCACCTCACACGGGCGGTCCGAAATTCGGGCGCTTGGGTGCAGGCGTTGCAGGGGGTTGCCGTGGCGCCTCGGTCACGGGCGCGGGCTCGGGTACGGAAGGCTCCGGCATGGCGGGCGCACTCGATCGCAGAGGTTCCCCAGAATCCACCGCCGTGGTGGACATCGGTGAGGAACCGCTCCACCACGCGCTTGCGTCGAGGGTGGCCAGAGGAATCGGCATCCAATCGGGCACCGCGATCACGCCAGTCTGACGCGTGCCTGCGCCACCGGGTGAACGTGCCACGCCCAGCATCAGCGCACCTTGTCGCGGCACCCACGACGGGGGCAGCTCGACCGTGCAGCGCCAGCGATCCAGGAACGAACCACGCTGCACGCGCGGAGCGTCGATCCCGGGGGCGCCGTCCACGATCGGATCTCCCACCTCATGCACCCGCACGCGCGCCGAGCCGACGCCCTCGCCGGCGACGACAAGTTCGAGTTCGTCCAGATCCGTGGCCTGCGGGCGCAGACACTCCGCAAAGACCTCCCACCGACCGAAGCGCTTGCGCAGGCTCGCGGTGGTCAGCCACTCCGCGGGTGGCGGTGCGATGCGCTGCCGCTGCGCATCGGCCAGGCTGAGTGGCGGCCGAAGCACGCCGAATGCGTAGCCAGGCGGACGTGGCACGATGCGCGCGGGTGGAACAGGCAGGCGCATCTCCCATCCATTGCCGGCGATCAGCAACGTGCCTGAGCCCGGCGCGGCATTGCGCGTGAGCGGATCGGGCATCAACTCCGCGGGACGGTCCACGTTCTGCCGCGCCATGCCGGCTGCAGACACCTCGATCTGCAGAGGCCTCGAGAAGCGACTCTCGACCCAGGACACTCGAAGCGTGATCGCCTCGGGCGAGGGATTGGCGCAGGCAAGGCGCAGCGATGTGCCGGCATCGGCCTCGACCCAGCAGGTGACGGGCGGGCGTTCGCGGATGCGCGTGAGCGCGGCTTCCATCACCTGCTCATCGGTGCGCGTGACATCCAGGAGGGTCGAGAGCAGCGCCGTGAGCTCATCGGCACGCGCGATCCACGCGGCCACGCGCACGGCGCGATCGCCGCGTTGATCCACGCAGGTGGCCGTCAGGTGCTCGCGAAGTTCGCGCGCGACGCCCGGACTCACGCGCTCCACGCGATCCAAGCCCGCCTGCCACAGCTGCGCCCGATGCAGCGCGTACAGCACGCTCTCGCGATCACCCGGCGGCTCGGGCGGACTGCATCCGGCGTCGTCGGCCATCAGCCACCAGCGAAACCACTCCGCGGGAGCGAGCAGGTCGGGACGATCCAGCGTGGGCGTGTCGCCTGCGGCGAGCGCGGGCTTGCGCGCGTCAGGCCGCGGCTCGGCGAGCGGGAACCACACTGGATCCACCTGCGTGCCGGCCACGCGAAGGGAACCGCCGCGAAGATCGGGCGGCAACTCGGCAAGCAGCAGCACCACGCCCGGCACGGTCGTGTCGGCAGGTGCGCGAGCGATGGGCCGGATCTCCAGTCGCTCGTCGGCGCGGGTCCAGCCGCGCTCCAGCATGGGCGAACTCGCGGCGATCCATGCAAGGGTGCCATCGATCGGCGCACCCCCATCCACACGCTCGATGCGCAGCCGTTCCGGCCAGCGATCGCCGTCGGCGCGCTGCAGTGGAATCGCGAGCACCCCGCCTGCGGCGACCGCAGGCTGCGTCATGGCTGGCTCGATGACGCGCGCACCCGCGTGCGCGGCCAGCAGCGACACCATCCACGCACCGAACTGACGGTGGCTCATGGCTTCGGTGAGGGCGATGCGGCGGGCTCGATCCGCTTCGAATCGGGGGGAACGGCGTGCGCCTCGGTGACCTGCGGCGCAGGCTTGCTGGCCGGGGCACGACGCTCCTCGAGGCGTGTCTCGACGCGTGGCGAGGAGAGCCGCGCGTCCGGGACACGCGCGTCACGAACGGCATGGCGATCGTCGGGCACGCGCGCGTCGGGCTGGCCGCCGGGAGAGGCGGCCTCCTTCGCACGGATTCCCGGCGCAGGAAGCATGGTGCTCTCGGTGTCCATGCGAATGCCCGGCACGCGCACATTCGTGAAGTCCGGCCGGCCGATGAAGAACTGCGTGCCAGAGGGCCACACGGGCAAGCCCACGCCCTTCCATGACACGTACTGGCCCTGATCGAACACCGCGTACATGCCGCCCTGACTTCGCACCAGAAGATCCGGACGCCCCGCCACGCCGTAGAGGCGCATGAAGTTGGTGCTCTCGTTGAGCTCGACGGGCATCACGCGCAGCGTCGTCTGCGTGGCGGAGACATCGACGGTGCCCGGCTCCACCGGAACCAGATCACCGGGCTTCGACTGCTGCGCCAGCGCCGGAGCCGCGAACGCGAGAAGAAGGATGCGCGCGAGGACGGTCACGGTCCACGCAGTGTAGTTCAATCGCCCCACACACCCGCCTCGACGCGCGTGGTGGCCGCGGGAAGCCAGACCGGACCGTCTCCGGTCCGCACCTCCAGGCCCCGCATCGCGTCGCACCGCAGCACGACGCCCTCGACGGGCCCTGACACGGACTGGAAACGAAGCCGCAGCCCGACCGTGCGATCGAGTTCCGTGAAACGTGCGGCAAGCGCCACGGGTTCCATCGAGAGCGCCTCGTCCATGCGCAGCAGCAGGTGCTCGATCACCTGCAGGCGATCCGCGACGGAGCCAAGCTGCGCCAGGCTGACGGCACGATCACCAAGGTCGTCAGGGAAGCCCGACTGCAGCACGTTGATGCCCACGCCGATCAGCGCCCTGCCCTCGCGCACCTCGATCAGAACGCCGGCGAGCTTGCGAAGCGCCCCATCGCCACAGCGCGCAAGCAGATCATTGGGCCACTTCAGACCCACGCTCGAGGCCTGTGCAACCGGCAGCACATCGCGGGCAGCCAGCGCCACCGCGACGGCGGCGGCGATCGAGAGCGTCTCGATGGAACGCGGCGACACCGCGAAGGTGCATGCCACGCCCTCGCTGGCCGTGTCGGCCCATGCGCTGCCCAGACGGCCGCGGCCCGCCGTCTGTCGACCCGCCGTCACCAGCAGGCCACCGTCGACCTTGCACGCAAGCGCCGCGTCCTGCGTGCTCGCGGTCTCGCGCAGCACCCGAACCTGCCGGATGTGTCGCGTCTCGTCGCACGCGCGTTCAAGCGCATCGGGCCATGCCTCGAGCGGCCGATCGCGCATGATCAGTCTTCCACGATGTCCAGGCCGAAGTCGACCTGGGGCGCGGAGTGCGTGATGGAACCCGCGCTGATGAAGTCCACGCCGCTGCGGGCGATCGCGGGAACGCTCGCGACGTTCACGCCGCCGCTGGCCTCCAGCTTCAGCCACGGCACGCAGCGATCCCGAAGCGCCACGATCCGGCGCATGCGCACCGGCGACATGTTGTCCAGCAGCACCGTGTCGACGACGCCGCGCGGCAGCGACAGCAGCGCCACGAACTGCGCCTCGGTGTCGACCTCGACCATCGTGAAGGCGAGCGGCGCAAGACGACGCGCGCGCGCAACCGCCAGCTGCACCACGCTTGCCAGCCGCTCCAGCGGCACGCCCGAGAGGTGATTGTCCTTCGCCAGGAACGCGTCGAAAAGGCCGGCTCGGTGCGAGACGCCGCCACCACGGACCACCGCGGCCTTCTCGAGCGCGCGCAAGCCCGGCGTGGTCTTGCGCGTGTCGCGGATTCGCGCGCGCGTGCCCGCGGCGGCGTCGACCATCGCGCGGGTGGCCGTGGCGACGCCGGACATGCGGCCAAGCAGGTTCAGCATCACGCGTTCCACGCGCAGGATGCCGCGCAGCGAACCCGCGAGCGAGAGGACGGAGGCACCACGCCGGAACCGCGACCCATCGCGCACAAGCACCCGACAGCGAACGCCGGGCGCGCCGATCGCCACGAGCCGTCGCACCACCTCGACGCCCGCCAGCACGCCAGGACCACGCGCGCGCACCATCGCGGTGGCGCGCCGTTCCGCGGGCACCATGGCCAGGCTGGTGACGTCCCCGTGATCGCCAAGATCCTCGCGAAGAAACGCGCGCAACTGCGCGTCCAGTTCGCTCGACGAGAGACCGGCGTTCGGCTTGGATCGCTTGCGGGTCGGCACGCGGGAATGGTACGGCCCCGGCGACGCCACACCGCTACCCTTTTCCGTCATGAGCATCTTCACGCGCATCCTTCGCGGCGAGATCCCCTGCCATCGCCTGCTCGAGAACGATCTGGTGATCGCGTTCCTGGACGTGAATCCGCTGAGCCCGGGCCATGCGCTGGTGGTGCCCAAGGAAGAGAAGGTGCACCTGCACGAACTCGGCGAGGCGAGCGCGGCCGCCCTGGGCATCGCGCTTCCACGCGTGGCCGCGGCGATTCTGGCCGAGACCGGCGCGAAGGCCTACAACGTGCTGCAGAACAATGGAACGCTGGCGCATCAGGCCGTGATGCACGTGCACTTCCACATCATTCCCCGCCTTGAGGATGGCCGCGGTCTGGGCATCCACTGGAACGCCACGCCGATCGATCACGCGGCAGGCGCCGCGCTGGCGGCGAAGGTCGCGGCGCGGCTGCGCGGCTGATGCTGTTCACGCGAGTTCCGGGGGTTTGGCCGAAGGCCGGGAGTCCTCGCGAGCCCGGAATTCAGGGGAACACGCCGCGAAGCTGATGCACCCGGCTGATCTGCTCCAGCGCTGAGGCGATGGCGGCCGTGCGCAGGTCGGTCTCGAACCGATGGCGCGCCAGTCGCACGCGACGCGCCGCCTCGGTCATGTGCTGACCCAGGCGCTCCTCCATCTCGGTGGCCGTGATGGTCGTGGAGCTCTTGTTCAGGGTCCACTCCATGTGGCTCGCCACAAGTCCGCCTCCGTTGCACAGCAGGCTTGGCAGCACCTCCACGCCACGCTGCAGCAGCACGTCGTCGCCCTCGGGGGTGGTCGGCAGGCTCGCGGCCTCGGCCACCACGCGCGCGCGAATGAGCTGCGCGCTCTCGCCGTCGATCATGCCCTCGAGCGCCGCCGGGATGAACAGGTCGACCGGTGCACGCAGGAAGGCCTCGCGATCCACCGTGTCGGCCTGCGAGAAGCCTCGGATGCCTCCGACAAGCTGCACGTGCTCTGCAAGATCCGACGCGTCGAAGCCGCGATCGTTCCGCACCGCACCGGTGTCGTCCATCGCGGCCACCAGCGTGGCGCCGCGCTCCTGCAGGATGCGCGCGATCCAGCTGCCCACCTTGCCGTAGCCGAGCAGGCTGAATCGAAGTCCCTTCACCTGCATGCCAAGGTCGGGCAGCATCTCCTCGAGCACCAGGACCATGCCCATCGCGCTGGCACGATCGCGGCCCGGCACGCCACCAAGCTCGATCGGCTTGCCGGTGACGGCGCGCGAGGTGTCCTGACGCCCGTGTTCGGGCGTGGTCTGCGCGAAGGTGTCCACGAACCACGCCATGGTCTGGGCGTCGGTGCCGACACCGGGACCCGGAATGTCGTAGTCGGGGCCGATCTGGTTGCTGATCGCGCTGCAGAAACGGCGCGTCACGCGCATCTGCTCGTCGCGGCCGAGCTCGCGCGGATTGCAGCGCACGCCACCCTTGGCGCCGCCGAAGGGCAGCCGCAGCAGGCTGCACTTCAGGCTCATGATCATCGCCAGGCCCTTCATCTGGTCCAGCGTGACGTGCGGATGGAAGCGCAGGCCGCCCTTGTAGGGACCGAGCGCGTTGTTGTGCTGCACGCGATAGCCGGTGAACATGCGGTGCTGTCCGTCATCCATCAGCACCGGGAAGTGCACGACGATCTCGTTCTTCGGCTGCGCGAACATGAGCTGATGCTCGCGGCGCATGCCCACCAGCGGCGCGGCCGTGAGAGCCTGCAGCAGGACCTGATGGAAGAGGCTGCCGGGCTCCGGAGCCACCTCGAGTTCCTCGAGCATGCGGGCCGGCGAGTCGACGGACGCGGGCTGTTCAAGGGCGGAGAGGGCGGGATCGTCTCGATGCTGGCTCATGGGTGCTTCCGTGAAGGACTGGATCGGAGAGTTCGCAGGAAGGCGCCGCGTGGCTGCGTCAAATCAGGCGTTTCCAGAACCGCCCATAACCGGACGGTTCACTTGGTCCGGGTGAACTGGATGCGCCCCCAGTGCTGCGGCTCCATGAAGTGCTCGCCCCAGCTGGGCGTCCACGCGCGGGCGTCGCCCGTGCTGTCCGGTTCCGACGCGTGCCCGTCGGGCATGTCGTTGCGCATGAAGTTCGCGCGCCAGATGTCACCGGGCACGGGTGCCGAGACGCCGAGACACTCCCACGGAATCGCCATCTCGAAGGTCCACGAGCGATCCCGATCCGAAGCGTCGTTCAGCGTGCCCTGCACGCGGACGCCGCCATCAAGGCCCGGACAGTTCCACGCAAGCTCCTCCACGCCCCCCTGCGACGGCGGCTTCACGTAACGCAGGTCGCGTATCGCGCCATGCGCGTTCGTCACGATCACGAAGAGTTCACGCCCGTCACCGGCGGGATCCAGAAGCAGCGTGAAATTGTCCTCCTGGTCCAGCGCCGAGTCGTGCGTGGTCCGTTTCGCCTGCGCATCGGGCGTCTCGACCACGGCACCGACGTAGAGGGCACGCGCGTCCCACATCAACTTGACCCAGGTCCGCGTTTCCGCCGTTCGGCCGTCGCCCGACATGTGCATGAACGGATCGCTCCAGGGGGCGCTGGACCATGGAACATTCTCGACCGCGCCGCTGAGATCGGGGCGCGTGTGCGTGAAGGTGCACGGATACTCGGGCTGCGTGCCGAGCATCGGTCGCCTTGGCGACGGCCCGTAGGCCCTGTTCTGGCAGGCCACGAGCCACACGAGCGATGCGAGGATCAGGAGTCCGAGCGCGCGGTTCACGGCGCGAACTCTACCGCGCCCCAGCCGCGGGGCTCGGCGGGGTCGGCAGGCGGCTGCCAGGCGGCGCGCTCCAGGCCGTCAGCCTCGGGAGCGCCATCGTCGCTCGCGGCCATCGGATGCCAACTCGTCCTTCCGAGATCGACCCGCCACACGGCGCCGGGCTTCGGGGCCTCGATCGGTCCCGACGGCGATCGGCCCTGTGGCACAAGCGAACTCCACGGCAGCGCGAAGACCACGGTCCAGCGCTGGGTGGCGCCGTCGCGCGAGCGCTGCACGAGCGTGCGGAGGCCACGCGCGTCCCA
>JBIIOC010000094.1:0-8194 GCA_044337135.1 Phycisphaerales bacterium | reverse complement strand
GCTGGCAAGGTGTTTCGGCTGCCAGACCACCTGGAGCGATTGGCGGAGAGCGCGCGCGAGCTCGGACTGGCGGACCCGCTTCGGGTCGAGCCGCTTGCGCAGGCCGTCGAGCAGGTCATGCAGCGATGGGGCGATGCGCCTGCGCGCATTCGCCTGACCGTCAGTGCCGGCGTCGTGAACATGCTGCGCGAGGCGCGAGATGGGCGGCCCGTGCGCACGGATCCGACGCTGCTGATCGTCGCGACCCCACCCACGCCATTCCCGCCTCCCATGTTCGAGCAGGGCGTCGGAGTGGTGGTGGCGGATGACCGGCTGAATCCGCTGGACCGGTTCGGGGGCCACAAGACGCTGTGGTACTGGCCTCGATTGGCGGCGCTGCGCGACGCCGCGCAGGCCGGTGCCGCCGAGGCCCTGTGGTTCGACGTGAGCAACCGGCTCGCCTGCGCGTGCACCAGCAACGTGTTCCTGGTGAAGGGGGGCGTGCTGCAGACGCCGATCGCGCGCGGCGAGGAGCCCAAGGGCGGCCTGCGGAGCCCCGTGCTTCCGGGCATCGCCAGACGGACCGTGCTTGGCCTTGCCGACGAGGCGGGCCTGCGCGTCGAGCGCGTGAGCCTGACGATCGACGACCTGCTGGGCGCCGACGAGGTGTTCCTGACCAACGTGAGCTGGGGGGTGCTTCCGGTGGTGCGCGTGGAGCGCAGCGCGATCGGCGGCGGTTCTCCGGGTTCGGCGACGAGCGTGCTTCGCGAGGCGTGGCTGCGGTCGTTCGCCGCGCTGACCGCGGGCTGATCGGGGCTGTGGACAAGCTTTCCTGCGGCCGGGAAAGGCTTGCCCGGCGCACTACCATGGCCCGTGGGCGGCGGAGTCGCCCGTGGAGAAAGTTCGCGCGGCCATGACGGACACGCACAAGCCCAAGTTCGCGCATCTGCACCTCCACAGCGAGTACAGCCTGCTCGATGGCGGCAATCGCGTGGAAGCGCTGCTGAAGCGCGTGAAGGAACTGGGCATGGATGCCGTGGCGGTGACCGACCACGGCAACCTGCACGCGGCCCGCGAGTTCTACGAGGCCGCGAAGGGCACGGGCGTGAAGCCGATCCTGGGCATCGAGGCGTACGTCGCCCCCGGTGATCGGCGCGACAAGAAGCCCAACGGGATCGCCGACGGTGGATTCCATCTGGTGCTGCTGGCCGAGACGCTCGAGGGCTGGCGCAACCTGATGAAGCTGAGCTCGGACGCGTTCCTGAACGGCTTCTACTACAAGCCGCGCATGGATCGCTCCACGCTGGAGCAGTGGGGCGGGGGGATCATCGCGATCAACGGCCACCTGGGCTCGAGCGTGGCGCACTGGCTGCAGCAGTTCGCGCGCACCCAGGATCCGAAGGCGTGGGAGGCGGCGCGCGAGGAGGCGCAGTGGCACGCGAAGTGCTTCGGGAAGAACGCCGCCGGCGAGCCGCGCTTCTACCTGGAGCTGCAGCGCCACGTGGAGGACCAGTGGCAGATCGACCCGCTGGTGCGCAAGCTGGCGGCGGAGCTGAAGCTGCCGCTGGTCTGCGACAACGATGCGCACTTCCTCCGCAAGGAGGACCATGACGCGCACGACACGCTGTGCTGCATCTCGATGGGCAAGACCAAGGACTCGCCCGATCGACTGATCTACAGCGAGGAGCTGTACGTGAAGGATCCGGCGCAGATGGCCGAGCTCTTCGCCGACGTTCCGGAGTCGATCGAGAACGCGCTGAAGATCGCGGCGCGCTGCAACGTGGAGCTGCCCAAGGGCGAGAACCACGCGCCGCTGGTGCGCGTGAAGCGCGTGGGCAAGGCGCCCGCCTTCGATGCGGCGAACCCGACCGGCTGGTTCAACGCGTTCTGTGCGGGCTTCGAGCTGCAGCCCTTCGAGGGCGTGGATGCCGCCGAGAAGGAGCGCGCGAAGGCGAAGAAGGAGTGCGACGAGGCCTTGCGCGAGCTGGCCGAGGCCGGCGCGCTGTGGCGCTACGGCAAGGACGGCATCACGCCGCCCGTGCGCGCGCGGCTCGAGCGCGAGCTGAAGGTGCTCGCGGACAAGAGCATCTCGGCGTACTTCCTGATCGTGTGGGACTTCGTGGCCTGGGCGCGGCGCAACGGGATTCCCGCGCTCGCCCGTGGCAGCGGCGTGGGCACCATGGTGGGCTACGTGCTGGGTCTCTCGAACGCGTGCCCCGAGCGCTTCGGCCTGCTGTTCGAGCGGTTCACCGACCCGGACCGCAGCGAGTACCCCGACATCGACGTGGACATCTGCCAGGACGGCCGCGGCCGCGTGCTGGACTACGTGCGTCAGAAGTACGGGCATGTGGCGCAGATCATCACCTTCGGTCGCCTGAAGGCGAAGGCCGCGGTGAAGGACGTGGCGCGCGTGATGGGCCTGCCGCCCGCCGAGGGACAGCGCCTGTCGAACCTGGTGCCCGCGGAACTTCACATCACGCTGGACGAGGCGCTGCAGAAGGAGCCGCAGCTGAAGCAGGCGGCCGAGAGCGACCCGGTCATCGGCAAGGTGATCGAGCACGCGAAGGCGCTCGAGGACCACGCCCGGCATGCGGGCATCCACGCGGCGGGCGTGGTGATCGCCACCCGCCCGCTGGATGACATCGTGCCGCTGTGTCGCGCGGCTGGTGGCGGCGACGAGGTGGTGACGCAGTGGGACGGGCCGACCTGCGAGAAGGCCGGCCTGCTCAAGATGGACTTCCTGGGCCTTCGCACGCTCAGCACCATCGAGCGGTGCGTGCAGCTGGTGAAGGCGGGACTGCCCGACGAGGCCGTCTGGAAGGCGGTGGGGCGCGTGCCGCAGGATGGCGGCGCGCACCCGCTGGATCTGGACCGCCTGAAGATGGACGACCAGCGCGTGCTGAACCTGTTCCGGCGCGGCGACACGATGGGCGTGTTCCAGTTCGAGTCGGGCGGCATGCGCAAGCTTCTGGTCGACATGAAGCCGGATCGTCTGGAGGACCTGATCGCGGCCAACGCGCTGTTCCGGCCGGGCCCGATGGACCTGATCCCGGACTACAACGCGCGCAAGAACGGCCGTCAGCAGGTGCCGAGCGTGAACCCCGAGGTCGATCGGCTGGTGAGCGAGACCTACGGAATCATGGTCTATCAGGAGCAGGTGATGCAGGTGCTGCATCACCTGGGCGGCATTCCGCTGCGCGCCGCGTACTCCATCATCAAGGCGATCAGCAAGAAGAAGCAGGACGTGATCGCCAGCGCGAAGGCCGACTTCGTGAAGGGCGCGGGCACGCGCGGCATGGACGTGGCAGGCGCCGAGGAACTGTTCGAGCTCATCCTGCGCTTCGCGGGCTACGGCTTCAACAAGAGCCACTCCACCGGCTACGCCATCGTGGCCTACCAGACCGCGTACCTGAAGACCTACTTCCCGGCCTTCTACATGGCGAGCGTGCTGAGCTTCGAGAGCCAGGCGAGGAAGATCGAGGAGTGGTCGGTGTACCTGGAGGACTGCAAGCGCTGCCCGTGGCCCGACAGCACGCAGGCGAAGCCGCATGTGGGCATCGAGGTTCGGCCTCCCGACGTGAACCGGAGCGCGGCGGACTTCGCCGTTGTGTTCGAGCCGGACGAGTCGGTCGACGCGTGTCATGGACATGTGCGCTTCGGCCTGCAGGCGATCAAGGGATCGGGCACCAACGCCATCGCCGCGATCGTGAGCGAGCGCACGAAGGCGGGTCCGTTCCGCGACCTGCATGACTTCTGCGCGCGGGTCGACCTGCGCGCGGTGAACAAGGCCACGCTCGAGGCGCTGGTGAAGGGCGGTGCCTTCGACTCGCTCCATGGCGTGCAGGCTCGGGCCAGCCTGATGGCCACGATTCCCGACGCGGTGCAGGCGGGTCAGGCCGAGGCGAGCGATCGCCGCAGCGGGCAGATGAACATGTTCGGCATGATCGAGCCCGAGGCCCCCTCGTCGGCCCCGGGCGCCGCGGTGGCGCTGAAGCAGGTGCCCGCGTGGGATCGCATGACAACGCTCGCGATGGAGAAGGACGCGATCGGCTTCCATGTGAGCGGGCATCCGCTCGACGAGCACGACTGGACCGCGCGCACCTTCTGCAGCGCGCGCACGGTCGATGTCGCCGAGCTTGGCGAGCAGGCCCCGGTCGTGCTGGCGGGCATCGTCACGCGTCTTCGGCCCACCGTGAGCCAGCGCGGTCGCGAGCCGGGCCGTCGCATGGCGATGCTGAGCCTGGCGGACCGGCACGGCCAGGTCGAGGGGGTGATCTTCCCGGATTCGTTCGCCAAGAGCGGCGAGTTCCTGCAGATGGACCGTCCGGTCGTGGTGGTGGGCAGCGTGGACCGATCGCGCGCCGAGCCGAGCCTGATCGTGGACCGCGTGATCCCGATCGAGCAGGCGCAGGAGCAGCTCGCCACGCGGCTGGAACTCCGGCTTCGCGGCTCGACTGCGGATGGCGAGGAGCCATTCGCGACGGTGTGGCGCATGGCCGCCGGCGTGCTTCGGCAGGCCTCCGGAAGTTCGCAGTCGCTGCAGGGGCGGCCGGTCGATGTGGTGCTGCGCGTCGAGATCGAGGATGGCCGCGATGTCGTGATGAGTGCGCGCGCGATCCGTGTGGTGCCGACACAGACCCTGGTCGCGCGCCTGCGCGAGACGCTTGGCGCCCTCGGCGAGGTGTCGGTGCTGGGCGGCTGGACGCCTCCCAAGAAGGAGCCTCGCCGCTGGGGCGCACCGCGCGGCGAGGGCGTGGCGGCCTGAGCCTCAGGGGCTCAGGCGCTGCACGGACCAGCCGCTGCCCGAACGCATGTACACGATGCGATCGTGCAGGCGGTACTTGTCGCCCTGCCAGAATTCGATGCGCTCGAGCGCGACCCGGTAGCCGCCCCAGTGCGGCGGTCGCGGCACGGGTCTGCCCTCGAACTGGGCCGTGAGGCGGTCCTGCTCGGCCTGCAGCGCGGCGCGGTTCGCCACGGGGCGACTCTGCTGGCTGGCGCAGGCGTTGATCTGGCTCTCGCGCGGACGGCTGTTCCAGTAGGCATCGCTCTCGGCGTCGCTGGCAAGGGTCACCGCGCCCTCGATGCGGATCTGGCGGCCGATCGGCTCACGATCCCAGTGGAAGAGCAGCGCGGCGCGCGCGTGGGCGGCGAGCTGCGAGCCCTTGTCGCTCTGGCGATTCGTGAAGAAGACGGCGCCGCGCTCGTCGAAGCCGCGCAGCAGCACGATGCGCGCGTGGGGACGACCCTGCGCATCCACCGTGGCGAGCGTCATCGCGTTGGGGTTCGCGAAACCCATCGACTCGGATTCCTTGAACCAGGCCTGGCATGTTGCCAGCGGTTCGGACGGTGGTTGGTCGAAGTTGATCGTGCTCATGGGGCGTTCTCCTGATCGAGTCCGAATTCGCGAAGCCAGCGCTCGGTGGACGCATCGTCCAGATGCACTTCGCGGTTCGGCTCCATGGGTCTGGGTGTTCGCCGGGCGTCCATCGCGAGATGCTCGAGAAAGCGGTCGCTTGGCAGGATCTGCGCACCGAAGTGGCGGGCGGTCGCCTGCACGGCCCGGTCACTCGAGACGATCAGGTGCTTGCGGGCGTGGCTGCTGGCGGCGAGTGCGTCACGGATGCCCTGATCGGCGGTGGTGGATCCGGTCCACTGCAGCGTGATGCGGCCGCCGTGGCTCAGCGACTGCAGGCCGGGACGGGCGCCGTCGCAGACCAGCGTGACCGGCACGCGCGCGTAGCGGCTTCGCTGCACCAGTTGAGCCAGCTCGACGGGTTCGCCCAAGGCCAGTTCCGGGGGCAGGATCCCCGTCACATGCAGCACGTTGCAGGCGTCGACGAGCAGCCGCATGGCCTGATTATGGCCTTTGGGAGGCTTTCGGGCCGCTTGCATGGAGGGCCCGATTCGGGGATCATGTTCGGCCCGACCGATCGACGGCGGGACACGACCGACACGCAACCCAAGGAACGACACGAACATGGCGATTCGAATCAAGGCCCGAGCCGGCGAGACCGCGGAGCAGATGCTTCGCCGCTTCAAGAAGCTGTGCGAGAAGGAGGGCCTGACCAAGGAGCTCAAGAAGCGTTCGCACTACGAGAAGCCCAGCGAGCGCAAGCGTCGCGAGGCGATCCGTGCGGCGCGTCCTCCGATGGCGTTTGCCAGCCGTGGCGGCCCCGGTGCGCGTGGCCCCAAGAGCGCCTCGCGAACCGGCGGTGCGCGTCGTCCCCGTCCGGAGTGATCCGGACGCGGCATGACGCGGACGAAGAGCCAGACCGATCCCGACAAGGTCCGCCGATTCGCCATCGAGGCGGCGCGGCTGTGCGCTGACCTGAAGTGCGATCAGGTCGCGCTGCTGGACGTGCGCGGTCGCAGCCAGGTGTGCGAGTACATGATCGTGGCCAACGGCACGAGCGATCGCCAGATGCGCAGCGTGGCCGACGACCTGAAGCAGCTTGGCGCGGAACTCGGGATGGATCGGTGGAAGCGCGACAGGGACACGGGCGGCACCTGGGTTGTCGCCGACTTCGTGGACGTTGTCGTGCACCTGTTCGAGCCCGGACAGCGCGCGTGGTACGACCTTGACGGCCTGTGGGCCGACGCGCCTCGGGTCACGTGGAAGCGCACCGCGGACGAGAAGCCGCGTCGCGCCGCGCGTGTGGTCTCGGACGACGAGTGACAGCATGACGCAGGGCGGCGCACCGGCGACGGACCTGCGGCCGTGGGGGCTGAACGCGAGCGACCTGCCGAATCCGGAGTCGGGCCGAATCGGCCACGACTTCTTCTTTCCAGCGCGTGCCGGGAGGCCATTCGAGCTCGAGATCGGCTCGGGCAAGGGGACCTTCCTGGTGCAGGAGGGGGCCGCGCGCGGCGACACCGACTTCCTGGGAATCGAGTACGCCGGCGAGTTCTTCCGCTACGCCGCCGATCGCGTGCGGCGCCACGCGATGGACAACGTGCGCATGCTGTATGCCGATGCTGGCGAGGTGGTGCGCTGCTGGCTGGCCGACGCGTGCGTGCGCACGGTGCACCTGTACTTCAGCGACCCGTGGCCCAAGAACCGCCACCACAAGCGGCGCGTGGTGCAGCTGGACTCGCTGCGCCAGTTCCATCGGATCCTCCAGCCCGGGGGCGAGCTTCGCCTGGTGACGGATCATCCCGAGCTGTGGGCGTGGTACGAGGAACATGTCGCGCAGGTGACGGACCTCTTCGAGCGGCGACCCTTCGAGCGTCCCAGCAGCGCGGGCGAGGGCGAGGTGGTGGGCACGAACTTCGAGCGCAAGTATCGCCGCGAGGGAAGGCCGTTCCACGCGATGACGCTGCTCCGCCGCAGCTGAGCGTTCAGCGCTTCCAGCCGGATTCCGGATCGCGCTCGAGCGCGCGGGCCGAGCGGTCGCGACAGCGGCGGCAGAGGTGGCCGTTGCCGGTCGAGAGCGCGAGATCCTGGCGATCCTCGAGGCAGAGATTGCATCGGAAGTCGGAGGGTGCCGCCTCGCGCGCGGCGAGCGCCTGTCGAAGGCAATCACCGCAGACGCACGAACCGTGATGGCCCTCGACGAACGGCTGGGCGACCGACCAGTCCCGTCCGCAGAAGTCGCACAGGAAGTCCTGCTCGGTCATGGCGTCGGGGTCGCAGCCGGGTCGGTGCATGGTGCGAGCCTACGCCGGGGTTATGCTGCCGCGCATGGCCCTTCTCAGCCTGACCCAGCGAAGCCAGTTGGTGTTCGCGCTGGCGTCGGCTGGCGCGATCGGCGCCGTGGCGGCTGGACCGTGGATGAAGGCGCATGATCGTGCGCTCGAGGCGCAGCGTGCGGTCTGGCGCGAGGTGGCCTCGGCGTGGTGCGAGTCACCCGCGCTTTCGGGCGATGGACTGCGGGTGATCGAGGGCGGCACGGTGGCGGCCGCGGCCGGAGATCCCTTCGTCGAGGCTGCGTTCGAGAGATTCCTCGCGGATCCCGCCCTCGACGGTTTTGATCGGCTCACGAGCGATTCGCCAGCACGACTGCTGTTCGCGCGTCCCTTGCGCGGGGATGACCTGAACCGCGCGCGCGCGGGCCTGCAGGTGGGCCTCATTTCCTCGCCGGCCGCATGGAGCGGCGAACCGCTCGTCGGCATGGTGGTGTTCGAGCGGCCCGGTGCGGCGGTGGCACGGCAGATCGCCTCGGATCAGGTGGCGCTGGCGATCGTGGGCGCATCGGCCTGGATCGCGCAGCTG
>JBIIOC010000022.1:0-28128 GCA_044337135.1 Phycisphaerales bacterium | reverse complement strand
GCGGCAGCCTTCTCGCCGTTCACGCTCACGGCGCCCGCGCCCAGGAACTCGCGCGCCTCGCGCTTGCTGGCGGCCAGTGACGTGGTCGGCAGCAGGTCCACCAGCGCCAAACCCTCGCCAGCGAGCTGGGCGGCCGGAACCTCGCTGCTGGGCAGGTCCGATGCGATGTCACGCAGCAGCGCCGCGTCAAGCCCGCGCACATCGCCGCTGAACAGCGCCGCGGCGGCGGCCTTCGCGCGCGCGGTCTCGCCCGTGCCGTGCACCAGATCGGTCACCGCATCGGCCAGCGCCTTCTGCGCGGCCCGCTCCTGCGGGGCGGCCTTGTGACGGGCCTCGAGCGCCTCGACCTCCTCGCGGCCCATGAAGGTGAACCATCGAATCAGCTGCCCCACCTGCTCGTCGCTCGCGTTCAGGAAGAACTGGTGGAATCGGTACGGGCTGGTCTTCTCGGCCGAGAGCCACACGTTGCCGGATTCGCTCTTGCCGAACTTGGTGCCGTCGGCCTTGAGCAGCAGCGGCGCGGTGGCACCAAAGGCGTGCGTGCCCTCGAGGCGACGGATCAGGTCCACGCCGCTCACGATGTTGCCGAACTGGTCGCTGCCGCCCACCTGCAGCGTGCAGCCCATGGCTCGATGCAGGTGCAGGAAGTCGTAGGCCTGCAGGATCATGTAGCTGAACTCGGTGTAGCTGATTCCCTGCTCGCGCCCCTCCAGACGGCTGGCCACGCTGTCGCGCGCGATCATCTGGTTCACGCTGAAGTGCTTGCCGATGTCGCGCAGCATGTCGATGTAGCCGAGCGAGCCCAGCCAGTCCGCGTTGTTCACGATCCGCGCGGCGCACGCGCCCGAGAAGTCCAGCATGCGCTCCATCTGCGCCTTCTGGCAGTTCAGGTTGTGGCGCACGCGGTCGGCATCCAGCAGCGTGCGTTCGCTGGCCTTGCCGCTTGGGTCGCCGATCATGCCGGTCGCGCCGCCCACCACCGCGATCGGCTTGTGGCCTGCGCGCTGCAGGCGGGCCAGCAGGATCACGCTCACCAGGTTGCCCACGGTCAGGCTGTCGGCCGTGGGGTCGAAGCCGCAGTAGCCGGTGCGCTGTCCCCCCGCCAGATGCTCCGCCAGGCCGTCGGTGGCCTGATGCAGCATGCCGCGCCAGGAGAGTTCGCCGAGATAGTCGCCGTTGGGCATGGGTGGGAATCTAGCGGAGAACCACTCGAGTCACTTCGCCATCGCGGCGCTCTTCTCGTGGATCTTCGCGAGCATGTCGTTCCAGCTCTTCACGAAGCTGTCCGCGCCTTCCTTCTGAAGTTCAAGCGCGCAGGCATCCACGCCGCAGCCCACCTTCTCCATGGCCGCAAGCGTGTTGGGCCCATTGCCGCCATCGGTGCGCAGCATGCCTTCCATCTTGCCGTGATCGTGGAACGCGTGCAGCGTCTCCTCGGGCATGGTGTTCACGGTGCGCGCCGCGGCGAGCGCGGTGACGTACATCGTGTCCGGCAGGCTCGGATCCTTCGTGCTGGTGCTGGCCATGAGCAGGCGCTGCGGGCGGGCACCCTTGTCCTGCAGGGCGAGGAAGCGCGCGCTGCCGTAGAGCTCGGCGTACGCCTGATAGCAGCACTCCCCGATCGCGATGCCGGCCTTGTTCTTCAGCGCGTCAGGCACCTTCGCGTTGGCCTTCTTCTCCCAGCGGCTGATGAACACGCTGGCCACGCTCTCGACGCGCAGGCTCTTGCCCTCCTTCGCGCGGCGCTCGATACCCTTCAGGTAGGCGTCGGCCGCGGCCAGGTAGTGCTTGGGGCTGAAGAGCAGCGTCACGTTGATCGGGATGCCGCGATAGGTGAGTTCCTCGATGGCAGGAAGGCCCTCGGGGGTGCCAGGCACCTTGATGAAGAGGTTCGGGCGGTTCGCCTTGGCGTGAAGCGCGACGGCCTGCTCGACGGTGGTCTTGGCGTCGCGCGCGAGCAGCGGGCTGACCTCCAGGCTCACCCAGCCGTCGATGCCACCCGTGCGCTCATGCACCCCCTTGAACAGGTCGGCGGCCTTCGTCAGGTCGGTGATGGCCAGCTCGAAGAAGAGCTTCTCGCCGTCGATGCCCTTCGCCAGCAGCTCGCGGATCTGCGAGTCGTAGTCGTTCGAGCCGGCGATCGCCTTCTCGAAGATGGTGGGGTTGCTGGTCAGGCCCACCACGCTCCAGTCGCGGATGTACTCGGCCAGGCGGCCGCTCGAGAGCATGGTGCGGGTGATGTTGTCGACCCAGATGCTCTGGCCGGCGATCGAGAGGGTGGCGGTGGCGCGGTTTGGCATGATGATCTCCTTGGAGGAGGCGATGCTAACGAAGGTCGCGCGAACATCGCAAAGGATCCGTTCAGGCACCGACGCGGCAAGCCGCGCACCGCATCGGCCCCACGGCTAGATTCCCTGCCATGGCTTTCCCCCCCGCTCCCTCGATCGCCCCGCTCACACCCCTTGACTCGCGCCCCGAATGGAAGGCGCTGCAGACGCATGCCGAGAAGGTGCGCGACCTGCACCTGCGCGAGCTCTTCCGCGATGACCCGGGCCGCGGCGAGGAGCTGGCGGTCGACGCGCTCGACATTCACCTCGACTTCAGCAAGCAGCGCGTGACGCGCGAGACGCTCGGCGCGCTGATCGCGCTGGCCAAGGCCTGCGGCGTCGAGGCCCGCCGCGACGCGATGTTCCGAGGTGACAAGATCAACGTGGCCGAAGGCCGCGCAGTGCTGCATGTGGCCCTTCGCGCCCCGAAGGGCACCGTGATCAAGGTGGATGGCAAGGATGTCGTGCCCGAGGTTCATGCCGTGCTCGACGCCATGAGCGCCTTCGCCGATCGCGTGCGCAGCGGCGAGTGGAAGGGCCACACCGGCAAGCGCATTCGTACCGTGATCAACATCGGCATCGGTGGCAGCGACCTGGGACCCGCGATGGCGTGGGACGCCCTGCAGCCGTGGGCGCAGCAGGGCCTCGCGTGCCGCTTCGTGAGCAACGTGGACGAGAACGACTTCGTCCAGCAGACGAAGGATCTTGACCCGGCCGAGACGCTCTTCATCATCAGCAGCAAGACCTTCACCACGCTCGAGACCATGACCAACGCGCACACCGCGCGCGCCTGGAGCCTGAAGGCCTTCGGCGGCGACGAAAAGAGCGTGGCGAAGCACTTCGCCGCGGTCAGCACCGCGCTGAGCGAGGTGAAGAAGTTCGGCATCGATCCCGCGAACATGTTCGGCTTCTGGGACTGGGTCGGTGGCCGATACAGCATGGACAGCGCGATCGGCCTGAGCACCATGCTGGCCGTGGGTCCGCAGGGCTTCCGCGACATGCTCGCCGGCTTCCATGACATGGACGAGCACTTCCGAACCACGCCGCTCGAGCGCAACATGCCCGCGCTCATGGGCCTCGTGGGAATCTGGAACAACCAGTTCCTGAAGTGCGACACGCTGGCGGTGCTCCCCTACTGCCAGTACCTGGACCGATTCAGCGCGTACCTGCAGCAGCTCGAGATGGAGTCGAACGGCAAGCACGTGCAACTCGACGGCAAGCATGTGCGCTGGGAGACCTGCCCGGTGGTCTGGGGCCAGCCCGGCACGAACGGCCAGCACGCCTTCTACCAGATGATCCATCAGGGCACGAAGATCGTGCCGTGCGACTTCATCGCCTTCGCCGAGAGCCTTCACAACCTTGGCACGCATCAGGACCTGCTGACCGCGAACGTGTTCGCGCAGGCCGAGGCGCTCGCCTTCGGCAAGACCGAGCGCGAGATCGTGGCCGAGGGCGTGCCTGAATGGCTCGCGCCGCACAAGGTGATGGAGGGCAACCGCCCGAGCACCATGCTGCTCGCCCGCAAGCTCAGCCCGCGCATGCTCGGACGCCTCATCGCGCTGTACGAGCACAAGGTGTTCACGATGGGCGCCATCTGGGGCATCAACAGCTTCGACCAGTGGGGTGTGGAGCTGGGCAAGGTGCTTGCGCAGCGGATCATTCCGGAGCTCTCGGGCCCCAAGCCGGCGCTGAAGCATGACGGCAGCACGAACGCGCTGATCGGCAAGTACCGCGCGTGGCGCGGGCGGTGAGCGGCAGGCGGCCGCGGAGCGTGGGCGTTCAGCGCTCCTCGAAGTCCAGATCCACGCCGTAGGTCTCCCGCAGCCCGAGCAGGCCCAGCGCCGCGACAGCCATCACGACCACGGCGGCAAGCACCGCCGCCTTCCACGCCACCCCGGCGTCCACCTGCGTGCCACCCAGAAGCCGCTCGAACCAGACCCACAGTCCCGCCGAGGCCGCCGCGCTCCAACGCACCAGGTTGGGTGCGGTCGTTGCCGCCGTGGCGCGCAGGTTCGTCCCGAACTGCTCGGCGGCGGCCGTGGCGAACACGGCCCAGTAGCCGCACCCGAGTCCCACCAGTGCGCACGCCGCGTAGAACCACCCGGCCGAGCGCGCGCCCAGCGTGAAGTAGAACACCATCGCGGCCACCGTGATCAGATGGAAGGCCAGCACCGCGCCACGCCTGCTTCGCAGCCACTGGCTCAACAACCCGCTTGCCAGATCACCGATCGCCAGGCCCACGTAGCACCACATCACCGCGCGGCCAGGATCCGGCTTCTCCGAAACCGGCAGCCCCATGCTCAGTCCGATCACGTCACCGTACTTCACGAGCGTGCCAACGCCGAACCACACCGGCACCGCGATGAGCACCACGCTGAGGTAGCGCGCAAGCCTGCGCGGCGGCCACAGCAGCATCCAGATCGCGCCTCGATTGGCATGCGAGCGCACATGGTTCCACATGCCGCTCTCGACCACGCCGATTCGCAGCAGAAGCAGCGAGAGACCAAGTCCACCGCCGATCGCGAAGGCCGCGCGCCAACTCACCCACTGCGTCACGAAATAGCCCGCCACCGCGCCAAGGATTCCGACGGTCGCGACGATCGTGGTTGCAAGGCCTCGCCGCTCGCGACTGGTGAGTTCCGCCACCAGCGTGATGCCGGCGCCGAGTTCGCCCGCCAGACCCACGCCCGCGGTGAAACGCAGCACCTCGTACTGTCGGATCGCCGTGCCCATTCCGATCGTGTGCAGCCAACCGAGCGCCCCCGCCGGATCCACGTCCGTGATCGCGGCGTTCAGCAGGTTCGCGATCGAATAGGTCAGGATGCTTCCGAAGAGCACCGCGATACGGCCCAGCCGATCCCCCAGCACGCCCCACAGGATGCCGCCCACCATCAGGCCGGTCATCTGCAGCGTGTTGTCCAGCCAGATGCCCCAGTCCTTCAGGAACGCGTCGTGCTTGTCCGCAGGCAACTCGGCGAGTTGCACGGCGAGCACGTCCGACAGGCTGCGCTTGCGCAGCAGCGCGAAGAGCAGCAGGTCGAAGATGTCCACGAAGTATCCAAGCGCAGCCACGAGCACCGCAAGCGAGACCGCGGAACCTTGAATCGGCGCGTCAGGGTTTCGGCGCATTCGCGGGGGCAGGCGCGGGTGCTGACGCGGGAGCCGCAGCGGGCGCGGCGGGCGCAGGTGTCGCTGGCGCGGCGGGCGTCGCCGCTGGAGGCTGGCCGGGGGCGGCGGCCGTGACGCCGGCCATCGATGCGAATTCCTTGCACAGCTCCTCGAGCAAGCCCTTCACCTGCACGGCCGCCTCGGCATCCGAGGCGCTGCTGGTTCGCTGCTGCCCCCAAACCGCGACCTCGCGACTGCCCGCCTCGCCAGGCACCTTCATCGTGCGCAGCACCAGCATCATCACGCCGATCGAGCGAACCTTCTCCTTGCCGACGGTCACGAAGACCGCCATGCGAAACGGGCTCTGCTGCACCGCCGTGAGGCCCGCGCCCTGCATGCACGCCACGAGCGCCTTCTCGGCCTCGGACTTGTCCATGCCTGGCACGGCGGTCGTTCCGGCCACGCGGTAATCCATCAGCGTGCGGTACTGGGTGTTGCGACCGAACACCTTTCCAAGATCCACCGCGGGCAACGCGCCGGGGTCCAGGTCATTCGAACGCATGCGCTCGACATCCGCCTTCGAGGCGGCGAGTGCCGAACGAGCCTCGTCACGCTCGGTTCGGATGCCAGCCGACTCGCGACGCAGCGCGTCGATCTGGCCCGTCATCTCCGACGACTGCCTGGTTGCCGTCTCCGCGACCGCCTGCGCCTTCTTCAGTTCCTGCGCCGCCGCACTGGCGTTGGTCTCGGCCGCCTGCACGCGCTGGGCCAGACTGGCGATTTCCGCCGCCGCGGCCGCCCGCTCGCGCTCCTTCGCCGCCACTCGCGAGTCCTGCAGCCACCAGGCGACGCCGGCCCCAAGGGTCGTGCTCACCAGCAGCGCGATCACGACAGCCGGGCCGGCCACGCCTCCGCCGCCCTGACGAGGCGCCGGGCTTTCCGAGGCGGACGGGCTCTGCGACCAAGGAGATTCAGTCATGTGTGTGTTCGGAAGGGTGCGCGCACGCGATTACACTTCGAGCATAACCGGGACGATGCGGTCGATGGACCGCCACCCGACGTCCGCCCCGGCCCTGCCAACGCATGCAGCATTCGCCCCCACCGAACGATCCCGCGCACACGATCCTGGACGAGGAAGAGATCCTCGACCTGGGCGAGGACGTTCGCGTTCCGGAGGATGCGATCTTCGGGGATCCGCATCCGATGGCGATCACCGACGGGCCGCCGAATCGCGACCGCGTGGTGATCCTCGGGCGCACGCGGGCGGGCAAGACCATCTACCTGGCACGGCTCTACGAGCAGTGCTGGAAGAAGGAAGGTCCGCTTCGGATCGAGGCGCACGATGGCCGAACGCACCTGGCGCTGCTCTCCGCGGTCGAACAGATGCAGGAGCACCGAACGTGGCCCGCCGCGACGGAAGGCACCAACTACCTTGACCTGAAGCTGCAGTGGAAGGGCCACGACCTGACGATGGTGAGCCTGGACTACCCAGGCGAGGTCTTCCATCGCGCCTTCGTGGAGCAGGCCCAGGACGAGAACACGCGGGAACTGGTCGACCATGTCCGCCGCGCCGCCGCCGTGCTGCTGCTGATCGATCCGAAGGTCCTGGCGACAGGACGGCTCGGCGAATCCGCCGACGACGACTTCGGCATGGTGCAGGCGCTGCGCTACCTGCGAAGCCTGCCCGGCGGCCGCACCGTGCCGATCGCGCTCGTGCTCACCAAGATCGACGAGAACGCGGATCTGCTCCGGCATCATGGAAAGCTGCGAGGCTTCGCGGAGCGCTTCTGCGCCAACCTGCTGCGAACCGTGCCCGGCCTTCGCGTGTTCGGCGTGTGCGCCGTGCGAAGCCGACGCGACTCGCTCGGGCGGGTGGTGCCCGACCTCGATCGCGAGCCGCGAGGCCTCACGGGGCCGGTCGAGTACTGCATGCAGCATGTGCTCTCCAACCGGCTGGCCGACGCGCGCCAGAAGGCGGCCGATGCGCTGCGTGAACGCGTGATCCGCGAGGAGCAGGTCGCGGCGGCCGAGGAGAAGGCCGACAACCGGTTCTGGCTCTCGGTGAACGCCATCCTGATCGGCGGCATCGTGGTCGTGGGCCTTCTTGCGTGGCTGGTGATCCGGAGCGCAGGCTGATGCTTGCGCGGACCCACCTCTTCGGGTCGACCGACGGATATCGAACGCTGGCTCGCGCGAACGGCGTCTCCGACGCCGAGGACGCGGCGCTCGCCGCGCTTGGATTCGGTTCGCCGCGGACCGAGGAGGAATTCGCGCTTCTCCAGAACGAACTCTGCGTCGCGGGCCGTCCGCTTCCGAGCGGCCGCTACGCGATCACGCGCGTCTTCGCCGGCGCGCCCGACGTCGCGGGTCGGCGAACGATCGAACGGCGCACGCTCATCCTCGAGATGGCGGACTGGCGGTCGCTGGCGCAATCGGACCTTCGCGCCACGCTGCAGGACGATCGAAACTGGTCCCGAGACGCGTTCGCCGACGGCACGGCGCTGGACGTTCGCCGACACGAGATGGCAGACCTGCTGCCGACGCCGGGCGACCCGGAACGGCGCGTGTTCGACGCCCTGCTCTCGGCGCATCCGGCGCATCGATGCGCGGCGTTTCCGAACGTCGAACCCTGGTCGACCGCCATCCTTCGCCTGCCCATGCTGCTGCCGAGTCAGCAACAGTCGCTCGTGGGCTGGGGCGTTGGACTCTGGTCGGTCCCGAGCGGCGTCTCGATCGCGACGCTTCACCAGAACGCCGGCGCCCGCAACGCCTTTTCCGCCGCGACAAGCGGCCCGTGGCGACATCCCGATGCGGTGATGCGACTTGGCCGCGACTTCATGCCGCGCTCCAGCGGCAGTTCGGATCGATCTCCCCGACTCCGCCAGCGGAATCTTGGCCGCCACCTTCCGATGGCCGCCGGCTTGATGGCCATGCTCCTGGCCGGCCTGATGCTCTGGTGGGCCGTGCAGCAGCGAACGGCGACGGAAGCCCCACGATCGGCGCAGCGATCCTCGCCGCGAAACATGCCCCAGGCACCGCCCGAGTCGTCGATCGCGGTCGCCTCTCCGACACGACCGATCGCACCTGCGACGCCTTCGACGCCTGCGACAAGCCCTCCGGACGCCAGCTCCACCCAGACCGTTCAAGCGGCATCCGCAACCGGCGGGGCATTCGGCGCAGCCTCGGAAACGGGCACCAACGACGCGTTCGGAAGCGGATCGAGCGATGCGATGCAGGCGCCGGAACCGGCGGAGATGTCGGCCGAGCCAAGCCCCGAATCTCCCGCTCCTGAACCTGCATCCGCCCCGACCCCCGAGGCGCGACCGAACATTCCACAGGTTCCCACCGACAGCGCGCCATGGGACGCGGAAGTCGGACTCGCTCGCCAGGCCATCGACCTGAACGCTCGCGCACGCGAGATCACCACGAAGGAACAGGGCGCCGCCCTGATCGCGCAGCTGGCGCAGCAGGCCGACGCGCTGGTGCGTGCACACCGCGAGGCCGACAGGATGGCCGGCAAGTCCGCGCCCACCGAGAGGTGCCTGATCCTGATCGACACCAGGAACAGGAAGCGCGGCCTGACTGACATGGTGAAGCGCGAGCAGCTGGCGCACGCCTTCTCGCCGCTCGTGGTGCAGCGCATGCTGCTGCTGTGCGCGCGATTCGAGCTCTCGCTGGCGGTGCAGGACCTTGCGCGACGGCAGTTGATCGACATGGGCGCCCTGCCGAAGGAACTGCGTGGCGACGTCCGCGCCGATGGCTGGCCCGACGAGACGCCGTGGGTGCTGTGGTACTTCCGCAACAAGGACGCGCCCGTCTCCACGCCGGCCGATGGCGCCCGGTACATGGCCTCGGAATTCGACGCCGCCCTGGACGGACACCCGGGAACGCGGGGCGCGCAGAAGATCCTCGAGGAGCTCGCCAATCGCGCTCCCCGCGAGGCGGCGCCATGACGTCGGTCTCGCTCGCCACGGCGATCGAGCGCGCGCGCGAGTCCGCGCTCACGGGCGATGCCGGCGCCTTCGCGGACCACCTGCGCAGCGTGGAGTCGATCGACCGCTCGGGCGAGGCCCCCACCGCCGAACTGCGCATGCTGTCGATCGTGGCCGCGGCGCGTCAGGCCGATCTTGCCGAGGTGGATCGACTGCTCGCGAAGGTGGAGCCGCTGCCCGCGCACGAATGGGAAGCGCTCAGGCGATGGCTTCTGGCCGCCCCCGAGATGCAGTTCGACGCCTACGCGGACTTCGTTCGATCGCTCGATCGCCGCATCCGCCAGCGGGTCTCGATACCGCCGGCCCGACGGTGGACGCCCTCGATCGTCATGGTGCTGCTGGGTGCCCTGCTCTCGCTCGGCATCCTCGCGTGGCGAACCAGCATGAAGGATCCCGCGACCACCACCCGCGCGGCGATCGACGCCGTGCTGCAGGGCGATCCGACTGCCCTTCTGGATTGCCTGCCGCCGGAGTGGCAGGATCGCCTGCTCGCAGCCAAGGATCTTCTTGCCGCCCAGGCATCGGCCGAGGCGACGGCCGACATCGAGAAGGCGCTCAACGAACTCTCGCAGGCGATCCGCGCCGCGGCCGCGTCGCCTGCAGCCGGGCGCATCTCGGAAACGCTGCTCGGCCCGCGTGGCACGCCCCAGCAACTGAACGCGCTGGCTGCAAGCGTGTCCGAGTGGCAACACGCACCCTGGCTCAAGCTCGAGTCATGGTCCAGGCCGGATGCGCTCGCGTGGAAGCCCTCTGGCGACGCAAGGCTCGCCTGGCGCGCCGCACTGCGTCACATGCCGGTCGGGCTGTGGCTTGCGGGGTGGTTCTCCGCGCAATGGCAGTGCGAGCCCCTGCAGGAGGAGAGCGCGGTGGTGCTGCGCACAAGCGGAGACACCAGGCAAATCACGCTGCAGATCCTGGTCGGCGCGCATGAGTGGAAGACGACCGCCTCGCGCGTGAACCGACTGTGGCTTCCCGAGGCACTTCAGGACCGCTGGCTCGAGTTGAATCCCCATCTCGATCCCGCCACGTGCACGGCGGCACGATCGCAGGATTGCCAGAAGGCGCTGGCCGAAAGCCTTCGATCGATCGCCGCATGGATCACGCGCTTGACCACGAATGCATCGGAAGTCGCGCCACCAGCCAAGGAGGTCCCATGGTGGGTGCCGTGAGACGAATTGGATGGATCCTTGCGCTGCTGCTTGCCAGCTGCGCCAGCGATCGTCGGGAAGTTGCCGACGCGCCACCCCTCGAGGAGGAACCCGCCGGCCAGCGGGACCCGACCGCGCTGATGCAAGGAAGCGGCGGCACTCGGATCGCGACGGAGGCCCCGACTGCGGGAGTGACTTCAGGCGGCTCGTCGGGGCGCGGCACATCCGGAGGCGGTGGCGGTGCCGGTGGTGGTGCCACGCGTGGCTCGATGGCGGAACTCACCGAAGTGGCCGTGAAGGCAATGAAGCAAGGCACGCCGAGCGGTGGTGGCGGCGGCGGAACGCCTGGCGCTGCGGCATCGGCGACAAGCGGAGCTTCGAGCGGCTCCGGCGCGATGACGGCCGGATCGAGCGGCCAAAGCGGTGCGCCGAATCGTGGCGATGCCGGTTCCCCCTCGCGGACCGCTGGCGTGGTGCGCGCGGATGCCTTCGATCCGCTGCCAGATGGAGACATGCCCGACGCCGTGCACGGTGGTCGTGCGCGCGGCAGTTCGCGTGGCACCAACGCCGACGCCGCAAGCGCGGCCTCGACCGGCTCCGGCACATCCCCCGGCGAGGATCCGGCTTCGCGTGCGCCCGAGGGCGATCGCGCGATCAGCGGAGCCTCATCGAACCAGCGATCCGCGCGCGAGCGGAAGGAACCGAAGCCCGAGTCGCTCGAGGTACCCCCGACGAGCGATGCCTCGCCCGCGCTCGACGCGCCGGCCATCGAGTCGATCGCCGCCGCATCGCCGTTGGCCCCTCTGCTCGGCTTCTGGCAGCAGATCGACGATGGACGCAGCGACGCCGACTTTGCGCCCGGCGGATTCACTCTCGGCCTGCTCGCGATTCGCCCGACACAGCGCTCGATGCAGGTCTATCGCGCCTGGGGCACGCCACCCGAGGCGCTGGTGATCGCGGCGGAGCTGCGCGCCACATTTCAGCCCAACGGCACGGTGCGCGTGGAGGAGACTCCTGCGCAGCCCTCGCGCTTCCCGTCGCGCGCGATCGAGTTGCCGGCACGCAACGGACAACCTGCCCGAACCGTCGTGCCCCCCGCCCGCCCGCTGCCGTTCGACACGAGCTGGGCCATCGAACCCGATGGGCGGCTTCGCCTGAACGGACGGCTCTACCGCCCCATCGATCGCGCCGAGTTCGACCGACTCGGACGCGCGGCGGCGTCCGGCGCGGGCCTGCGCGAGACGACGTCAACCGCCGCGGCGGCTGGAACCTCCGCCGCAAGCCGCGATCCCGCAGGCGGTGTGGACTTCTTCGGCGCGCGCGTGAGGGGCCGATACATCTGCTTCGTGTGCGACATCAGCGGTTCGATGATGGGCGACAAGCTCGAGGCGCTGAAGGCGGAGATCATCCGCACGATCCGTGCACTGCCCGAGGGCTCGCAGGTGCAGGTCACCTTCTTCGACGACAGGCCACACGTGCTGGTGGCCGGATGGACGCGGACCGGGACGCCCGCCTGCGAGACCCTGCTGCGCAAGATCGACGGGGTCGGCACCGGCGGCGGCACCGACGCGGTCGACGCGCTGCAGTACACGCTCGCGCAGCTTGATCCGTTGCCCCACGAGCTCTTCCTTCTCACCGACGGTCGCTTCGCGCGGGATCCCTCGCAGGCGATCGTGCAGCTGAACTCGGGCAAGGACCGCACGCGCATCCACACGCTCGCCATGGGTGATGACGCCGACCGCGACCTGCTGGAGGCGATCGCGAAGGCACACGGCGGAACCTTCACGCACGTTCCCGCGGCGGCACCGACCCTTCCGGTTCCCTGACCCTCACTGCGCGGTGGCCACGCCGTCGCGGATCTCGTCGCGATAGATGCCGTCGTCGATGCGGATGGGCGAGACGTCGTAGGAGAGTCCGACCTCGGCCACGCGCTCGCGCACGCGCTGGAACGCGGCATGCGAGTCGGGCGCGACCTTCAGGCTGAGCACGTGACGGTCGCCGCGCAGCCGCCCGAGCAACCGCATGAACGCGTCGGCCCACGCGTCGGACCCGTCCGAGGCATCGAGCCCTCCATCCGTGCGCAATGGCACGCTTCGGATCAACCACTGTCCGCCCCCACGGAAGCACTCGCGGATCTCGCACCGCGGATCACGCGAAAGGTCCACGGCATCGGGATTCCACTCGCTCCAGGCGGCGCAGGGCTCCTCCAGGCGGTCGATCCATGGATTGATCCAGTAGATGCGGTCCTTCCAGAGGATGACCTGCACGGGCATGAGTCCCTCGACCGACCTGCGCCGCGGCGCACGCAGGCGCACTCCTTCGGTCCTCGACTGCGCCTGCACCTGCGACTCGAGCCGCTTCACCTCCGCGCGCAGCCGAGGCAACTCGCGGACGTTCGACTCCACGCGCGTGCCTCCATCCTTCAACAGTGCATCCATCGTTCGCGCGCGGCGATCCAGTTCGTCGTTGCGGGCCTGCAGCGAGGCCAGCCGTCCGCGTGCCTGATCCAACCTGGCGTCGGGCGCCGCCTGCCGCTCCATCTCCTGCACGCGCTCGCGCAGCCGCTCGACGGCCTGGCGGTCCGCCGCCACGGGATCCACCGCGCTCGCCGATGCGGGCGTGCCCTGCGACTGGATCTCGACGGCGCGCGAGCTGGCCAGCAGCGCCACCAGCATGCCCACGAAGATGAACAGGCCGAACATGTTGCAGATGGTGTCAAGCAGCAGCTCCAGGCTGCCGAACTCGTCACCGTCACCGGAGCGCCGGCTCATGGCGACGCCTCCTTCGCGCGGAAGCGATCGCTGGTGAAGGCATCCTCGGGAATCAGGTCCAGGCCCGTCGGCAGGTCGCGAAGCGCGGGCTGCGCGGCCATCGGCTCGCGCAGGGCGCGCCAGGCCGCGACGCCGGATGGCTTCACGACGAACAGCACGCTGCGGCGATCCGGATCGGGCAGGCTCGCGAGCCAGCTCGCCAGCGTGGCGGCAACGGTGTCCGGATCCGCCAGTGGAATCGCCAGCGGCGCGTCACGCTCCAGCGTTGTGCCGGCAACCAGCCGGTCGCCGGATACCTCGACGATCACGGGCAGACGATCCTCCTCGGCCACCAGGTAGGTCACGCGGCGCCGAAGCGAATCCGCGCGCAGGCGATCCTCCAGTTCGTCGCGACGCTGCAGCAGGTCTGCGGCCTCGACCGCGGCCGGATCCGCCGCGGCGCGTGCCGCCTCGGTGCGAACGCGGCGCAGAAGCTCGTCGTGCCGCCGCCGAAGGCTCTCCGCGCGCTCGTTCTCGGCAAGCGTGCGCTGACGAAGCTCGGCCGTCGCCCGGGTCGAGTCGTCGCCCGTGCGCGCGGCCGCCGATTCCAGCCGCTGGCGAAGGGCGCGCGCCTCGCGCTCCAGTTCTTCGCGACGGGCTGGATCCGCCTGCGCCACCACCGTCTCCACCTTCGCCGCGGCGGCACCGAGCTGCAGCACGAGCAGCATCGTGATCACGATCGTCACGCCGATCGTGCACATCATCACGTCCTGGAAACTGAAGAACGTGACGGGGCTGTCCGAACCCCTGCGCGAGCGGGCCATGGGTCAGTCGATGCCTTCGGCGACCCGCACGCGACCGGTGACGTGGCGAGCGCACGCGTCGCGGCAATCGTCCAGCAGCATGTCGTCGGCGCGGCGGGCCAGCGTCAGGGCCAGGTGGATGATCAGCGCCATCACGAGGCCCTCGCCGGTGGTCACGAACGCCGTGTCCAGTCCGCCGATCACCTGCGTCAGCTGCCGCGTGAGCGCCTGCAGGTCCGCGTCCTTCTGCGCAAGCACCCCGCCGAACTGTCCGATCGCCTCGGTCAGGCCGAGCACCGTGCCGATGAATCCAAGCACGGGAATCGCCCAGATGAACGCCCGCACCGGAACGTACCCGCCATCGACCTGCAGTTCGTCGTCGGCCGCGCGGTTGGACATCATCTCCTCAAGGTCACCCACGCGGCCCACGTTGCGCACGCTCCGCAGCGCGCCGGTCACGCGATGGAGGTACATGAAGTGCTCCACCCCCTCGACCGCACCCTCGATCGCCGACACCACCTGCATGGCGGTGGCGCGGCTGATGTGCCAGGCCGGGTCATCCGGCGCGAAGCGGATCCGCAGCGCCATCCGCTGCACGCGGATCTTCAGCAGCTTGAGCCCGATCACCGACAGGCTCCAGCAGCTGAAGAACGCGATGAAGATCGGAATGCGGTCGAACGCGGTCAGGTAGCGCCAGATCACCTCGCCGAAGCCGACGCTTCGGAAGGGCGCCGCACCCCCGTAGACCACCGCCATCATCGCCAGGGCCAGCAGCAGGCTGGCGCTCATGCTGGGCGTGGTGAATCGACCCACAGGCAGGCGCAGGCGTGCCTCCGGATCCAGCGCGACGAAGCGCAGGACGGCCGCGTGCGCGGCGTGCGAGCCAGCACGATCCTTCATGAGTCACCTCCTGAAATGAAGAGCACCTGGGGCCACGTGACCGGAGGTTCCGGCGCCGCGCCATCCCAGACCACCTTGCCGTCCTCGACCCGGAGCGGACAGAGCTTCCAGCCATCGCCATCGCGCGCGGGCACCGCCCCACGCTGGCCGCGCCTGGCCGTCGCGATGCCGAGCGAACCATCGTTCGCCGGCAGCATCACCCCCACGGGCGCCATCGAGCGCACGCCTGCGGCCACCGCCGCATCACGCCGGCGCGCGGCCGCGATGAGCACCGACGCATCGAACGTGCGGCTCAACTGGTCGAGCGCCTGACGACGCACCGACTCGGCTCGTGCGTTCGACTCCGCACCCGCAAGAAGGATGGGATCCTCGCCCAGCAGCGCCGAGACGCCATCGAGCGAACGCACCCAGCGCGCTGCGGCAGCGTCCTCGGGATCGCTCTCGTCGGCGAACATCTGCATCCAGATTCGCCAGAGCTCGCGCGTGGCATGCCAGTGAAGGACCGGATCGCCCACCGACGCCGTGCGCAACTGGACGAGCATCTTCAGCACGGCATCGCGGGCGCGAGTTCCGTCCGCACCCTGCAGGTTCACCAACGCCTCCTCCACGGCGGCGGCACCCGACCAGGGACGGACGCCTCCCGTCGGCTTGAACGCGGGAGGCCTGCGGTCCGACAGCGCATCGGGATTCTTGATGAGATCGACCTTGCTCTCGACGGCCTGGGCCCACGGATTCGGCGCCTGCCTGGTGTTCCGCCGGTACAGCAGTCGCCCCCCCTCGAACGACTGCTCGAGCAGGCCGGCGTAACCCGTGGACACGATGGCTGCACGCGCTGCACCGGCGATCGATGGTTCCGCCCCGGTCACACCCACCGTTCGGCGCGCGAGACCTCGAAGTCGCTCCGCCACGGGCCGGTACGGACTCCTGGGTTGCTCGTCCAGATGCCGCGTGAGCACGCCATCCATCGCTCGCGCGGTCGCCGCATCGCCCCAGTCAAGCGCCTCCAGACCCCGCTGGGAGTCGCCGCGTCCGGCCAGCAGCCCGGGCACCACGACGCTGCGCCACGCGCGAATGCCGAGACCCGATGCGGCCGTGTCGCGCGCAGCCTCGCACGAACGCAGCATGCCGCGCTCCGCCAGCACGTCACCTCCCTCGCGCAGCAACTTCTCCCACAGATCCAGCGTGGCCTGCTCGTCGGTCGTCTGCTCGAGCTTCTGCAGCGTGCCGCGGACCATCTCCAGTCGATCCGCCCTGCCGCGCGCCTGCGAGGCCCGCTGCGCCGCTTCGGTCGCGAGTCCCTGCAACGCCTCGGCCGCGGCCTGACCATCGCGCTGCGCCGCGGCAGTGCTGGCGGCAGCTCGGGCCTCGCGCGCGATGACATCAAGGGACTCGGCCGCGGCAATCCACGCCGAGCGATCGAACCTGGCCGTCGATGAGCGCTGCGGATCCGCGACCTCCGTCAGCCTGGCGGTCAACGCATGGAACGCACCCCGAGAGGCCTCGATCGACCGGTCACGGGCGGTCGCCCCAGCCGCCTGCAGTCGAGCGATCGCGGCCTGCAACGCATCGCGTCGGCTCGCTGGCTGCGAGCCCAGCAGCCCCGACGCCTCGCGCGCGGCCATCTCCATCTCCACCGGATCCCGAGAGGTTTCGCGCATGCGATCAAGTCGCGCGATGATCTCGTCCGCGCCGGCCTCGGCTGCGCGCGCGCGATCCCTCGCGTTGGCGATGCGCAGCCGGGCGCCGGAGAGCTCGGGCCGAGCGGCATTCGCCGGCTCCTGCGCGACGGCCTCGATCACCTTGGCCGCGGCGTCGAGCTCGCCGGCCTCGACACGCCGATCCGCCTCGGCGATGGCATCGTCAAAGCGGCGCTCGGCAGCCCATGCGCGGGCCACCCACCAGCCTGCGCCAATCAGGCAGCTCAGAAGGATCAGGCTCACGATCGCGATCAGGGCGCGGCGGCGCGTCCGCACGAGGGCATGCTGCTCGCGACGGTCGCGCAGTCGCGAGCGAAGCGCCGCCGGCCACTCCGCATCCAGCCGATCCGCCGCTTCGGCCAGCCGATCGAGCGTCTCGACGTCGCGCGCCTGGTCCAGTGCAAGTTCCAGCTGGTCCAGGGCCGTCTTCTGCCGTGCCACACGCGAACGACGATCCTGCTCGCGCTTCCAGAGGTCCAGCGGTCCCTCGACCTCGCGGCGAAGCGATTCGCCCGGCTCTCCCCGCGCACAGAGCGCTTGCCACGCCGATGCCTCGGCCGCAAGCGCGTCGAAGTCCATCGCGGCGGCGGCGGCATGCAGGCGTTCCGCACAGCGCCGCGCGTCGCGCTGAACCTGCAGCAGGAGATTCGCCTCGGTGATCCTGCGCACGCGGCCGAAGAGCTCGGCATGCTCGTCACCGCGCAACGCCATGGAATCGAGCCGATCCACGATCTCGCCCGCGAGCGCCGTATCCTCGGCGCGCACCGCCTCGCGAGCCGCATCGGCGAGCGCGGCCACGGCCTCTCGCTCCAGTCGACGGACGGCATCGAGCCACGCAGGATTGCGTGGCTCGCGGTCGGCCAATGCATGCAGGGCGGCAAGCCGCTCCTGCAATGGCGCGCGTCGCAGGAAGGCGTGTCGCATCGCTCCGAGCTGCGCCACCAGCGATTCCTGCTTGCCTGCCGCCGCCACCAGGGCCTCGAGCAACGCCACATCCACCTCCGGTGCGGGCGGCAGTCCTGCCGCGTGCAGGAGCCGGTTCCAGGCCTCGTGCACGCCATCGAGCCGGAGCGCGGCTGCCGCAGGAATCAGGTGCGCCGCCTCCGCAAGGCTCAGCGCCTCGCTTGCGCATCCCCGCTGCACCCATCGCTGGCATCGCGCCAGCATCGTGTTCACCTTGCCGACCTCGCGCGCATGCGCGTCGGCCAGTCGCTGCAGGGCCTCGCGATCGGCGCTGCCCTGAAGCAGCACGCCGCGGATGCGCTCCACGATGGCAGGCGCCAGCTCGCTCATGCGCCGCGAACCTTCCAGAGGAACCACCCCACCGCCACCAGCGCGCCCACGATCGCGGCGATCCACCACACCGGTGTTCCGCGCAAGACTGGCGCATCTTCCAGCGTGACCGCGACCGGAATGTCGCGCGCTGACGGCACCTCGCCACGATCGGGCTGCGTTGGCGCCGCATCCGCGACCGCCGCCACCTCAAGCCGTCGCGCGGGCTGCCAGGTGATTCGCGCAGGCGCGCCCCGGACCGGGGCCGCATCCGCCACAGCACGATCGGTGCGTCGCGACGGGCGCAGCGAATCCGCATGGATCACCCAGGCTGGGTTGCCGAGATCCTTCAGCGCGGGCTCGCGCGCGTCGATCACGCAGATCACCGGCACGGCGCCTCCCGAGGGCCGCAACGCACGCGTGGACCAGCCGCGACTCCAGCGCTCGGCCAGCGGCAGTCCCGCGACGAGTTCCGCCAGAAGTCCCAGCCGATCCGATCCTGCCGGCACCACGATCCACCCTCCCACGCCGCTGCGCAGCGCGATCTCGAGAGCCGCATCCGCAATGCCATCCTGGCCAAGCGCGCACTTCCACTGCGCCGCGCCCACAGCGCCCGGCATCGGACCGATCGCATCCGGCGTCTCCAGCTCGCGCGGAGCACCCGCCCACGTCGACATCCATCGCGCCGAGTCACGCAGCATCGCCACGGGGCACGCGTGCTCGATCTCCTGCGCGTCAAGCAGCCGGTGATGCGCGACCCGGTTGCCGCGGCCCGTGTGATCCAGGCCGCACGGCCGGATCACGCTCGCCACCCAACGCGGCTCGCCCTGCCATTCGATGCAGCGTGTGGCATGCATCGCACGCGCCTCATCCGACGCGCCCTCCCACGCCTCCGGCAGGCCGCTCAGCGCGCTCAACGCGTCAGCGAGCGCACGCGGCATGCCCCCCGTGCGACCTGCGACGGCGAATCCGGTGCCGCCATCGAGACCGCGAGGCATCGAGGTGTGGATCAGCTCCGCCCTCACGGCGCGAAGCCCTCCAGCCGGCCACCCTCGCACCACTCCCAGGCTGCGACGAAAGGCGCCGCCGCCCACTGCGGCTCCACACGCGTCCGACCGCCCCCACCTCCGAGTGCGGAGCACGGGACAAGAAGACAGCGGGAAAAGGCCGCGCGGACCACGGCAAGGAACTCCGGCGCGGCACGCTCGCAGAATCGAGCGAGCTTCTCGTGCGCGTCGGCGAGCGCCTGCCGATCCACGCCACCGGACTGCAGGTACGGCTCGCGATCCAGCGAGATTCCAAGCGCCTGCGCCCACAGATCCGCCTTCGCGAGCGCCACCACCAGCGGCAGCTCGCATGGCTCGTCCGTTCGAACGCCACGGTGCTGGCGCACACGCGAGGCCATCTCCTGCAGCACCACGGACTGACGCGACGCGCCGGAAGCGGCGCCAGAAAGCCCCAGTGCCGTGCCCAACGCGTGGTCCTGCGTCGGATCGAGCACGAAAACCGCGAACTCGCTTCGGCCCAGGTGCCGCGTGACCGGACGCAGGGCCTCGTCCGAACCCGGCAGGAAGTGCTCGCCGGCGTTGTCGTAGAGCACGAGCAGGCGCTCTCCGGACCGCTCGGCCGGATCACGAACCGCGAACACGAAAGGAACCGGAACCGTCTCGGTCCGCCCGTTCACGCGCACATCGCGATAGCCGTCGCCTCCAGCGGTCTCGGTCTTGGCCAGTCGCTGCGGCACCACCGATGACTGCTGCCCGAACAGCGCGTTCTCCATCGAATGGATGCGTGCGTGCAGCCGCGGTTCCGCGTCCGAGACCTCCATGCCCATCATCGGCCCCTGTCGACGCAGGCTCCAGATCGCGCTCGCGAGCAGGTGGCTCTTTCCGGCGCCTGGCACGCCCACCACGCTCGCGATTGTCGCCGGCACCTCAAGCATGGCGCGCGGCAGCTCCTGTCGACAGCGAGGACACGCCAGTCGCGTGCAACGGGCGCCATCGGGATCGATCGCCGCCCCAGTCAGGTCAAATCGACTTGGCAGAAAGCGGATCGGCTCCGTCGGACCTGCCACGGGATCCCCGAGCAGTCGCGGATCCTCGGCGATGAACAGCGATTCCTGCGGCGCGAAGCCGTGCCAGCAACAGGGGCAATGGACCTTCCGCACCAGGTCCCGGGCTGGCTGAAACAGCGCATCGCGATGCGTGGCAACCTGAGGCATCCGTCGTTAGGCTACCCGCCCGACCGATGGACCCTTCACCGGTCGACCAATCACGAGGAACCGGAATGAACCGAACTTTCAGCATGATGGCGGTGGCTCTGCTCTCCACCACTCTCGATCACGTCGCTCGCGCCGAGGAGGTGCTCGTCACCCTTTCCACCGGCGACGTGATCCGCGCCAATCTGGTCACCGAGGCCGACGGCATGCTCACGCTGAAGCATCCCGTGCTGGGCGAACTGAAGATTCCGCGCGCGCAGGTGACCAAGGTTGAGCCGGCGCCCGTCGCGAAGGCCGCGGATCCCGCGGCTGCGCCGCCCGCCGCGCCCGCCCCCGCACCGGCGGCCGCTCCAGCGCCCGCGACCGAGACCAAGCCTGCCGAGCAGGCCGTGGCCACGGCGCCAGCCGCTGCCCCCGCCGCGGCACCCGATGCTGCAGCCGCAGCGGCCGCAGCCGAGGAGAAGAGCAAGCCCAAGTGGAGTGGTGGCATCGAAGGCAACCTGACCGGTGTCGCCGCCGAGAACGACCAGTGGGACTTGCGCGTCGCCGCCAAGCTGCTTCGCGAGTCGCCCGATGACCGCCTGAACATGTACGCCGAGTACTTCCTGAAGACCCTCGGCGGATCGAACAGCAACAACACGGGCAGCGCGATCACCGACAGCAACCTGCTCAGCAACGTCACCTACGACCGCTTCCTGAATCCCGGCCCATGGCTGTGGTTCGCCAAGGGCCAGTACGAATACGACATCAACCAGAACTGGGAGAACCGCGTCAGCGGCTGGGCCGGTCTTGGCTACAAGTTCATCGACGACCCGGCCGATCCGAAGAAGTACAACCTGACCGGCAAGCTCGGTTTCGGCACCGCCCGCGAGTTCGGCGGCGTCGACGAGTGGTTCCCGCAGATGTACGGCGAAATCCAGGGCTTCTGGCAGTACACCGAGCGCCAGAAGATCACGGGCAGCGTGTTCATCACGCCCGACGTGAGCGACTTCAACAACTACATGATCCTGGCGCGCGTGGAGTGGAGCATGAAGCTCGACTACATGAGCGGCCTGAGCCTGCTCGGCGGCCTGCGAAACCAGTACCAGAGCCCCGTCAAGGCGGCAGGCTCCAACCTGAACGACTTCCGCGTCTACCTGGGCTTCAAGCTCGACATCTGACGCCCCTCAAGGAGCACCACCCATGAAGATCATCGAAGAGTTCAAGGCGTTCGCAGTCAAGGGCAACGCGCTCGACCTGGCGGTCGGCGTCATCATCGGCGCGGCGTTCGGCAAGATCGTCAAGAGCATCGTGGACGACATCTTCAACCCGGTCATCGGCATGCTGATCGGCGGCGTGGACCTGTCCAACGTCAAGATCCCGCTCAAGAGAGCGGTCGAGGCCGACCCGGCGAACAACGTGCAGGCGAGCGCCGAGGTGGCGATCAAGATCGGCACGTTCCTGAACATGTGCATCGAGTTCCTGATCGTCGCCTGGGCGGTGTTCCTGCTGGTGAAGGCGATCAACCGTCTCGCCGAGAAGACCGGCGTGCCGCTGAACCAGCCACCCAAGGCCTGACGCGGCGCGCGCAACGGGAGGGTCGGAGGTCGTTATTGGCCACATCCGCCCCGCGCCCCTATCTTCGGGCGCATGGCTCTGCAGAACCTCTCGGATGAACAGGTCCGCACCTGGACGCGCGAGCAGAAGGACCGCTGGTGGCTCGAGAACATCTACCGGGGCGACATGCCGCAGCTCACGCTGCGCAGCGCGGTCACCGGGTTCCTCGTCGGCGGCATCCTGAGCGCCACGAACCTCTACATCGGCGCGAAGACCGGCTGGACGCTCGGCGTCGGCGTGACCAGCGTGATCATCAGCTTCGTGGTGTTCCGCGCGATCTCGCGCCTTGGCGCCGCGAAGGACCTCACGATCCTCGAGAACAACGCGGTGCAGTCGATCGCGACAGCCGCCGGCTACATGACCGGCCCGCTCATCTCGGCGCTGATGGCGTACATGTTCATCACGAACAAGCCGATGGCGATGCACCAGATGGTGCTCTGGAACATCCTCGCCAGCATCCTGGGCGTGCTGGTCGCCTTCCCGATGAAGCGCCGCTTCATCAACGACGAGCAGCAGCCCTTCCCCGAGGGACGCGCCGCCGCGGTGGTGCTGGATTCCCTCTACCCCGAGGCCCCGCGTGGCGGCACGCTGCACATGAAGGACAACATGCCCATCGAGCAGCCACGCGCCGCGACCGATGGCGGCGTTGACATGGGCGTGTTCAAGGCCAAGGCGCTCGCCTGGGCGGCCGGCATCGGCGCCTTCCTGCAGTTGCTCGTGGCAGGTGGCTACATGGCCATGCTGCAGATCCGGCTGCTGGGCACCTCCAGGTCGAAGGAGACGCTCTGGAAGATTCCCGAGCGCCTGGACGAGTGGTGGTACCACCTGGCGGCCAAGGGCAAGGCGCCCCTTCCGCGCATCAACGGCCTGAACTTCGAGCAGCTCGGCGTCACGCTTGCCTTCGACCTGAGCATGATCGGCGCGGGTGGCCTGATGGGCATGCGCATCGCCAACAGCCTGGTGCTGGGCATGGTGGCGAACTTCCTGGTGGTGGCGCCGCTCATGATCCGCGCCGGCGAGATCGTGCCGAGGAATTTCGCCAAGATCGTGCAGGCCGACGGCACCTACGACATGGCTGCGGCGATCTTCGGGCGCCCGCATCTCACGAACACGTGGTGCCTCTGGTGGGGCGTGGCCGTCATGGTCACCGCCAGCATGGTGGGCCTGTTCGCGAAGCCGCAGGTGCTCATCTCGGCCTTCGCGGGCCTCTTCAACCGCAAGGGCAACGCGAACGACTGCCTGCGCGAGATCGAACTTCCCCTCAAGTGGAGCTTCATCGGCATCCCCGTCTTCAGCGCGATCATCATCTGGCTGAACTGGATGTGGTTCGACGTGAACCCCTGGCTCGGCGCGCTCTCGATCCCGCTGATCATCGTGCTCACGCTGATCGCCGCGAACGCGACGGCTCTCACCAGCACCACCCCCACCGGCAGCCTGTCGAAGATCACGCAGTTCACCTTCGGCGCGCTCCAGCCGGCGAACCCGGGCACCAACCTGATGACCGCCGGCGTGACCACCGAGGTCGCCAGCAACGCGAGCAACCTGCTCATGGACATCAAGCCCGGCTACATGCTGGGCGCCAAGCCGCGCCAGCAGGCATGGGGACACTGCATCGGCATCGTGGCCGGTGCGCTCGCCAGCACCCCGCTCTTCTACCTGCTCTTCCTGAACAAGTGGACCCCCGAGGGTGCCACGATCGAGGCCACCATCACCGAGCAGTGGGCCGTGCCCGGCGCGATCCAGTGGGCGGCGATCAGCAAGGTGATCGAGGGCATGGGCAAGGCTGGAACCATGGAGTCCACCGTCATCACCGGCGCCGACGGCATCGCCAAGCTGTGGGGCGTGCTGCCGGTCTCGGCCGCGTGGGCCATGCTCGCGGGCGCGATCCTGGCGCTGTTCCTCGAGATCGCGCGCATCGCGCGCAAGGGCCGCTTCCCGATCTCCGCCGTGGGCCTTGGCCTTGGCGTGGTGCTTCCGCCCGAGAGCACCATCATGATGTGGATCGGCGCCGCACTCTTCACCTTCTTCGAGCGCAGGTACCACGAGCGAATCGGCGAGTTCGGCCATCGCCTGTGGGTCGACTCGAAGGAGGCGGTCTGCGCCGGCCTGATCGCGGGCTGGGCGCTGCTCGGCATCGGCGACGGCATCATCGCCGCGGTGACCGAATTCCCGGAGACCGAAGCCGAGGTTGCCGCCCTGGAGGCGAAGGCCGCGGCGGCTCCGGCCGAGTCGAGCGCACACGTCGCACCAGCCAAGTGATGCGCGTCAGCTCACCTCTTCGCCAAGCGCGGCGTCGTCGTCGGCATCGCGCGCGGTGATGGCCACGTCAAGGTCGCTCACCAGCCGCCACGCGTGCTCGACCAGTGTGTCGATCGCGCGCATCGCGTCCAGGTGCGCGTTCGCGTCGTCCACGCTGACCTTGCCCGCTCCCGTCGCTTCCAGCGTGCCAAGGCGCGCCGCCTGACGCCGTCGCCCGGCCTCCCGAACCAGCTTGCGCATGGCTGCACTCGGCGCCTCGCCCCTCGGCTGTTCCAGCCACGCGGCGGCGGCCAGCACCCCCGCGCTCGCACGCTCCATGAAATCATGGAAGCTGCCGTGCGGATTCGGAGGAGGCTTCAGGTCGTCGCGCTGCAGCATGCGACGGATCGCCTTCGCGTGTTCCAGTGCTTGCAGGCTCGCCACCTGCCGTTCCATGTCCTCGGTGCCCAGACCCTCGGTGCCCGCCGTGGCCGCAGCCACGCGAAGGGCGCGGCCGGCGTTGCGGAGGTCATCGAGCAGATCCTGCGCGGCAGCCGGCTGTCCTCGCATGCGCGCATCGGCCGCCCGCAGCGCCACGGCGCCCATCGCCGCCACACCACGACGCAGACCCTCGAGCACGACCGTCGGAACGCCACCACCGATCTCGTCGATGTGCCGAAGCAGCGCGGGACCACGGTCCGGAACGCGCGCGACCAGCCAGCGCGAAAGTGGCTTGGACAGCATGCATCCAGCCACGGCACCGAGCATGGCGAAGAGCGAGTGGAACAGGGCAAGCGAGAGCGGCCCGCTGCCTCCAGCCCAACGCTGCGCGAAGGATTCCAGAACACTCAAGGTCGGCAGCGCCAGCACCGCCGAGATCAGCGAGACGCAGATCCATGCCACCCCCACGCGCGCGCCGGCCGCCCGCGAGAACGGCAGCACGAGCAGCGCCGTGCTGGTGGTGCCCACGCTGGCGCCGACCACGAAGGGCGCCGCCACGCGGAAGGCCACTCCACCCTCGACCAACGCGCTCATCGCGATCGCGATCGGCGCGGCGCTTGACTGCATGAGCGCGGCCGCCAGCGCGCCTGCCGCAAGCAGCGCGAGTTCCGAACCGATCGTGGTGCCCGATGCATCCAGCAGGCCCAGCGCGGTGACCAGTGGCGCCATCACCGGGCGCAGGATGTTCAGGCCCGCCAGCAGCAGTCCGAAACCCGCAAGAAAGCCCCCCGCATCGCTCCAGCGACCCTTTCCCACGAGTCGCAGCAGCGCTCCCACCATGATCACCGGCATGAACCACGGGAACCATGCGCGTCCCACGCCGGTCAGCGCGACCAGCCACGACGTGCTCGTGGTCCCCACCGTGGCACCTGCAACGATGCCGATCGCCGCGTGCAGCGAGACGAGTCCCGCCGCCGCGAAACCCATCGTCGCCATGATCGTCGCGCTGCTGGCCTGCATCGCGACCGTCATGCCGACGCCCATCGCCATGCCGGCCCAGGGTCCACCCACCGTTCGCTGCAGTCGCGCACGAAGCGCCTCGCCGCTGAGTTGCCGAAGCGACTCGGTCATCAGGCTCATGCCCAGCAGGAACGCGCCGATGCCTCCCGCCGCCTGCGCCGCATCGCTCCAGGGTGTCGAGGAGACCGCTTGCAGCGGCATCATCGCGTGAAGGTACCCCACGCGCGGGGTTTCCACCAGCGAAGAAGCGCGATTCGACGCGACTTCGGAACCCGATACGCGGCGTTCGCGGACTCGGCGAAGCGCTCGAGCGCCGACATGCGCTCGCCTTCGTCGCGGGCTTCCTGCGACTCTCGCAGCCGCTGCGCCGCATCCATCCATGCGCGCCGATCCGTCGGAAGCGGCAGCTCCGAAACCTGTCGCGCGCTCAACTTGATCGCCGTCGGAGACAGGCCCGCCCCCGCGTGCCGCCACCATGCGATGGCGCTGGTCGCCGGCGCGAGCAACGCCGCCGCGAGCGGCCAGACGTCGTTGGCATCATGCGGCAGCAGCCGGATCACCGGCACGCCGGGCGCAAGTTCCCCGCGCGGATCCACCACCGCCTCGATCACGGGTGTCTGCGTGGCCAGCAGGATCTTGGGATGCAGCGCGGCACTGAGCCATCCGCGCATCTCCCCGCGCGGCAACAGCGCCGGAACGCGCGCGGCCGGATGCGCGAACACGCGACCAAGAAGGCGCGCCGACCGCTGCCCCCACAGCGAGTGATTCCATCCGATCAGGCCGGTCGTGATGACAGGCAGCCGATCCATCCGCGAGGCACCGCGGTCGATCGCCGACGTCCGCGGCCGCAGCGCGTTCAGGCCTCGGCCAGCGTGACGATCATCACAGAGCGCGCCCCGCAAGCCGTAGTACTGATCACGAAAGTCGGCCGTCACGTTCGCCAGATCACCAATGCGTCCTCCCTCGCGAACCTCCAGCGCGGGAACCCCGGCGCTCGCGGCCGCGGCGGCACCCCACCGTCCGCTCCAGAACTTCCATGGCAGCACCGCCTGCACTTCGCCGTGAATCGAGAGCGATTGGCCCGTGGGTCGCGCGCCCATCTTCCGCGCCGCCAGGCTCAGGATGCACACGCGCGTTCCGGCATCGAAACTGAAGCGATCGTCCATCCAGATGCGCTCGAGCCGTGCCACGCGGTCCACCTCGTCACGGATCTCCTGCGCGCTTGCAGCGGCAAGCATCGGTCGAGGCAGGATCACCGCGGCACGACCTCCTGCGCGCAATGAACGCGCGGCAAGAAGAAGGAACGCTGCGGCAGGATCCGCATAGCCACGCACTGCATCGCCCAATCGAGCCCGCCAACGCGTCGCCGACGCGCGATCGACCACGGTGCCCCGCCGCAGCTGCCCCAGGAAGGGCGGATTCGCCACCACCACATCGCAGCGAAGCCAGGCCGCGGGCACCCGCACGGTGTCGGCCACGCGAATGCCTCGGACGAGCGCACGCCGCACGCCCGCACCGCCACCAAGCAGCTTTCCCAGTCGCGTGCGCGCGATCCGCGCGGCCTCGGGCTCGATCTCGACCCCCTTGAGACGAGCCGCGATCACGGCTGGCGAGCCGCCACGCGCCAGCATCCGCTCCGCCGCGGCGACCAGCAGGTTGCCGGTGCCGCATGCGGGATCCAGAACGACCGGCACACCACGACCCTCCCACCGATCCATGCTCTCGCGAACCGCCAACTGCGCCAGTTGAGGCGGCGTCATGAACGCGCCGCGGCGGCGGCGCTCGGCGGGATTGGCACGCAGCCGTTCCTCGTAAGCCTCGCCCAGCCAGGCTGGATCACGCGATTCGCCGCGATTCGCTACCGTTCGCGCCATGTCCACCGGAATCTACGGCCACCCCGCGCTCTATGCCGCATTCCATCAACTCGAGCCGGAGTTGATCCGCGCGGCTCTGGCGTGGGCAAAATCGGCCGTGAAGGCTCCCAAGCACGGACAATCACGCAAGCGGCCGCCAGGAACCGGCATTCCTCACGTGCAGCGCGTGTACGAGCCCGCGTGCGGGCCAGGCCAGTGGCTTGCGGTGTTCGCCCGCATGGGCTGTCACGTCACGGGACTCGACATGCAGCCGGCCATGGTGGCCGCGGCCAAGCGTGCGGTCGTGAAGGCTGGCGTCTTCTGTGGGGACATGAGCGCGCCGCCGTCTGACCTGCTCGAGACGGCCGCCGAGGAGCCTTTCGACCTGGCGCTGAACCTGCATGGCAGCGTCGGTCACCTGCCCTCACCCGAGGCGTTCGAGCGTCACCTGCGCGCGACCTGGCTGATGCTGCGACCGGGAGGCGTGTACATGGTGGGCGTGACGGTGCGGAGCGGCCGCAAGGCAAGCGAACCGATGGAACTTGGCCAGTACGGACCCACACAGGTTGGCGGCGGCTGGGCTTCGCTGCGAAGCGTCTCCCTCGGCGCGGCTGCGGGCAGCCCGTACGAGCGCATTCACCACATGATGATGACGTTCGGCGTGGAGGGTGCGGGGCCACTCATCGCGGAGACGTACGACCTGCTCACCTTCCCGCTGCCGTGGCTCACGCGAGCGCTCAAGCGCAGTGGCCCTTGGGAGGTCGT
>JBIIOC010000021.1:0-28196 GCA_044337135.1 Phycisphaerales bacterium | reverse complement strand
GCGGCCAACCGCGCCACGGGCACGCGGAACGGTGAGCAGCTCACGTAGGCCAGGCCCACGTCGTGGAAGAAGCCCACGCTCGCGGGATCGCCACCGTGCTCGCCGCAGATGCCGAGCTTGATGTCGGGACGCGTGGACTTGCCCTTCTCGACCGCGGTCCGCACGAGCTGTCCCACGCCACCCACGTCGATGCTCGCGAAGGGATTCTCCTTCGCGATCTCGAGCTCGGCGTAGCGCGGCAGGAAGCTGCCCGAGTCGTCACGGCTCATGCCCAGGCAGGTCTGCGTCAGGTCGTTGGTGCCGAAGCTGAAGAACTCGGCGGTCTTGGCGATGTGATCCGCGTTCAGCGCGCCACGCGGCACCTCGATCATGGTGCCGACCATGTAGGCGAGCTTCTGGCGCGTCGCGGCCTGGACCTCGCGGGCCACGCGGTGCACCACCTCGACCTGCAGCTCGAGCTCGCGCTCGAATCCGACCAGCGGGATCATGATCTCGGGCTTCACCTTGATGCCCTCGGCCTGCACCACCGCCGCGGCCTGCAGGATCGCGCGGGCCTGCATCTCGCTGATCTCGGGGAACACGATGCCCAGGCGGCAACCGCGGAAGCCGAGCATCGGGTTGAACTCGTGCAGCTCGCGCACACGCGCGGCCACGGCCTCGACCGGCACGCCCATCTTGGCGGCCAGCGTGGACTGCGCCTTCTCGTCGTGCGGCAGGAACTCGTGCAGCGGCGGATCGAGCAGGCGGATGCACGCCGGGCGACCCTCGAGCGCGCGGAAGATCCCCTCGAAGTCGCCCTGCTGGAAGGGCAGCAGCTTGGCCAGCGCGGCGCGGCGGGCGCCCTCCTCGCGGGCCAGGATCATCTCGCGCATCGCGTCGATGCGGTCACCCTCGAAGAACATGTGCTCGGTGCGGCAGAGGCCGATGCCCTCGGCGCCGAAGGCGATCGCGTTGCGGGTCTGCTCGGGGGTGTCGGCGTTCGTGCGCAGGCCAAGGCGGCGGTACTTGTCCGCCAGCTTCATCACGAAGTTGTAGTACTTGAACACGTCGCTCTCGCTGGGCTTCATGGTGCCAGCGATGAGCACCTGCTTCAGCTCGCTGTCGGCGGTGTCGATGGCGCCGGCGAAGACCTCGCCGGTGGTGCCGTCGATCGACACGGGCTCGCCCTCGCGCACCGTCACGCCGCGGCAGGTCATGGTGCAGGTGTGGTAGTCGACCGCGAGCTCGCCCGCGCCCACCACGCACACCTTGCCCATCTGTCGGGCCACCAGCGCCGCATGGCTGCTCACGCCGCCACGCGCCGTCAGGATGCCTTCGGCGGCGATCATGCCGCGCAGGTCCTCGGGGCTGGTCTCGAGGCGGATCAGGACCACCTTGTGACCCGCGCGCACCATCTCCTCGGCCTTCGCCGCGCTGAACACGGCCTTGCCGCTGGCCGCGCCGGGACCCGCCGCCAGGCCCTTGGTCAGCAGGCGGCCCTGATCACGCGCCGCCTGATGCGCCTTGCGGTCGAACACCGGCTGCAGCAGCTGGTTCATCGCCTCGGGGTCGGCGCTCTTGATCGCGTGCTCGGGCTTCATCAGGCCCTGCTTCACCATGTCGTGCGCGATGCGCACATAGGCCAGCGCGGTGCGCTTGCCGTTGCGGGTCTGGAGCATCCAGAGCTTCTTGCGCTCGATGGTGAACTCGAAGTCCTGCACGTCGCCGAACTTCTTCTCGAGGGTGGCGCGCACCTTCTCGAGCTGCTTGTGGATGCCCGCCATGTGCGGATCCTTGGCCATCTGCGCCACCGGAAGCGGCGTGCGGATGCCCGCCACCACGTCCTCGCCCTGCGCGTTGATCAGGTACTCGCCATAGAAGACGTTCTCGCCGGTCGCCGGGTCGCGCGTGAAGGCCACGCCCGTGCCGCTGTCATCGCCCATGTTGCCGAAGACCATCGCCTGCACGTTCACGGCGGTGCCCCACTCCTGCGGAATGCGGTACTTGGCGCGGTAGACGATCGCGCGATCGTTCATCCAGCTGCTGAACACGGCGCCCACGGCGCCCAGCAGCTGATCGAACGGATCGTTCGGGAAGGCCTTGCCCGTGCGCTCCTTGATGAGCGCCTTGAAGCGCTTCACCAGCTCGCGCAGGTGCGACTCGCTCAGCTGCGTGTCCTCGCTCACGCCCACCTCGTGCTTCAGGCCGTCCATCACGGCGTCGAAGGGCTCGTGCTCGTTCTCGTGGCGCTTCTGCACGCCCATCACCACGTCGCCGTACATCTGCACGAATCGGCGGTAGCAGTCCCACGCGAAGCGCGGATTGCCGGTGGCCTTCGACTGCGCCTCGACCGTCTGGTCGTTCAGGCCCAGGTTCAGGATCGTGTCCATCATGCCCGGCATGCTGTCGCGCGCGCCCGAGCGCACCGACACCAGCAGCGGATCGCGCGTGCTGCCGAACTTCTTGCCGACGGCCTTCTCCAGCTTCGTGACCTGCGCCTTCACTTCCTTCAGCAGCGGCTGCGGAAGCTTGCGGCCCGCCTTGTAGTAAAGATCGCACACCTCGGTGCTGATGGTGAAGCCCGGAGGCACGGGCAGGCCGTATTCGCACATCTTCGCCAGGTTGGCGCCCTTGCCGCCCAGAAGCGCCTTGTTGGTTCCGTCACCTTCGGTGCCCTTGGCACCGAAGAAGAAGACCATCTTCGAGGGCATCTTCACCTTCGGGGCGCTCTTGGCGGAACGGGTGGCGGACTTCTTCGAACGCGGGGGGTTGGCAAGCGACATCGGCTGCTCTTTCCTTGAAGGGCCCGGAACGCGCCGGGCGAATGCGAAGGCGTTGCCTGCGGCGGTCACCGCAAAGGCGGAACAAGGATAGTGAGATGGGGCTCGTCGGGAAAGATTCGGGAAATCGGCCTCGAACCCATAGGATCCAACCATGCCAGCCGACGCGCTTCCCTGGCGCTGCACCCCTCTTCAGGCGATGGCCCGCTGGCCCGCCGAGGTGCCACTTGCCGCGTTGGTCTCGGGCGACGAGGGCCCGTGGAGTCGCTGGAGCGTGCTGGCCGTGCCCGGCGAGTGGAAATCGATGCCCCACCACGCGAACGCCAGCGCGGCCAGAGCATGGATCGCGGACCTGCAGCGGCATGCGACGGGTGAGGGCGCGCTGCCCGGTGATGGTGGATGGATCGTGCAGCTGTCCTATGAGCTGGGCGCGGTGTTCGAGCCGGCCACACAGGCCTTGCCGCGCGAGGCCGACGCATGGCCGCTGGCGCAGGCGGCCCCCGTCGAGACGGCCGCGGTGCACGACGCACGCACCGATCGTTGGTTCCGCGTGGGCGCGAGCAGCCCGCACTGGCCGCGCATCGAGGCCGCGATCGCTGCGGCCGAACCTGCACGCGCATTTGAACTCGAGGCTCCGACCCCGTGCACCGACGACGCGCACTACGCGGCGCTGGTCGCGCGCACGGTGGAGCTGATCCGCGCAGGCGACCTGTTCCAGGCCAACGTCGCGCGGGGCTGGAACGCGAACGGTCGCGGCGATGCGCGCGCCTTCGCGCTTGCGGCGCTGCGTGCAAGCCGGGCCCGCTACGGCGCGTGGCTCGAGACTCCCGCAGGCCACATCGCCAGCATGAGCCCCGAGCTCTTCCTGCATGTCGATCGCGAGCGCCGCGTGGTCACGCGGCCAATCAAGGGCACGCGCCCAGCCGGCGCCGACACATGGGAGTTCCTGCGCAGCACGAAGGATGCCGCCGAGCTTCACATGATCGTCGACCTGATGCGCAACGACCTTGCGCGCACCTGCCGCGCAGGCAGCGTGCGCGTGCGCGAGGCCCGCGCCGCGGAGCCGCATGCCACCGTGCTGCATGGCGTGGCCGAGGTCGAGGGTGGACTGCGTGCCGAGGCGACGCTCGCCGACCTGCTTGCCGCCACCTTTCCGCCCGGCTCCATCACGGGCGCGCCCAAGGTCCGCGCCATGCAGGTGATCCGCGAGCTCGAATCCTTCGACCGCGGGCCCTACTGCGGCGCGATCGGGCTGCTTGGCGCCGACGGCACGCTGTCGTTGAACGTCGCGATCCGCACGGCCACGCTGCGTGGCTCGGATCGTGGTTGGCGGGTGCGTTACGCCGCGGGCTGCGGCATCGTTTCCGACTCGGATCCGGACGAGGAGGTGCGAGAGACGCACGCCAAGGCCGCTGTGCTGCTGCGCGCGGCGTCGCACGCAGGACAGGCGACGGCGTCGGGCTCGCGCGCGCTCAGCGCTGCGGCATCTGCTTCGCCTGCACCCGCTGCACCTGGCGCGTGATCTGCGCGGTGACCACCCCCTGATGGCCGGGGTTGAAGCTGAAGTCGAAGCTCACGCCGACATAGGTGTTCTGCATGCTGTCGATGTGGGTGTGCACCACCTTGGCGGTGGTCACCAGTGGCACCGGCTCCTCGGCGCCCAGAGGCAGCTTCATCCAGAACACGCGATGGCGGCCCAGCACGCCAGCCTCGGCGCTTCCCACGCGCAGACCCACGCCGCCGCCGCCGATGTTCATCAGGGTGGCGCTGATCGGCGGGCCCACCTGCGGCATCAGCGTGCCATCCTCGGGACTTGGCGTGTCGCCGCGCATCACGGCCTCGAAGGCGAGCTCGTTCGCGCGCTCCGCCAGGATCACGGTCTTGGGGTCGAGCAGCGGCCAGAGGGTCACCGTCGGAAGCTTCAGACCCTGCAGGTCGAAACGATCGAAGCGGCGCTGGCAGCGCTCGATCGCCGAGGGGGTCGACAGTCGGACCAGTTCCATCGGACGTGGACCGCCGCTGCGAAGGCTGCCCAGCACGCTGGTGTCGAACGTGAACCGGTTCTGGCCGATCACGAAGGCCGCAACCAGCTGCACGCCGGACTGCAGCTCGATGCCCTTGCCGAGCGCCTGTGGGCGCTCGACCTCCAGGAAGTCGTCGCCGAGCTGCGTGAGCTTGGTGCGCCACACCAGGTCCGCCTGCTGGTCACCGCCGGCACCGTCGGCGCGCGCGATGGCGAGCTCCAGCCCACCACCCTTCTCCATGACCTGCTGGAGACTGCGACGCCATTCCGTGTTGCGACTGCGACTTGCGGGCATGCGGCAAGTGTAGGGCCGCAGGCCGCGCGCAGTTTCAGCCGTCCTTGCGCGGCTTGATGCTCGGGTCGTACTGCGCGGCCTCGTCGTAGATGCTGCGGGCGGCGGGTGGCGTGTTCACCTCTCCCTGGCCGCCGCGCTCCAGCTCGATGAGCAGCCGGCGCGAACCCGGATCGATCGGCAGCTCCACGGGACTCTGCGCGGGGCCGTACCCGGAGCGCGTGGCGACGATCTCCCAGCGTTCGTCCGTCCAGCCGGCGCCGAAAGTCTTGGTCTCCAGCGTGAAGGAACCGTCCCGCGTGCTGGAGCAGCTGGCAACCACCTCGCGGCGCATGCGATTGGGATCGCGCACCAGCTGGATGCGCACACCCTGAATCCCGGCCCCCTGCAAGCGATCGTCGGAGGCGTCGACCACGCTCACCGTGCCAAAGCCGCCATCGACCACGCGACCCTGCAGCTGGTAGCCGCAGGCATTCAGGGCCCCGAGGGACAGGACGATCAGCAGGGTCGGTGCGCGCATCCGAGGACTCTAGCGAGCAACTGTTCGAACCGCCCCCTACAACCCCCGCAACCGGTCCACCGCCGGCAGCAGCTCCTGCCACTTCTCGGGGCCGAAATCGCCTTCCTCCATCTCCACGCGCCAGTCGGTGATCGTCTTGGGGTCCAGGCTCACCTCGTTGCCGGCCTGCAGGTCGTCGCGGCTGCGCGGCTTCTCGAGCAGCGCGCCCACCACCTTGCCCGCCTCGAAACGCTTCACGCAGAACCACGCCTGCTCCACACGGTCAGGATCGTTGCCGTTCTCGAGCGGTGCCTGCATGGTGAATCCATGCTCGCGCACCGCGCGCGCCGCCTCGCCCTCGGCCTTCTTCAGGCTTGCGAAGGCCGTGGCGAAACTCTCCCAGCGACGCTGCGCGCGCAGCATGCTGGCCTTGGTGGCGTGCTCGGTGGCGTAAAGCGCGGCTTGTCCGCTCTCGATCGCGGCGACCGCATCCCGCGGCCACGTCCACACCTTGCGGAACGCGCCCACCGGTTCCGGATGGCAGATCACCGCGCGCACGCCGAGCAAGGGACTGGCGTCGCCGGCGTTCCCAGCGGCGGCGCGGAAGGCCGTCGAACCCGGCATGCCCGCCTCCATGGTGGCCGCCACCTCACGCCAGGGCTGCAGCGTGACGGACAGGCCTGGGCCCACCTCGAAGACCTCGCCCGCTTCGGGCATGTCGCCCTCAAGCAGCAGGCCCGCCATCGCATCGAGCAGGATGAGCCCTGCGCGCACATGCGAGGCTGGAAGCTCAAGCAGCTCGAGCTCGGGTCGACCGCAGCGCCAGAGGCCCGTGGTGAAGAGCATCGTCGGGTGCTCGCCGCCCTCGGTGGGCGAGGCAAGACCCGCGCCACTCACGCGCCAGAGCCAGCGTTCGTGCGGCAGCGCCTCGGGCGCCAGGAAGCCGCTCTCCAGCACGTTGCGCGGCAGGAAGTGGCCGGTCACGGCGTCCAGGATTCCCGGCGAGTCGCCGATCGCCCCCGCCATCAGCGCGACCAGACGGAAGTAGGCCTCGTGCGGCTCCTCGCTGGGAAGCAGCGCCTGCATGCGCACCACCCACTTGCAGCGCTTCACCGAGTCCTCGACATCCTCGCCCTCGAGCGACTGCGCCTCCTCGGCCCAGACCAGGGCGGGCACCGGCAGGCCGTCCATCGAGAAGGTGAAGGCCCACAGGGTGCCGTCCTCGTTCTCCTCGGGGCTCTCGCCTTCGAGTTCGTGGCCAAGCCATGCCGCGAAGGCCGTGCCGATCTCGTCACGAGTGGGCGCCTCGGCGTGCGGCCAGAAGACCACCCAGCCGGAGGGGCTTGGCTCGGGGAGTTCCCAGGGATCCTCGCTGGAGGCGCTGGTTTCAGGCTCGGGTTCGGGCGCTGGCTCGCTCATGCAACGCGATGTCCGGCACCGCGGCGCACATCTTATGGGGTCCTGCGCGGACCATGAAATCGGAGAAGTTCGAGCAATTGGGCTTTCGGCCTTGCCTGCGCGTGGATCGGGGATAGGGTGCGGGCGGTGACGAAGAACTCACGCATCTCTGAACTTGCGCGCCGGCTGAAGGCGGGCTTGACCGGGCTCCTGCCCCGGCTCCCCATGCCTCGACCGGCTCCGGTTCCCGTGCGCGTGAAGGCCGGACCTCGTCGGGTTCGTTGATCCACCCTTTCACGACGGCCCCGATACGAACAGACCCCGCCAGCGAGCGGGGTCTTTCGTTTTTGGCGGGATTGAGGTGGGATCGCGAGGTGTGGCCGTCGCGTCAGGGGGCGGAGGCGGGCGATGTCATGCCGGCGCCCTCTTGCTCGTCCTCGTCCTCATCGTGGTCGCCGTCCTGCGCCGGGCTCTTGGCCTCGGCGGCCTTGATCGCCTTCTCGACGGTCTGGGCCACTTCGCGGATCTCCGTCAGGTTCGCCTGCGCGGAAAGACGCGCGGTGTTGCCCTGCACCCCCTGGCTGATGCGGAACATGAGCGGCTTGCCGCCGCGGAGACCCTTCAGCGCGCCCGCCAGCTCCTCGTCGTCGGCTGCATCACCGGCCTTGGCGATGATGTCGCGCAGATCCATCGCGATGAACCAGTCGAGCGTGCCCCAGCTGCCGGTGACGAGTTCCTTGCGGATGTCGGTGGCCTTGTCATCGCCGAGCTTCGCGGCGTCGATGGCGTTGCCGGACGGGTCCTGTGCCATGAGCACCTCGTTCCCGCGGAAGCGCATCGTGACCATCGAGGGCTGCATCGCCTTGTCGAAGGACTCCATGGCTTCGTCGTCCATCGACTCGCGGGTGAGCACCTCGATCGCCTCCTTCAGTCGGGCGGCGTTGGGCTCCACGCGCATGGTGAGCGCCTCGCCCTCCTCGCGGATGGACATGCGTCCGGCGCCGGAGCGCTCGAAGGCGGGAGCAAGTTCCTTCAGGCTCCTGCGGAAGGCGGCCGCGTCGCGCACGCGCATCGAGACCACCTGTGCCTGCCGGCCTTCCTCCAGATCCAGCAGCGCGACGCCCCCGACCATGCCGCCATCGACCTGCGCCACCACGGCGCGAGCGCGGGCCATCGCGTCGGCCCAGGCCTTGCGCTCGTCGTCGGTGGCACCCAGGTTCACGACGGCGTCGTCGATCGAGAGGCGCTCGGTGAACATCGTGTCCAGGGCGTTGGAGGAAATGCCCCAGTAGGCCTGAAGCCCCCGCGGAAGCGCGGCAGCCAGACGCTCCACAGCGACTGCGTCAAGACCTGCGGGGAACGCGGCCTCGCGGCTCCAGTCGGCCCAGATCCGCAGGTCGTCACCCTCCAGCGTGACGGCGAACGATGCGCGGCGCAGCTGCATGAGCGCGTCGATGAGGTGGTTCACCTGATCCACCGCGGCCTGCGCCATCGAGGACTGCATGGCCTCGCGGCGGCGCTCGTCGGGCGTGGCGTCTTCCGCGAGCGGCTCCGACATGAGCGACATCTGCAGGAAGCCGGCCATCATCTTCAGCTGGTCGCCCTGCTCGTCGAGCAGGCGGCCGATGTCCATGCGGCCACACACCAGGCTGGCAGGAAGGCGCTGGAGCAGCGCGCTGGGCCTGGCTTCGGCGCCGGGAGCGGCGAAGGGCTCGCGATCGCTGGAGACCACCACCAGATCGTTCGGAAGCACGCTCACCGAGCTGCCGCGCGTGCGAGCACGGACGGGTGCGGCCGGGCGGGACTTCGCATCCTTGGCCTGCGCCGACTCGGCGCGGTGCTTCTCGGCGGCGGCGGTCGCGCCGGGAATGCGAAAGGCCTGATGCGAGACGATCGCGCTCATTCCCATCGGCGGCTCGTCGCCATCAGCGGCCGGCTGGTCGATCCACCAGAGCACCGGCTGGTTCAGCGGTATCTCGAGCTCGGTGCGCACCGAATCCTTGAGGAGCCGGCGCAGCTCGGACTGAACGGGCATTTCCTCGGCCAGCGATCCCGCGGCGGCGCGGATGCGCGCGATGGCCTCGTCGGCCCGTTGCACGTTGTCGACGAAGATCACCGCGATCGTGTCGGGGCCGGTGAGACGTGCCAGTTCCGCAGGGACCTCGACTGAGGGGCCAGCTTCGGCGGCGGGCGCCGCGGCGATGGGTGCGGGCTTGGCGGCGGGTGCGGCTTGGAGGCCAAGGACCGTGACGAGCAGGGATGTGAGGAGCATCACGTCAGGATACGGACGGCGTGCCCGGCCAAATTCCCGCCGATTATTGTGCGACGGCCCCCAGGACCCCGGCGAGGTCGGGGTTCGGATCCAAGGCCGAGCCCAGCTGTGCGTGGGAGGATTTTCAGCCCGCGCTTGCCTTCCCGTTCGAGCGCGCTACTGTCTCCCCGATGTCACTCGCCATCTGCCTGTCCGCCACGCCTCGAAATGACCTTGCAGCAGCCGCTGCGAAGGCGTTCGTCGCCATGTGGACCCGCATGAAGCATTTCCATGGCTGCGCCATGATGATGCCCATGAAGGCAGGACCGCGTCGCGTTCGCTGAGAATCTCACCCAACGAGCCCCGACGACCAGGCCCTGCCAGCGAGCAGGGCCTGTTTCGTTTGGGGACAGCCAGGAGTCCACGCATGGAACCCGCCAACGAGCCCATTCCCTCCGATCGCCTCGAACCCTGCATCTCCGGCCGCAACGGCCTCATGCACGGCTGCGTCCAGGCGATCCTCTGCGCCAACGACATCGCGGCTTCCGACGCCGGGGACGTGGGCATCAGCATGCAGTTGCGACCGATGCGACTGCTTGAGGCGGCGGCGTGTCTCGCCACTTCGCTGGAGCCAGGCGTGACGGTTCTGCTGACCGCGGAGGGAAACACGCTGGTGCTCGAGGATGGAGCTTTGGCGACGCTTGCGCGCACACGGTCCATCTCGCCATGCGTGGCGGTCCGCATGCAGTGCCCCGATGTCGGATTCGTCGAGAGCTCGGATGTGAGAGCGATCGCCGACGCCGTGCGCCGCGGCCAGCGCCCCATCGAGGCAGATGTGCGTGCGCGCTGGAGCCTTCAATCGGAGGCAGGCGGCATCGAACTCGTGGCCCCACGAGCGTCGATCGCGCTGCCGCTGCTGGCCGAGTCCATCGCCAGGTACGCCGCGGATCGCCTTGGGGAACCCCGATGCGATATCACGCCACCCGAGCCCGATCTGGTCGAGCGACTGATGGCGATCAGCGGATCGGCGCTGATCCGGCCCAAGGAGACGCAGGTCTGGGCGAGTTTCATCGAGATCGGCGTGTGCGTCGATCGCGAGGGTCGCGAGCGGCCCTGCGAGCTCGCGCTGCTCTACGACCGCCCCAGCGGCAGCTGGCACATGGAACCCTGATCCTCATGGCCGGGAACGAGCACGCGCGGCCGGAAGAGGGTCGGAGGTCGTTATGGGCCCAGAAAAGCCGCGGCCGCACGCAAGCAAGCCGCCAGAGGATGGGCCCATAACGACCTCCGACCCTACCTCGTCAGGGGACGATGTTCACAAGCCGCTTCGGCACCACCACGATCTTGCGCGGCGGCTTGCCCCCGAGCAGTTCCGCGATCTTGGGTTCGGCCAGCGCCAGGCGTTCGACATCCGCGTTGCTCGCGTCGGCGGGCACCGTCAGATGCGCCTTCACCTTGCCCGCGACCTGCACCGCCAGCTGCACGCTGCTGTCGACCAGCATCGCCGCATCGAAGGCGGGCCACTCCGCGCTCGTCACGCTGGTCGCGTGACCAAGCTTCGACCAGATCTCCTCGGCCATGTGGGGCGCGAAGGGCGCAAGCAGCCGCGCGAAACGATCCAGCTGGTCGCGCGTCATGCCTCCCTGCGTGGGATCGGACATCTCGGTGGGCCGCGTGGCCGCGTTCACCACCTCGATCAGCGTCGCGATCGCGGTGTTGAAGGCAAGCCGCTCGATGTCCTCCGCCACCTTCTTCGTGGCGCGATGCAGCAGGCGCTCGATCTCCTCGCTCGCACTCGCCGCAAGCAGCAGCGCTCCGGTGCGCTCACACACCGCCACACGCCAGGCACGCTGCAGGAAGCGGAACACGCCCGCGATGTCACGCGTGTTCCACGGCTTGCTCGCCTCGAGCGGGCCCATGTACATCTCGTACAGGCGGAAGGTGTCGGCACCGTACTCCGCGATCACGTCATCGGGGTTGATCACGTTCTTCAGGCTCTTGGACATCTTCGCCACGACCTGCGTGACCTCGCCGCCGCCCTTCTCGAAGAACGTGCCGTCGCGCTCCTCGACCTGGTCCACCGCAACCAGTGTGCGATCCGTTCGCTGGTACGCGTGGCTCGTGATCAGTCCCTGGTGGAAGAGCTTGGCGAATGGCTCCGGCGTGCTCACATGCCCAAGGTCGAAGAGCATCTTGTGCCAGAAGCGCGCGTACAGCAGGTGCAGCACCGCATGCTCGTTGCCGCCGATGTACAGGTCGACCCCACGGCCCTTGCCATCCGGACCCGTCATCCAGTAACGCTCCGCTTCCCTGGAGACGAAGCGCGCCGCGTTCAGCGGGTCGCAGTAGCGCAGGTAGTACCAGCACGATCCGGCCCAACCCGGCATGGTGTTGGTCTCGCGACGCACCTTCGCCGCCGCGGGCAGCACGGCGGGATCGATGCCAGCCTCGCCTGCCGTGGTGTTCATCCACGCCGTCGCCTTGCCCAACGGCGGCAGCGGCGTGTCACTCTCGATCGGCGCGTAGTCGGCGAGCTCCGGCAGGGTGAGCGGAAGCCTCGACTCCGCGACCGGGTGATGCAGCCCCTGCTCGTCGAACACCACGGGGAACGGTTCGCCCCAGTAGCGCTGACGGCTGAAAAGCCAGTCGCGCAGGCGGTAGTTCACGCGGCGCTTGCCCAGACCCGCGCTCTCGAGCCAATCGATCACCGCGCGCTTCGCCTCCGCGGTGACCTTGCCATCGATCGAGAGCGCCTTCGAAGCGCTGTGCACCGCCACGCCCTCGCCGCTGGTCGCGCACTCGCCCGTGAAAGCCACCCCCGCGATCTCCACCACCTGCCGGATCGGCAACTCGAACGCCTTCGCGAACGCGAAGTCGCGCTCGTCATGCGCGGGCACGGCCATGATCGCGCCCGTGCCGTAGCCCATCAGCACGTAGTCGGCGGTCCACACCGGGATTCGCTCGCCGGTCGCGGGATTCACGGCGTGAAGGCCGGTGAAGCAACCGGTCTTCTCCTTGCTGTCGGCCTGGCGGTCGACATCGGCGCGGTCGCGGCTCGCCTGCACGTACGCGGCAAGCTTCGCGCGCGCGGCTGCATCGAGCGAACCTGCGCCCTTCACGACCGCATCGACCAGCGCGTGCTCCGGTGCCACGACCATGTAGGTCGCGCCGAAGAGCGTGTCGGGGCGCGTGGTGAACACGCGAAGCGCGCCAAGGACCTCCACGGCGAAATCGATCTCGGCTCCCTCGCTGCGCCCGATCCACTCGGCCTGCTGCACGCGCGTGCTCTCGGGCCAGTCGACCAGCGCGAGGTCCTCCAGCAGCCGGTCCGCGTACGCGGTGATGCGGAACATCCACTGCTTCAGCGGCAGGCGCTTCACGGGATGACCGCCGCGCTCGCTGCGGCCATCGATCACTTCCTCATTGGCGAGCACCGTGCCCAGCTTCGGGCACCAGTTCACCGTCTGCTGGCCCAGATAGGCCAGACGCCGCGTGTCGAGCCACTGCTGGCGCTCGAGCGCCGAGCAGGCACTCCAGCTCTTCGATGCGCCAGAAACCTCCAACGCCCCGTCACGCGCCGCCATGTCGCGCTCGAGCTCGGCGATCGGCCGCGCCCTGCCCGCCTTCGGGTCGTACCAGCTGCCGTAGGCCTGCAGCCAGATCCACTGCGTCCAGCGAACGTAGCACTCGTCGATCGTGCCGAACTCGCGGCCCCAGTCGTAGCAGAAGCCGAAGCGCTTCAGCTGGCGACGGAAGTTGTCGATGGCCTTGGTGGTGGTGACGCGCGGATGCACGCCGGTCTGCACCGCGTACTGCTCGGCAGGAAGCCCGAACGCGTCCCAGCCCATCGGATGCAGCACGTTGAAGCCGCGCATGCGCTTGAAGCGCGCCACGATGTCGGTGGCCGTGTAGCCCTCGGGATGGCCGACATGCAGGCCCGCACCGCTGGGGTACGGAAACATGTCCAGCACGAAGTACTTCGGCTTCGAAGCGTCGAACCCGGCATCACCGGGGTTGCCGACGCGATACGCGCCGTCGCGCTCCCAGCGCTCCTGCCACGCTACCTCGATGCGGTTGGCGAACGGCGCGTCGTAGCGGAACGGTGTCTCGGAGTCGGCCATGAAGGCGGACAGCCTAGCCGCGTCAGCCGCGGACGGTCTCGGCCTTCTCGCGATCCTGGTTCAGCAGACGAAGCGTCTCGCCGACCAGGTAGAAGCTGCCGGTCACCACGATCAGGTCCTCGCGGCTCACCGCGCGAATCGCCAGCTCGAGCGCCTCGGGCAGGGTGCGAGCCACCTGGCTCATCTTGCCGCTGCGCTCGGCGAACATCTTCTGCAGGTCCTCGGGGGCGGCGGCACGCGGCGTGGTCGATGCGCGCGTGAAGATCACCTTGTCGGCACCCAGGTTCACCTTGTCGAGCATCGCGCCCACGTCCTTGTCGGCGCAGCAGCCGAAGACGCAGACCATGCTGTCGTAGGGAACGTGCGCGCCCACGCACTTCATGAGCGTCTGCACGCTGATGGGGTTGTGTGCGCCGTCGATCAGGATGCGCGGGCGCTCGCGGACCAGCTCCATGCGGCCCGGCACCTTGGTGTTCGCCAGGCCGCGCGCGACCTTGTCCTCGGGGCACTCGAAACCGCGGCCGCGAAGCACGTCCACCGCCGCCAGCGCGAGTCCGCAGTTCGAGCTCTGGTGCTCGCCCGGCATCGGCACGGGCAGATGCTCCAGGCGGCTGGTCTTGGTGTAGAGGCACACGCGCGTGTGCGGGCCAAGATCCTCGCTGGTGCAGAAACGGCTGCTGAACTCGATGTCCTTGTTCACCACGCGCAGGTCCGCACCGACCTTCTCGGCGACCTCGCGGAAGGCCTTGTCCACCTCGGTCGGCGGGTCGAACACGACGGCCGGCACGCCCTTCTTGAAGATGCCGGCCTTTTCGCGGGCGATCGCGCCCAGCGTGTTGCCGAGCAACTTGGTGTGGTCGAAGTCGATCGTGGTGATCACGCTGACTTCCGGCGTGATCACGTTGGTGCTGTCGAGTCGGCCGCCCAGGCCCACCTCGATCACGGCGATGTCCACCGCCTCGTCGGCGAAGTGCTTCAGGCCGGCCGCGGTCATCACCTCGAAGAAGGTGGGTTCGCTCGAGCACTTGGCGGCGGCCTTGGCGACCTTCTTCAGCAGCTCGGTGAAGGCCGGCTTGCCGATCAGCTTGCCGTTCACGGCGATGCGCTCTCGCACGTCCACCAGGTGCGGGCTGGTGTACTCGCCCACCACGTAGCCGCAGGCGCGCAGCATGTTGGCGATCATGCTCACGGTGCTGCCCTTGCCCACGGTGCCGGCGACATGGACCGTCTTCACCTGCTCGTGCGGGTTGCCGAGGTGCTTCAGCAGTTCGCGCATGCGATCGAGCTTGAAGGCGTCGTCGCTGTAGCGGGCGTTGCGCTGCCGCTCGATGTCCGTGCGCTCGTAGAGCCACTTGAGGGCGTTGGCGTAGGTGCTCAGGTCAGGCACCTTGGTGCGCGCAGGCTTCGGCTCGACCACACTGGGCCGACGCGACGCGGTCGCGGAACCTCCCTTGGCTGCGGGCTTTGCGGCCGCGGCCACGGATGTGCGGGAATCCCTCGACGCCGACTTGCCAACCGGTGAGCGTGCCATGGGGCGATCGTAGCGAAATGAGGGGGGTCGGTTCAAATCATGTGGCATAAGTGCATGTTTTTGATGCACTTGCGACAGCCGTGACGCGCCCTCGCTTGGCGTACGCTCGGCGCTCAGCATGGAAGCCACGAACCGACCCGAGAGTTCCGGCGCCGAGAGTTGGCGGGCGCTCCGCATCATGAGCGAGTTCGTGGACTCCACCGACGCGCTGGCCAACCTGGGCCCAGCGGTGAGCGTGTTCGGCAGCGCTCGCACCGTCGCCGACTCGCGCTACTGGAGCATGGGCGTTCAGGTCGGTGCCGGACTCGCCAAGGCCGGCTTCGCCGTGATCACCGGCGGCGGCCCCGGCATCATGGAGGCCGTCAACAAGGGCGCCATCGAGGCCGGTGGCAAGAGCGTCGGCCTGAACATACTGCTGCCACATGAGCAGAGGCCGAACCCCTACCAGACGCTCTCCCTCGACTTCCGGTACTTCTTCATCCGCAAGCTGATGTTCGTGAAGAGCTCCATCGCGACGGTCTGCCTGCCGGGCGGATTCGGCACGCTCGACGAGCTCTTCGAGGCGCTCACGCTCATGCAGACCCTGAAGGCCACACCCAAGCCGCTGGTCCTGATGGGTCGCGCCTTCTGGCAGGAGATGTTCGCGTGGCTGCGAGGTGGACTGCTGGAGAAGCACGGCTACATCGCGGAAGTCGACCTGAACCTGATGCACATCACGGATGACCCGGCGGAGGCCGTGCAGCTGATCAGCGACGTGCACGCCGGTCGCCGCGCGTGGGCCCCGCACCTGCCCCGCTTTCCGGAGGATGCGGGCACGGAGCTTGGCGAAGGCACGCGTCTGGGCACGCGCCGGCACACCGGCGAGGGGTTCGTCTCGGGAACCGACTGAATTCAGCGCCACTCGTGGCGCGGATACCGGCGACGCAGCTCGTTCCGCAGCTGCGGATAGAGCACGGCCCAGAAGTTGGCGAGGTCGCTGGTCACTTGCAGGGGCCGCATGTTGGGGCCCAGGATCTCCAGCGTCACCGGCACGCGACCGCCCGCGACGGTGGGCGTGCGATCAAGGCCGTACAGCCACTGGATGCGGGCGGAACCCTTCGGCGGATGGCCAGGTTCGTAGCGAAGGCGCATGCGTCGGCCGTCGGGCAGCGGCAGGTCGCCCGGCGCCATGCGATCGACGAATCGCTGCTGCTCATGTTCAAGCGCGCCACGCACCACGCCCAGGCAGTCGCGATCCTGCACCTCGCTGGCCCGATGCGCACCGCTGCAGACCTCCAGCTGAAGCATCTCGATCTCGTCGGGCGTGTAGGTGATCAGCCCCTGATCCGGGAACCACGCGGCGACGCACCGCACGCGCGCCATCCACTGCTCGACCGACTCGTCCCACTGCGAGAGCTTGATCGTGCCGTCCCGCACGCGTTCCCACAGCAGTCGCTCCGCCTCCGAACGGTCCTCGGCACGTGGCGGGCGCGCCGTGGCATCGAACGGCGTGCCCTCGAAGCACGCCTCCTCGATGCGCTCCACCGCGCGCGATGCGGGGTTCCATCGAAGGGATTCGGTGACCTCGAACCGATCGGGAAGCGCCTGACGCACCCACTCCGTCTCGAGCGGCGATGCCATCGACAGGATCTGCGTGGCCGGATCGGCGGGGTTCTCGTCCGCCTGCAGCGACACGAGGAAACCCGCTCCCTGCACGAGCGAGTCACGATCGATCACGGCCTTGCGGCGACCGCCGGCGAGCAGGTGCGGCCGGTGCGCGTCGGGGCGCCACGCCACGCCGTCGCCGAAACCGGCCAGCATCGCGAGGCTCACCTCGCGCAGCCCCGCCTCCGCGCCGTCACGCGGCCCGCGCGGAACCGCCCGTGCCAGCCGGTCCGCCGCACGAGCGGCCTCGCGCGCGGACTCCTCGAAGAGCTGGAGGCCCGCGGGCAGTCGAGCGCCGCCCGCAAGCCGTTCCAGGATCCGCTCGCGCACCACCAGGTCACTTGGCGGATCCCCGTCGTGCAGGCATGACAGCAGCGCGCGTCGATCGGCATTGCGGATGAAGTCGCGCTCGCTCGCCACCGCGACCCATCGGGCCACGCGCGTCACGCATCCAAGCTGCGAGGCCTCGACAAGCGCCGCCGCAAGCCGGGGTGCCGCAGGGACCCGCGCCATGCGCCTGCCACGCTCGGAGATCGCGCCACTCGAGTCGATCGCCCCAAGCCGCTCAAGCAGCGCACACGCGCGCGCCCACGGCTCCTCAGGCGGGGCCTCCACCCACGGGAAGCCGTGCACCGACCCCGTGAGCGCCGCCACCTGCAGCGCGGTGTCGCTCAGTTCGGCGCGCGCGATCTCGGGCTCGTCGAACGCCGCGCGGCGAGCGTGGTCCGTCTCGCTCCACAGGCGCACGCAGCGTCCAGCCTCCATGCGGCCGGCACGACCGGCGCGCTGCTCCGCCGCGGCGCGGCTGATCGGTTCCACGCGCAGCGCATCAAGGCTTCGCCGTGCGTCGACGCGATGCACGCGCGCGAGTCCGCTGTCGACGACCCCGCGCACGCCCGGCACGGTGATCGATGTCTGCGCGACGTTCGTGGCCACCACGATGCGCGGACGCTGCGACGGCTCGAGCGCCTGATCCTGCTCACCCGGCGGCATCGAGCCGTGCAATCGGCGCAGGTCGAGACGCGCCGCCGCGGGAATCGATCGCATCGCCAGCAGCGTGCGCTCGATCTCGCGCACGCCCGGCATGAACACCAGCACGTCGCCGTCGACCTCCTGCGCAAGCTGCGTCGCGTGCTCCGCGGCACGCTGACAGAGATCCTCGCCCTGCCGCAGCGGCGCGTGGCGCACGTTCACGGGAAACGCGCGGCCCTCGATGTGGAGCCGCTCGGCACCCAGCGAACCCGCAAGGCGATCCGCGTCGAGCGTGGCGCTCATCACGACGAGCTTCAGGTCCGGGCGGCCCGAGTCCTGCGCGCGCCGCACCGCCGCCACGGCCAGATCCGCCTGCAGGCTGCGCTCGTGGAACTCGTCCACCACGACCGTTCCCACGCCGTCGAGCCGCGGCGACTCGAGCAGCAAGCGCAGGAACACTCCCTCGGTCAGGAAGCCGATGCGCACGGCGTCGCTCCAGGCCGCGTCGAACCGCGTGCGCCAGCCCACGCGATCGCCGGGCCTGGTTCCCTGCTCCTGGGCCACGCGTCGCGCCACCATGCGTGCCGCGAGCCGGCGCGGCTCGAGCACCAGCACCTGCCCCGGCGATCCGGCCTCCAGGATCAGCTGCGGAACCTGCGTGGTCTTGCCGGAGCCGGTCTCGGCCGTGAGCACCAGCCGATTCGACCGCGCGAGCGCCTGCGCGATCTCCTGCGCGCGAGCGCGCACCGGAAGCGTGTTGCGCTCGGGGGGCTTCATTCCGTCAACGCGGCGCGATCATGCGCGAGCGCACGTCATCGAGGAAGCGCACGATCTGACCCTGCTCGCGCGGGCTGCTCGCGGGCTCCACCTCGCCCTGCCAGAGATCGAGGAAGCCGTTCACGCCACGATCGCTCAGCTGCCCGCCACCCGCGAACCGTTCGCGACGACGTTCGGCGCGCTCGCCCTCGTTGCGCATGTCGGCCAGGCGTTCCGCATCGGTCTTGCCGCTGTCCTTGCCGGTCAGGCCGATCTCGGCGGTGCGCTGCCACTTCACGATCCAGCCGTCGATGTAGTCGCCGCGCTGGTGCGGCGGAAGCGACATGTAGTTCTCGGCGCCCTCCGACAGGACATCCTTCATCAGGTCGCGCACGTTCTCGCGAAGCTGCTCGCGCGCAGGCCCCGAGAGTCCCGCCAGGAACGCCGCGGCGGCGGCGCTCTCGCCCGGCTGCATGCCACGGAATCGCTGCGCGAAGTCCAGCATGAAGCGCACGCGCTCCTCGACCGGAAGGCGACTGAAGTCCTTCAGCGCCAGGTACCCCAGCGTGTCATCGACGGGCGAGTCGAAGATGCTCGGCGGCTTGCGCACGCGCAGGAAGCCCCACCACCAGGCGACGATCACCAGCAGCAGCAGCGCGCACGCGCCGCCAGCGACCGCGAGCCACTGCCGCCGCTCGAAACGGCGGATCTCCCAGAGCATCGAGTCAAGCCAGCGCCAGTCAGGCATCGCCGGCTCCCGACGCGTCGGCCGCGCCCTCATCCTCGGCCTCGTCCGCCTTGGCGTTCTCGCCCACCGATCCATCGAGGAAGAGGCCGTTGCGCGGCTCTCGATTGCCCGGATGACGATCCGCCGAATCGATCACCAGCGCGTACCTGGCCGCCCGCGGGCCGCCACCCTTGCTACCGGCGTCGGGCTTCTCGATTCCCTCGTAGAACGCCTCGAGCATGCGGGCCTCGAGATCGTTGCGAAGCCGTTCGCGCGCGCGCGGGTCGAGCTTCTGCTTGCTGAGCACCTGCCGGGTCACCTGCACCTGGATCTCGGGACTGAAGCGCAGGAGTCCGGGCACGTACAGGTAGCTCGTGCCGGTGGAGCGGCTGGCCTCGTCAAGATCCGCCGGACAGAGCCACACGTCGCTGTTGGCGGGAATCGAACCGGCAAGAACCTGAGGCAGCCCGCCCTCGGGACCCTTGGGCCCCACCGCCGGCAGCATGTTGCACACCGGCATCTTGCCGCCGTTGTTGTCGGCGTAGGCCTTGTAGGGAATGAAGATCTGCCTGAGGTTGCTCAGGCACACCGTGTTGCGGCTGCTCGCCTGCGCCATCTTCAGGGTTGGAAACGCGATGCCAAGCAGCACGCCGATGATGCCGATCACCACCAGCAGCTCGATCAAGGTGAATCCTGGGCGCCGCGCCATGGCCCCATGGTAGGAGCACGGCAAGGCGCAATCAGGGGGAATCCAGCCCCGAGAACAGGGCATCCACGAAGCCCTCGGGATCGAAGGGCTGCACGTCCTCGGGCGTCTCGCCGACACCGACCAGCTTCACCGGCACGCCAAGCGCCTCGCGAATGCCCACCGCAGCGCCGCCACGCGCGGTGCCGTCGAGTTTCGCCAGGAACACGCCAGTCACGTTCGCCACCTCGCGGAACACGCGCGCCTGCGCGATCGCGCTCTGGCCGGTGGTCGCGTCGAGCACCAGCAGCGTCTCGTGCGGCGCGCCCGGGATCCGCTTGGCCAGCACGTTGCGGATCTTGGTGAGTTCGCGAAGCAGTCCTTCCTGCGTGTGCAGGCGACCCGCGGTATCCACGAGCAGCGTGTCCACGCCCCGCGCCAACGCAGCCTCGGCCGCGTCGAAGGCGACGGCCGCCGGGTCCGCTCCCGCCGCGCCCTTCACGATGTCGACGCCGAGCCGCTCGCTCCAGACCGTCAGCTGCGCGACCGCGCCGGCGCGGTAGGTGTCCGCGGCGGCCAGCAGCACCGAGCGACCCTCGTCTCGCAGCGCCTTGGCGATCTTGGCCACGCTCGTGGTCTTGCCGCTGCCGTTCACGCCGACCACCAGGATCACGGTGGGCGCCCGCTCGGCGCGCGCAAGGCGCAGGTCATCGCCCGAGAGCCGCGCCTTCAGCCGGGCCTTCAGGATGCCGATCGCGTCCTCGCCCTTGCGCGCCACGCCCTTGCGGAACTGCGTGCGCACCTCGTCCACGAGTTCGCGCGCCAGCGTCACGCCGACATCGGCCGTCACCAGCGCGGTCTCGATCTCGTCGATGAGCGCCTCGTCAAGGTCACGGCCATGCAGCAGCGATCGCAGCGATCCACCGATCGCGGCGGCGGTGCGCGCCGCGCCCTTGCGAAGGGCCTCGAGCGCCTTGCGGAACATCAGGCGCTCCCCGAATGCCGCTTCCACCAGCGATCAAGCACCGCGTTCACGAACGCGGGGCTGCGCTCGCCACCGAACTCGCGCGCGAGCTCGACCGCCTGATCGATGGCCAGGGCGTGCGGCACGCCGCCGCGATGCATCTCGTACACGGCCAGGCGCAGCACGTTGCGGTCCACCACGGGCTGGCGGTGCACCGGCCAGTCGGTCACCAGATCGGCGAGCGCCCGGTCGGCCTCGTCGCGGAACTCCCAGGCCATCGCGGCCAGCGCGCGACCCTGCTCCAGCGCGGAGGCGTCACCAGGCGCACCAGCGTCATCGGCGAAGGTGCCCGCCAGCGAGTCGCCGCTGGCGCCCTGATCCATCTCGTACATCGCCTGCAGCGCACAGCGACGAGCGTGCGACTTGGAGGCCGAACTCATCGACGCCCCGCCTTGGCCAGTGCGCGGATCGCGGCCGCCGAGCGGATCGCGGCACGCATCGCGAACGCGCCGGCATCGCCCTTGCTTCCACCAGCGCGCTCACGCGCCTGCTTCATGCTCTCCACGGTCAGCACGCCAAGCCCCACCGGCCGACCGTGAGCGACCGCGATCGCCGACAGCTGCGAGAAGGCCGCGTCCACGATGTGTCGATCATGCCGGGTCTCGCCGCGCACCACGCACCCAAGGGCCACGACGGCGTCGAAGCCTGCCCCCATCGCGGCGGCGACGACCGGGGGAAGGTCGTACACGCCATCCACGGTGCTCACGTGCAGGTCGGACTCGCGGCCGCCCGACGCAAGGAACGCCGCGCGCGCGCCGGCGAGCAGCCGCTCGTGGATCTCGGTGTGGTAATCGCCCGTCACGATGGCCACGCGCATGCCCTTGGCGTCACGCGATTCCGATGCGGTCTGGTCCTTCCTCATGGAACGGGTCATGGTAGGAGAGCGGGCCACCCGCTGCAGCCGCGGCGTACCATGCGTCCATGCGATCGCTGGTCCTGCGCGCGCTTGCCACGCTTCAGTTGGTGCGCATGCCGCTGGCGCTCGCCGTGGGAAGCGACCTGTGGCTGGCGACCCTGCTCACCCGCTGGAATCCCGCCGCCGACGATCGAGCCGCCTCGACCATGCCGCTGTGGGCGGCACTGACCGTCGCCGCCCTGATCGGCGGCGGCATGCTGGGTTTCGCGGCGGGGATGAACGACCTGCTCGATCAGCGAAGGGACCAGGCGCGCAATCCCGGCCGCCCTCTGCCGGCAGGCCGCATGCGCACGCATCACGCGGCGCTCGTGACCTTCGGCTCGCTCGTCACGGCGCTGATCGCCTCGGCGACGTTCGGTGACGATTCCCTGAAGGTCGCGTTGCTCGCCGCCGGCGGGGTCACCGCGTGGAACGCGTTCGGGCGCCATGTGCCGGCCGCAGGCCTGCCGATGATGGGGCTGGCGCACGCGGGCGTGATGTTCATTCCCTGGCCCGCGCAGCCCTTCACCCTGCCGGCCTGTCTCGTCTTCATCCAGGCGGTGGTCACCGGCACGCTGATCCATCAGCGCAGCGGCAAGCGCCCGTCGATCGACCGGACGACGGGCCTGACGCTCGCGGTCACATCGCTCGCGACGACGATCGGCATCGCCCTCCTTGCGCGACATCGTGGCGCCCCGATCTGGCCTGCCGACGAGTCGCTCGTGGCCGCGGCATGGCTCGCCATCCCGCTCGGAGGGTTCGCGTGGCTCGTGCGGGCGGCATCCATCGAGTCGAAGGCCGACGAGTCCCTCATGCTCCTGCAGCGTGCGGCCGTCGCGACGCCGCCGGCCATGGCTGCGGCCTGGTCGCTCGCCCTTGGGCGGCCCGTGGCGGCGGCGGCCTTCGCGGGCACCGCAGTCGCCTGCTGGTCGCTCGCCTGGGTTGCGCGCGAGGTGCACGCCATGCTGGGCGCGCCACCAGCCTGGCGCGGCTGATCGGGTTCGGTTCGCGCGCACGCGCGTCGATAGCATGCCCGCGTGCTCCGTCGAACCCTGGCCATCGCATGGATCGGGCTGCTGGCTGCCGCGCCGTTCGATGGCACGCCCGGTCCGGGAGCGCTTCGCGAAGCGCCGATCACGGGGGACCGTCTCAGCGGCTTCGTGCTGCCGATCACGCCGCTGAAGACCGATCTCTCCCTCCAGGCCACCCGCGCCTTCCGCTGGAAGGTGGACGACACGCAGCGCCTGGCGCTCGAGGGCGACGTGCGCATCACGATGGGTGGATACAACTTCTCCACGCGCAACGCGCTCGTGTGGATCAACCGGATCCCATCCGCCGAGGGCGTGATCACGCAGGTCGCCCTGTGGTTCGCCGATGTCGCCGAGAGTTCGCGTGGCGCCGGCCTTGGCGTGGAGGGCAAGAACGTGCTCGTCACGGGCAGCCTGCGCGGCAGCGTGAAGCTTGCCGTGCCGGTGATGCTCGAGGAGCAGCCCACGCGTGCGGTGACCGCCCCCGGCGAGGTTCGTGTGGCGAGCTATCTCAAGTCCATCGCCGCCGGACCGGCCACGCTCTCGAGCCTCACCCGCGTGGACACGCCCAGGCCTCCGCCGGAACCGCCGCTTCAGGTGACGAGTGGGCCGTCGGCCACGAAGGCCCCCGAACCCGCCACGGCACAGCCCCTCTCGGGCACCGCCGCCGCCCCCGCTGCCGAACCTCCTCGCCGCGGCGACGTGGTCACCTTCGCGGGTCGCGAGGTGAATGTCGAGGAGCAGTCCGACGTCATCACGGTCACCGGCGGCGCGCAGGTCGACGTGCTCGCCCGCGACCCGACGCAGCGTGGCGCGGAGATGCGCCTGAGCGCGGAACGGGCGGTGCTCTTCCTTCGCGAGGGCGCGCTGCGGAAGATCCGCGCAGGCACCGGACAGGCCGACGCGGGCGACATCGAGGGCGTCTATCTCGAGGGCGACGTGCTCGCGACCGACGGCGACTACTCCGTGCGCGGCGCGCAGGTGTACTACGACATCGCGACGGGCCGCGCGGCGGCGCTTCAGGCCGTGCTTCGAACCTACATCCGCGGCGGCATCCCGGTCGTCAGCCGCGCCGCCGAGGTGCGTCAGGTCGCGAAGGACCAGTTCGAGGCCCGCGACGCCAGCGTCTCGCTGAGCGAGTTCTACACCCCGCACCTGTCGGTGGGCGCCGATCGCGTGGCGATCACCAAGGGCCCCGCCTCGGATCCCACCACCGTCGCCGAGGCGCAGCACGTCACCCTGCGCGCGGGCGGCATGCCGATCTTCTACTGGCCCTCCCTGAAGGGCGAGGCGGACAAGCCCGTGCTGCCAGAGGTGAGCGCGGGCTGGAACGAGTATCAGGGCATGAACATCGGCACGCGATGGGACCTGTGGCGACTCGTCGGATGGCGGCCGCCGTTCGCGATGGAGGCGGAGCTCGCGCAGGACCTCTACACCAAGAACGGCATCGGTCTCGGCACGCGCTTCAGCGGCACGCCGGGTGACCTGAGCCTCTACGGCTTCTACGACTTCCAGAACACCGAGCAGAGCTCCTCCGGCGTGCTCTACACGTCACCGCAGCAGTGGCGCGGACTGATCGACGGTTCGACCAGCGTGCCGCTCGACGGCGCCTCGCTGATCCAGGGCCAGCTCAACTGGGTGAGCGACGGGGCCTTCATCAGCACCTTCAAGCAGCAGGACTTCGCCAACCGCCGCGAGTACGAGACCAGCGGCTTCATCAAGCTTCAGGACGGCAACAGCGCCTTCGACGCGCTGGTGAAGTACGACCTCGACCGCTACGTGGTGAACAGCTGGATGCTGGCCAGCCGACCCTACAGCGTGTCCAAGTTCCCCGAGGCGTCCTATCGGCGCTACGGCGACTCGCTGTTCGACGGCGATCTCACCTGGACCCAGGAGTACAACGCCAACGCCATGGCGATGCAGCTCGAGAAGGGAACGCCACAGGATCTCGCGGCCCAGGGCGCCCCCTATGGCGGTCGCGGCGGCGCCTTCGGCACCGCCATCGGACAGAACGCCGACATCAACTCGGCGTACTTCGCCAACGGCTACAACGAGGAGACCTACGTCCGCACCTTCACCCGGCAGGAGCTCGCGCTGCCGATGGGCGACGAGACCGTGCGGTTCGTGCCCTTCGCGCAGGGCACCGCGATCGGCTACCTGACCAACGAGTTCCAGAACTACGCGAACCTGAACGCGCCGGGATCCGACGGCGGCACGTTCCGCGCGATCCTGGGCGCCGGTGTGCGCATGAGCGCGACCTTCAGCCAGGATTTCGACGGCGTGCAGAACTCGACGCTCGACCTGAACAGGCTTCGATGGGTGATCGAGCCCAACAGCACGCTGTGGGGCGGTTACGACTCCGCCAACGACGGCGAGTATCCGATCTTCGACCAGGATGTCGAGGGCGCCACGGGCGCGGCCGTGGCGCAGCTCGGCGTGACCCAGCGATGGAAGACCTACCGCGGCGGGCCCGGCGACTGGCGAAGCGTCGACTGGGCGATGCTCGACATCGGTGCCGTCGTGAACGATTCGAGCGCGAACTTCCAGCGTCCCTCCGACGGGCTCGACAGTCTGGCGTACTACCAGAGCCCCACGCCGCAGTTCTTCACGTGGCGACCGGAACTCTCGCAGTGGGGCAACCACGGCTACGCGCGCGGCACGCTGGCACTCTCCAGCACGCTCTCGGCCTACGGCAGCACGGTCCTGCTCTTCGAGGATCGCAACACCGCCGCCAACGCGGGCCAGAGCGACTTCGCGCGAGGCTCGGTGGGCCTGTCGCTCGAGCACTCGCCGGACGTCAGCTTCTTCTGCGAGTACCGGATGATCAACAACTTCTACGACTCCACGCTCTACCCCAACGACGAGCTGCTGCAGCCTGGCGTTGCCTACAAGATCGGCAAGCTCTACACGCTGAGCGCCGGTCCGCAGATCGACCTCGGGCAGGGTGACCTGCGCGCGCTCACGGCGTCGCTCAGCCGGACCTTCCCGGACTTCAACCTGGGCGCGGCGCTGGGCTACAGCGCGATCACCGACCAGTACTCGTTCGGGCTCAATCTCTCGATTCCCGCGGCCGGCAGCCGAGGCCTGAACACGGGCAACCTGAACTCGGACGGCACCGGCACGCCCTGGTCCGGCCTGAGCGACAGCGCCTTCTAGTCCCGGCGCAGCCGCGCGCGCCTCAATCCTCCAACGGCTCGGCGTTCTCGATCCGCTCGCCGATGCGCGCCGCGCCGTCGGCCGTCAGGCGACGTCCCTGACGCGTCCGTGCCAGCAGCCCGCTTCGCAGCAGGAATGGCTCCACCAGATCCTCGAGCGTGTCGGCGTCCTCGCCGATCGTCGCCGCGAGCGTCTCCAGCCCCACGGGCCCGCCCCGGTAGGTGCGGGCAAGCGTGCGCAGGTACTTGCGATCGAGTTCATCGAGTCCGTTGGCGTCGACCCCCTCGAGTTCCAGTCCGGCCTTCACGGCCGCGGCGTCCACGCGGCCCCGCCCGCGGACCTGCGCCCAATCGCGCACGCGTCGCAGCAGCCGCAGCGCGACGCGAGGCGTGCCTCGACTGCGTTCCGCGAGCGTGGTCACCGAGGCCGCGTCCACGGTCACGCCGAGCAGGTCCGCGGCGCGCGCGACGATCCGCTCGAGTTCATCCTGCCCGTAGAAGTCCAGGTGGTGCGCCAGCCCGAAACGGCTGCGCAGGGCCTGCGTGAGAAGGCCTGCCCGCGTGGTCGCGCCGATCAGCGTGAAGGGCTTGATCGGAAGCGTCACCATGCGCGCATGCATGCCCTGGTCCACGGTGAAGTCGACGCGATACTCCTCCATCGCGGGATAGACGTACTCCTCGACCGCGGCGGGGAGTCGATGGATCTCGTCGATGAACAGCACGTCACCCGCACCCAGTCGCGTGAGCGTGCCCACCAGGTCACCCGCCTTCGTCAACGCGGGTCCGCTGGTGACAACCGCCCGCGTTCCCATCTCGGCGGCGATCACGTGCGCGAGCGTCGTCTTGCCGAGGCCCGGCGGGCCATGGAGCAGCACGTGATCCACGGGCTCGTCGCGTTGCTTCGCGGCCTGCACCGCGATGCGCACGCGCTCGACCAGATCGGTCTGACCCACGTACTCGTCGAGCCTGCGCGGACGCAGGGCCGGGCCGCTGCCCGAGGACTCCTCGTCCTCGCCCCGGGATTCCGCCGAGACCAGCCGCTCGCGCGCCATCGTCAGAACGCCACCTTCGGCGCCGCACGAACCGCCTCGTCGTCTTCCTTCAGGAAGGGAAGCGGACGGAAGCCGAAGATCCCGGCGATCAGGTTGTTCGGGAAGACGCTCAGCGTCTCGTTGTAGGCGCTCGCGGATCCGTTGAAGCCGTTGCGGCGCGATGCGATCCGGTTCTCGGTGTCGCTCAGCTCGCCCTGCAGGCGCATGAAGCCCCCATCCGCCTTGAGCTGCGGATACGCCTCGGCCACCGCCATCAGCCGACCGAGCCCACGCGAGAGCGCGGACTCCGCCTCGACGCGCTCGCCGATCGATCGCGCCGCCGTCGCCGCGGCGCGCGCCTGGATCACCGCCTCGAGCGTCTGCCGCTCGTGCGACGCGTACCCCTTCACCGTCTCGACCAGATTCGGCACCAGGTCGTGCCTGCGACGCAATTCCACGTCGATGTTGGAGAACGCCCCCTCGGCGCCGATCCTGGCGCGCTGCAGCGCGTTGAAGACACCGATCACCCACAACGCCACCACGATCAACACGCCCACCAGCACCAGGGCACCAATCGCCACGCTGTCCATCGAGGCCTCCTTTGATCCCGGGAAATACCCGCGCCTTGGCAGGCTACCCGCTCAGGCTCCGGCCATCCGCAGGATCCGCTCGAACTCCGCCTCGGTCACCGGAAGCACGCTCAGCCGGTTGCCTCGCGCGAGCAGCTTCATCCCGGAGAGCGCGGGCTCCGCGCGCAGCGCCGCGAGTTCCACGCACGCCTCGAACCGTCGCTCGAAACGCAGCGTGCGAGCCCACCAGACCGGCGACTCGCGCGTGGCACGTGGCTCGAAGGCCTCGTCAGCCTTGCTGAACTGCGTCTCGTCCGCGATCGCCTCGCCCACCACCGTGGCGGTGCCGACCACCCCGGTCGGATCCGCGTTGGAGTGATAGATGAGCACGCGATCCCCCGGCCGCATGCCGTCTCGAAGCGAGATCTTCGCCTGATGGTTGCGCACCCGGTCCCACGCCGTCGACCTGTCGCGACGCAGGTCGTCGATCGAGTAGACCTCGGGCTCCGTCTTCACGAGCCAGTGTCCCTTCGGCATCGTTCAGTTCCAGCTCAGGCCCTTGGGCCAGTTCTCGGGGTGCTGCGCCTCGGCGCCCGCCACGACGCCCTCGAGGTGCGCGATCGCCTGCGCCACCATGCGCGCACGCTCCCACGGATCACCGCATTCCAGCATGGCGTAGCGCGACGGCTCCTCCTGCAGCAGCGCGGCTCCGACCAGCTCGATCATCGCGTGCGTCGGGATGTCGCCACGCTCCGCCCAGGGCATCACGGACTTCACGCTCGCCATGCGCTGCACGCGCGGCCGCAGAAGCAGCTGTCGAAGCGCGCGGCGGGCCT